>JAYVCD010000031.1:0-51615 GCA_043750125.1 Archangiaceae bacterium | reverse complement strand
TCGTCGACCGTGCTCTCGAGCGCGCCATTGAGCTTGAGGTTCCAGCGGTCCCGAAGCTCGAGCCCCCGCGAGAACCACTGTTGCGAGCTGTGTGGATCTCCGGCCAGCCGTTGCCGCCGCGCATTGCCGAGCGCCTGGTCCACCGCGCGCTGATGCGCCGTCTCGACCAGCCCGGGCAGCTCGGGGTCGGTGGGGTTCTCTTTGGCCAGCTGGTCGAACAGCTCTGCTGCTTCGACGAACTTTCCGCTCTTCGCCAGCTCGTTGGCTTTGCGGTACCGGGTCATGCATCCGCTGAGCGCCAGAATGAAAAGAAGTGTCAGCCCCCGTCGCATTTGCAGCATCGTTACCATGCGCAGGCTAAGGTTTTTGAACCATGAGAAATCTATGGATCACCCTTGCAGCGGGCCTGTTTTTGGCGGGCTGCACCAAACACAACCCGAACGTGAAGGAAGCGACGGTCGCGGAGGTCGCGGCCCTGGTGAAAGCCGGCAGTGCCACCCCGGTCGACGCCAACGACGACGAGTACCGCAAGACGGCAGGAGTGGTTCCCGGCGCGGTGCTGCTCACCTCGTCGAGCGAGTACGACTTGAAGCAGCTGCCGTCCGACAAGAACCGGCCTCTGGTCTTCTACTGCACGAGCAGAACCTGAACGGCCTCACACACTGCCGCGGGTCGCGCGGCTGAAGCAGGGCATACCGATGTGGCAGCGATGAAAGACGGAATGAAAGGCTGGAAGGCCGAAGGGAACGCCGTCGACATGACCGCGGTAAAATAACTTCAGCGCGGGTTTCGCAGCAGCTGGGCATTTGAGGCCTGCAGGCGCGCCACCGCTTCTCGAAGGGTGGCGACTTCCCGGTCTCGGGCAGAAATTTCCATCTGAAGATCTCCGACCTGCATCAGCAGACCTTTGGCGTGATTGCGCAGCCGCTCGTTTTCGCCCGCGGTGGTCAGGGCGTGAAGCTGGGCGCGAGGCGCGGAAGGGACGCTGGCGGGAATCGGAATCGGCTGGGCCGCGGTCAACTTCGGCAGCGGTCCCCTGGGCTCGGGAACGGACGCCGCCGCTTTGGCCACCGCAGTCACTTCGACGTCTTCGGCCCGAACCTCGAGGTGGGTCCCGGCCGGAGCCAGGCAGCCCACCAGCTCGCGCAGATCGTTGAGGGTCATCGGGTCGAGGGCATCGAAGCGCACTCCCATTCCCGAGCGCGCCGCCCGGGTCCCCGCGGGGGTGCTGCTGACGACCCGCCCCTGCACACAGACCGGAATCGCCTCGCCCCGCGGCAGCTCGATCGCCAGTCGCTCGCCCACCGGCAGGGGCCACGAGGTGCGAAGAAAGACACCGCCCAGCGAGATGTCGACCACCCACCCATTGGCCGGCCCGAGGCCGTGCGCGCGGAAAAGGCTGCGCATCTGCCGGGTGGGGACCCGCGTATAGCGCCGACGGTTCGGGGTCATGAGGCGAACTGAGTACCAGAAATGCGCGCCGGCTGCCGCCGCTCGGGATTGATCTCCACCTGCCCCTCTGTTCAGTTAAGTAGGCCATGCAGAACGCCCTCGATTTGATTTCCGGCTCGGCACCGTCCCACGCCGCGCTCTCTGCTTTTCACCCGGTGGTTCGCCGCTGGTTCGAAGAGACTCTGGGCGAGCCCAGCGAGCCTCAAGTGCAGGGCTGGCCCGTCATCCGTTCCGGCAGGGACGTGCTGATCGCCGCCCCGACCGGCTCGGGCAAGACGCTCGCCGCGTTCCTCGCCTGCCTCGATGAGCTGTTCCGCCTCGCCAAGAAAGGGCAGCTGCCCGACGAGACCCGGGTGCTCTACATCTCTCCGCTCAAGGCACTGGGAAACGACGTTCAGAAGAACCTGCTCCAGCCACTCGAAGAGCTCAAGCGCCGAGCCGAGGCGCAAGGAGCCAGGCTGCCCGACGTCCGGGTGATGGTCCGCACCGGGGACACCTCGCCTGCCCAGCGGGCCGCGATGGTCAAACGGCCGCCGCACATTCTGATCACCACTCCTGAGTCGCTGTACCTCTACCTCACGTCCGAGCGGTCGCGGGCGACGCTGAAGACCGTGCACACCGTGGTGGTCGATGAGATCCACGCCCTGGCCCGGGACAAGCGCGGCTCGCACTTCGCGCTCTCGATGGAACGGCTGAAGGCCATCACCGCGGTGCGCCCCCAGCTGATTGGACTGTCGGCGACGCAAAAGCCGCTGCACCTGCTGGCGAAGTTTCTCACCGGAGTCGCGGCCCCCGACTGCCAGGTCGTGCAGATCGGTCACCTGCGCCCCTGGGAACTGACGCTCGAGACGCCCGAGGACGAGCTGACCGCGGTCGCCACCCACGAGATGTGGGGACAGGTCTACGACCGCCTGGTCGCGCTTTCCCTCGAGAACCGGACGATGTTGGTCTTCACCAACACCCGAAAGCTTGCCGAGCGGGTGGCGCACGACCTGGGCAAGCGCATGGGCGAAGAGAAAGTCGCGTCCCATCACGGAAGCATGGCGCGCGAGCTGCGGCTGTCGGCCGAAGAACGGCTGAAGTCCGGAACGCTGAAGGTGATGGTCGCCACCGCCTCGCTCGAGCTGGGCCTCGACATCGGCAGCATCGACCTCGTGGTTCAGCTGGGCAGCCCGCGTTCCATCTCGGTGATGTTGCAGCGGCTCGGGCGTTCGGGGCATCGCAAGTCGGCCATCTCGCGCGGAGTGTTGTTTGCGATGACCCGCGACGAGCTGGTCGAGTGCGCCGCGTTGATTCGCGCCATTCACGAAGGCAGCCTCGACGCGGTCCGCATTCCGACCCAGCCGCTCGACGTGCTCGCGCAGCAAATCGTCGCCGAGGTGGCCGCCCAAGAGTGGGACGAGCGCGAGTTGTTCGAGCTGTTCAAGCGCGCGATGCCCTACGCGGACCTGAAATTCGAAGACTACGAGAAGGTGCTCCACCTGCTGTCCGAAGGAGTGTCCACCAGCCGCGGCCGTTCTCGAGTCCACCTGCACCGCGATCGGGTGAATGGCTTTCTGCGTCCGCGCAAAGGCGCTCGACTCGCAGCCGTTCAGAACGGAGGCGCCATCCCCGACACCTTCAGCTACCAGGTGATCGCCGAGCCCGACGAGAAACAGGTGGGCACCCTGGACGAGGACTTCGCCGTCGAGTCGTCGGCCGGCGATGTCTTCGTGCTCGGCTCGACCAGCTGGCGAATTCGCCGAATCTTCGATGGGGCCGTTCGGGTCGAGAACGCCCACGGGCAGCCCCCCAATGTTCCCTTCTGGCGGGGAGAAGCCCCGGCCCGCACCGACGAGCTGTCGGCCGAAGTGGCGCGGCTGCGCAAAGACGTCGTCGAAAAGGAAGACGCCCACGCCTGGCTGGAAGGAACGCTGAAGCTGCCCGCCTACGCCGCGGGCTTGCTGGTGCGGTACCTGCGCGCCGGAGCCGCGGCGCTCGGCGGCGTGCCCACCCTCGACACGCTGTACGCCGAACGCTTCTTCGATGACGCCGGAGGAATGCAGCTCATCATTCATTCTCCTTTCGGAGGGCGGATCAATCGCGCCTGGGGCCTCGCGCTGCGAAAGAGCTTCTGCCGCGCCTTCGATTTCGAGCTGCAGGCCGCCGCCACCGACGATGGGTTGATCTTGTCGCTGGGCGAGCAACACAGCTTCCCGCTCGCGGACATCTTCGACTTCGTCCACCCCAATACCTGCGAGCAGGTGCTGACCCAGGCGGTGCTGCAGGCGCCGATCTTCGGAACCCGGTTTCGTTGGACGTCTTCGCGGGCGCTGGCGCTCTCGCGGATGTCGTCGGGGAAGCGGGTCCCTCCGCCGATTCAGCGGGCGCGATCCGAAGACTTGATGGCCTCGGTCTTCCCCGAGCAGGTCGGCTGCGCCGACAACCACGCTGGAAAAGAGATCGAGCCTCCCGATCACCCCCTGGTCAACGAGACGCTCAAAGACTGCCTGCGCGACGCGATGGATGTCGATGGTCTGAAGGCGGTGCTCACCGCGATGAAGGAAGGGAAGATTTCCAAAGTCGCCGTCGATCTTCCCGAGCCCAGCGTCTTCGCCCACGCGATGCTCAACTCGGCGCCGTACACCTACCTCGACGAAGCGCCGCTGGAAGAACGGCGGGCCCGGGCGGTGTCGGTTCGTCGCACGCTGCCTCCAGCCGACGCCGCGAACCTGGGCGCGCTCGATGCGGCGGCGATTTCCCAGACCATCGCCGACGCCCGCCCGGACCTGCGCGAGCCCGAAGAGCTGCACGACGCGCTGCTGCAGTTGGGTTTCCTTCCGCTCGACGTCCCCGAAGCGGTGATGCCGCTGGTTCGAGCCGACTGGCTCGCGGGGTTGATTGAAGATCGCCGCGCCGCAGTGACCCAGGTCAACGGTCGCACCCTCGCCTATGCCGCCGAAAGGGTGCCGCTGATGCGCGCCTTGTTTCCTTCAGCCGAGCTGACGTTGGTCGCCTTGCCCGGCGATGGCCCGGTGGAAGAAGAGCTCGCCGCCCGCTCGGTCGTTCGCGGGTGGATGGAGATTCTCGGGCCCACCACGGCGCTCGAGGTCGCCGGACTGCTGGGACTGAGCCCCGGCACGACCGAAGTCGGGCTCGCGAAGCTCGAGCAGGTGGGGCAGGTGCTGCAGGGCCGGTTTCACCCCGGTCGGCCGGTCGGCGCGCCGGTGGAGTGGTGTGATCGCCGCCTGCTGCAGCGCATTCACCGGATGACCCTGGGAAGGTTGCGGCGGGAAATCGAGCCGCTGTCCGCCCAGGACTTCATGCGTTTTCTTTTCCGGTGGCACCACATCGGCTCGGAGTCGCAGCTGCGCGGGACGATGGGGGTGTTGAAGGTCGTCTCGTTGCTCCAGGGCTACGAGGCGCCCGCTGCCGCGTGGGAGCTCGAGCTGATTCCCACCCGAATGAAGCAATACGTCGGCGAGTGGCTGGAGCAGCTGTCGTGGAACGGGGAAATCGCGTGGGGCCGACTGACGATGAAGGACACCCGGCCGGTGGTGGGCCCCCGTCGCGGCGATGGGAACGTGCCGCCTCCGGCGCCGCCCGAGCCTGCGAAGCGAACGCCGGTGGCGGGGCGCAATGCGAGCCTCACCTTCGTGCGTCGCAGCGAGCTCGAGTGGCTGCTGCAAGCGGCGCGGCCCCGGGCATTGCTCGCCGATGGTCCCCGCGGGTTGCCCGAGGAGCTCTCACCCATCGCGCGCGACATCGCTCAGGCGCTCGAGCGCCGGGGAGCCAGCTTCTTTTCCGAGCTGCAGTCGAGCTCGCGGCGGTTGCCCTCGGAAGTGGAGGACGCACTGTGGGAGCTGCTCGCCCGTGGCCTGGTCACCGCTGACGCGGTGCAGAACCTGCGGGTGCTGCAGTCCCCGAAGCTGCGCCGTCGTCAGCGCGCGCTGCAGCGGGGAGGTCCCGGGCGGTGGTCGCTGCTCGCTCCCACCGAGCCGATCGATGAAGCCGAACGGATGGAAAAACTCGCCCGGCTTTTCTTGCAGCGCTACGGAATCGTCTTTCGAGATCTGGTCGCGCGGGAAAACCTCGCCCCCCCGTGGCGTGAGCTGCTGCCCCTCTACCGCCGGCTCGAGGGAAGGGGAGAGATCCGCGGCGGGCGCTTCCTCAACGGCTTCGCCGGCGAGCAATTCGCCTTGCCCGAGGCAGTCGAAGCGGCCCGCGCAACCCGCCGCGCTCCGTTCACCGGGCACGTGGTTCATCTCTCGGCGGTGGACCCGCTGAACCTCACTGGGGTCGTCACCCCAGGTCCCCGCGTGTCTGCGGTGATGGGGCGCTACGTCACCTACGTCGATGGCATTCCGCTGGCGAGCGTCGCCGACGATGCTTCGATCGCGGTGTGAGGCTCAACCCTCAGGCGCTTCGAGATCCAGGGCGATTGCAAGCGCGGGCTTGAGCGCCTCGAGCTTCGTCCAACCAAGCGAACCCACGAAATCGGTGATTGACCAGCACCTGGCGACTCACAACCACGAACACCCGGGAGCGCTTCGGGTCACGACCTGGCTTTTGAACTCTGTACAGCTCACCGCGCTTCAGGTGTCGACCTGGTATCCGAGTACGTCGGTGGCTTCTCGATTGAGGCGATCGGCGTGGCGGTTGAGCAGCGCGAGATCTTTTGCATCGCGTGACACGCGAAGGCGCCGTTCGAGAAATTCGCGCACCGCCAATTCGATCATCGCCGAGCGGCTGCCCCCCGTCCCACCACCCGATCGAGCTGTTGCGCGATGCTTCGTTCGAGTGTGACTGAGGTCTTCACTTTCATACCACGATGGTATTCCGCTGAACGCGCCTGCGCCACCCTCAGGGGACGAGGACCAGCTTGCCCAGCACCTGCCGTTTCTCGAGCCGTTCCAACGCCTCGGCCGCGCGGTCGAACGGAAGGCTCGCATCGACGTGGGGCTTGAGCTTCCCTTCCGCAACCCAGGCGAGAATCTTGTCGGCGTTGGCGCGCTGTCGCAGCGGCTCTCGCATCGCGAAGGCGCCCCAGAAGACCCCGACGATTTGACAGCCCTTGAGCAGCGCGAGGTTGAGCGGAATCTTCGGAATGTCGCCGGCGGCGAAACCGACCACTAGGAACCGGCCTTCCCAGGCGATCGACCTCAGCGCGGGCTCTGAGTAGCGCCCTCCGACCGGGTCGTAGATGACGTTCGCGCCTTCGCCCAGGGTCAGGGCCTTCACCCGTTCCTTCAAATCTTCGGTGCCGTAGCAAACGCCATCGTCCGCGCCCATCTGCTTGCAGAACGCGATCTTTTCCGGAGTCGACGCGGCGGCGATCACCTTCGCGCCAAGCAGCTTGCCCAGCTGAATCGCAGCGACCCCCACTCCTCCACCCGCGCCGAGCACCAGCAGCGTCTCGCCGGCCTTCAGCTGCGCCCGGTCGACGAGCGCGTGGTACGTCGTCGCGTAGGTCAGCAACGTGACGGCCGCGACCTGGAAGTCGACCGCGTCGGGCAGCTTCACCGCCGCGAGCTCCGAGACGACGATCTTCTCTGCGAAGGCGCCGTTGATCATCGTGGCCGCGACGCGATCTCCGACCTTCAGGCTGCTGACGTTCGCCCCGACGCCGCTCACCACGCCGGCCGCTTCGCCTCCGGGAATGAAGGGAGGCTCGGGCTTGAACTGGTACTTCCCGTACGTCAGCAACACCTCGGGGAAGTTCACCCCGGCGGCGTGGACGTCGATCAACACCTCGCCTTCCGAGGCAGTCGGATTTTCGAGGTCATCGACGCGAAGACCTTTGGGACCAATCAGCTGGTGGCAACGGACGGCTCGCATAGGAACGCGAAGCTACGTCGCTTCACGAGGCGGTGGGGTGTCCGCGAAGCATGAAGTAGATGACCACTCCCGTCACCGAGACGTAGAGCCAGATGGGAAAGAGGATCCGCGTCACTTTGGTGTGGCGAACGAACTGTCTGCGTGCAGCAAAATAGAGCGCGGTCAGCACCATCGGGACCACGGCGATCGACAGCAACACGTGGGTGATGAGGATGCTCAGGTACACGGTGCGAATCGCACCCCCCCCGCCGAACTTCGTGTCCCCGTGGACGAAGTGGTACGCCACGTACCCCACGAGAAACAGCGCCGACGATGCGACCGCCGACACCATGAAGTAGCGGTGAATGCGTGAATTGCCGCGCTTCACCGCGACGTAGCCGCACAGCAGCAGCACGCTCGAGGTCGCGTTGAGGCAGGCGTTCACCGCCGGCATGAAGCTCAGATTCTGCCCCGTGTTGGCCGAGCCCCCTCGAATCAGCAACAGCCAGGCAAGCAGGCCCAACGCTGCGGTCGAGAGCACCGCGTTGAAGACGAAGAACCGCTTGTCCGAGTCGGGGCCATTCATGGCTGGGGTCTATAGGCCCAGATCGATTCTGCAGTCAGCGCGTTTGGCGCCGCACCATGAAACCAAGTCAACCGTCGTTATGGGCCGCATGCCTCGTTCTCATCGGCATGCCTGCCTTCGCGCAGTATTCCCAATCTGCCGGCCGCAACGCTCCGACTGTTCAATCGGTCGAGAAGCAGGTCGACGCCAAAACCGGAAAGGTCACCGAGCGGATCATCGAGACAGCAGCGAGCAAAGACCGGTACGGGAACGCCCAGGGAAATCAGTTCGACCTCGCAGTCGATGGGGCGTTCGAGGGTGAGACGGTTGCCGTCATTCAGCTCTACGCCTTTCCTTTTGATCTTCCGAAGGCTGCGCTCAAAGGGAAGGGCTTCTCGGTCTACCGCTGGAACCAGGCCCCCACGCCCGACGAGCTCGAGGCGGGACTGAAGAAGGCGAGCCAGTTGTGGATCATCGCCGACTCGACCCGGCACCTGAACGAGAAGCACCTCGCGCTGATCAAGAAGTTCTTCGAGGCCGGCCACGGGGTCTACGTGTGGGGCGACAACGAGCCGTACTACGCCGATGCCAACGCGGTGGGCCAGGCGCTGCTGGGCGTGACGATGCACGGAGACGTGGTGGGCGATCAGACCGTGGGGTTGCAGAAGGAACCGGGCAAAGCGGGAGTCCTTCGCCACCACCTGCTCACCACCGGGCTCGAGTACATCTACGAGGGAATTACCATCGCCACCCTCAGCTCGAACCCGGCGCTCACGCCGCTGATCTACGGCTCAGCCAACAACCTCGTCGCCGCCTTCTATGATCAAGGAGGCAAGCGCCTCATCTTCGACGGGGGCTTCACCCGCCTGTACAACAAGTGGGACACCGCGGGCACCGGGCGGTACGTGAAGAACGCGGCGGCCTGGCTGGCCAACGTCGAGCGCTTTCCCACCCACGCGTCGGCAGCGAAGAACGAAAGCTCGCAATCCCACCGCTCTTCGCCCGACTGAGGTTCATCGGGTTCGTTCCCGGCGAGCCGAGATCAGCTCGCCGACGATGCTCACTGCAATTTCGGCGGGCGTCAGGGCGTGAATCGGAACTCCCATCGGGCTCTTCACCCGGTCCAGCTCGGTCTCGGTGAAGCCCGCCGCCCGCAGCCGCAGCTTGAAGCGCTCGGCTTTGCGGCGGCTGCCAATGACTCCCAGGTACGCCGACGGCTTTCGCAGCAGCGCCTCGAGGCACGCCTGGTCGAGCGGATGATCATGGGTGGTGATGCAGAAGTAGCAGTCCGGTCCGCCGGGCAGCTCCCGCGCCACGTCTGACGGCGAACGCACGGTGAGCTTGACCTCTGCAAAGCGCTCGCGCTGGGCCCACTCGGGGCGCTCGTCGACGACTTCCACTTTGAAGCCGACGTGGTGGGCCAGAGCGGCCAACTCGCGCGCGACGTGCCCGGCCCCGAACACGAACAGCCGCGCGGCTGCGGCGTGCTTCTCGAGAAAGACCCGCATTTTACCGCCGCAGCACATCCCCAGGTCGTGGGTCAGGTGGGTCTCGATGATCTGGGTCTGCGCATCGGCAGACGCCAGCAGCTCGAGAGCGGCATCGATGATCTGCTTTTCGATCGCCCCTCCCCCCACCGTGCCGCAGGTCTGCCCCTGCTCGAGCACCAGCATCTTCGAGCCCGGCTTCTGGGGCGTGCTGCCCTGGGTGTCGACCACAGTCGCGAGCACGAAGGCCCGGCCTTCTTCCGTCAACCGAGCGATGTCGCTGTAGAGCTGCATGGTTTGCGTGGCCAGCTTGCCTTTCATCAGTAACCGGAGCAAAAGCGCAAAATCTTCGCGCTCGGGAGTACTGAGAATGCAGGGAGTCATCACAGGCAAAGACGTTCTGAAGAATCTTCCGCTCATCTGGCGGGAGTTCGGAACCCGATGTGCGGTCAAGGCGCTCCGAGCGGTGCTCACTGGGGAAAAGACGACGTTCCTCGACGTGGCCTGCTGCAGGTCCGGCGCGCTGGCCCAACCGCCGGCCGAATCGCCGCGGCGACACTGGCGTTCGTAAGGCGCTTTCACTTCCCTTCCTACTCACCGGTGTCACTTCGGCGTTCCGGTCACTGACTGAGCCGGCCGGCGCTACCCGCGACTGGTAGGGTTCCCCATGGTCACCCGCGCTGCTCGCCTGATTTCTGATGGCCCGAGCATGGCGATCGGAAACGGGGGGACGGGGCGCTCAAAGCGGCGCACGAGAAGAGGGTGGCGTCGTAATCCACGCTGACCTTCAGGGGCACCGGCGCGACCAGCTGCGCGCAGGCGGTGACTGCCGGTCTGCTCGAGGACAAGTACCTCAACTTTTGTGACATGCGACGGGTCGGCGCCGGCCTGGCTCCGGCTGATCGCTGCTTCGTGTTCCTTTATTTCAGCGGTGGGTGGGACGTGCTGCTCTCGCTCGACCCGCGGGATCCCAACGTCTTCACTCCCGACCGGGTGGCCGAGACGCGGATCCTTGCCGGCTACAGCCTGCTGGCGAACGACTCGAGCTTTCCGACCCAGGTCGTCACTCCGACGGAACGCGCGGGCGCGGGCCCGAGCAACATCAAGTTCGGCCCGGCGATTGGCCGGCTGGCGGACCACTACGACCAGATGTGCGTCATTCGCGGCATCAACATGGCGACCGTCGCGCACGAAGTCGGCTTTCGGTACTTCCTCACCGGCAAAGAGCCCAACGGCATCGAGAGCTACAACGACCGCTACCCGGGCTCGGCGAACGCGCTGCGGGTCAGCCGGGCGAACGATTTGATCCTCACCCTGTCACCCAGCCCGACTCAGCTCGACAGCGAGATCGAGAAGCAGCTCGTCAACCTGCGGGGCCAGTCGGTCACCTGCGAGGCCGACGCGTACAACACCCGCGGGCTGGTCGGGCAGTACCGAGACGCGCAGAGCCAGATGGCGACCGTGCTGGGCAACTCGCTCAACAAGTCGTTCACCTACGCCGACGTGCCGACCGACAGTCCGGCGTTGAATGCCGAACGGGCGGCGGCCTTCACCGCGATGGCGATGGCCAGCGGGGGCACGATCAGCGCCACCGGGGCGTACGTCGCGGGCGCGCTCGAAGGGCTCGATTTGATCGAAGTGCGCGACAGCACGACCGGTGAAGAGGCGCTGCTGCAGTACCGGGTCAGTCTGTCGGCGGCGTTCCGCGCCGTGCCCGCGAAGCTCGCACTTCCCGCAGGGGCTTCGGTGCCGCTCGAGACGGTCGATGGCTCGGGGCAGATCTCCTGGACGGTGAATAGCGGCCCTGGGCATTGGCGCTCCCCTCTCGTACCGCACCGGGACGTCCAACGGGACCAACTGGCTGTTGCCGTTCGACTTCTGAAAAGCGCGATGGCTCGAATCTGGATTCCGCTTCCGGATGCCGACTTCGACGCGACCGAAGTGGCGGCCCCGTGGAAAGTGCTTACCCGCGCAGGTCACGAGGTCACGTTCGTCACCGAGTTCGGCCGGACGCCCGCCGCGGCAGATCCGCTGCTTTTGACCGGAGTGTTGTTCGGAAAGCTCGGCGCCCACAGCGAGCCTCTGGCCTGGTACGCCGAGATGATTTCCTCTCCGGAATTCCGCCAGCCGGTCTCGTGGGGCGGGGTGGACGTCACCCGCTTCGAGGCGCTGGTGCTCGCGGGAGGACACGCTCAGGGAATGAAGCAATACCTGGGCAGCGAAGCCCTGCAGGGCAAAGTTCGGCGACGCGCACCTCTTCGCGAAGAAGCTGCTCGAGCGCGTTCGCGGCTGACCTTCCCAAAAAAACAAGCGGGCCAACGCTCGAGAGCGCGGCCCGCCTGAGAAAATTTCGATGCGAGTCTCGCGCTACGGCAGAACCATCGCCGCGTGCGGGTTGACCCCGAACGGATTGGCCGCCGACTTCGACACGGCCGCCAGGTAGGACCAGAAGCCAGGAACGCTGTAGGCCTCACCGGCGGGGTTCGCAGTCGGCATCCCGACCGTCGGCCCGACTTTTCCTGAAACTCCGAGCTTCACCTTGCTGCCCCAGACGGTGGTCCCAATCAGGCGAGCGTGGTCCGAGCCGGGAAGGCTGCGAGAGAAGTCACCGAAGACCGCGATCGTGATGTTCAGGTTGGCCTGAGCCATCATTCGCTGGGTGAAGACTTTCAGCCCGGGGAGGATGGTCTGGTTCATCAGGTTCCGGGCCACGGTTCCCGTTCTGTCCCCGTGGGTGTCCCAGCCGGCGTTCGACACCGCGCAGATGACGTTCGAACCGGCGAGCACCATCAACTCGGCAGCCATCATCTGGCTGGTAAACGAATTGACCACCCGGGTAGAGGGTGCCAGGCCGTAAGCCGTCGCGACTGCGTTGGCATCGAACCCGACGGTCGTCCCACCCTGGAGCACGGCGATGGAAGTGTCGTAGGCGTTCTTCACCGACGCCAGCGAATCGGAGCTGGTGGTCAGCTGCGCGGCGGACATCGTCCGCGCGTTGGTGAGCGCGGCCGCAGCTTTGGCGCGGTCCGGAATGGTCGGGTCGGCGATGCCCCCGCCCAGCGCGTTGATGGTCGAGCTCATGTCGGTGATGGTCTGCATCGATACGCCGTTCTCGGCGGGCCGGGCAATGTCAGGGGCGGAGCCACCGACGAGAGCGCACTTGATCGCCGAAGAGCCCCCCATCGCATTGGCCAGCATCAGCGCGTACCCACGGGTGCCGTTGGACCATTGGACTTCCCGTGCTGGAGCGTGGCTCGAGATCCCGTGGTTGACGCCGATGGACGCCATTTGGGCCAGAGCCGTTGCGGGGAGCATGGTCCCGTAGGATGAGTTGTCGACCACCAGGCCGGCGCCGAGGTTTCGGGTATTGGTGCCCGTCACTCCGAACGTCGCCGCGGGGGCAAAAGAGTCGGCGTTCGAAAACAGCGCGTTGTAGCCGCCTCGCAAATACACCAGGAGCACAGCCGACTTTGGCGCTGTTTGTCCGAAGGCCGAGGGAATGATTCCCCCCGGGCCAGCGAACGCCGCGGCTCCAGCAATACTCGCGGCACCCTGCAGGAGACTTCGTCGGGAAAATTTATATTTCGTCATTGCGTCTCCGTCCTTTCTCAGTGCGCGAGGAAACCAGTGGAAGTCAGTACCGAAGCACAGGTGTAAGCCCACCGGCGCCGCGCGTTGGCGTCGTTGTTCACGGCCGACGTTGCGAAGGTTACGCAGGCAGTCGTCTCTGCTGCCGAAGGAATCCTCGACCAGAACTTTTTCTGGAAGTTGGTGCATTCGGTGCTGGCCGTCGCCGCGGTGGGGTTGGCCCCGTATTGTGCCGACGTTCCGGTGTAGGTCAGGCAACCCTGGAAGGACGCCTGGAACGCCTGGTACATGCTGATGGCGCTCATTTCCTGTTCCTCAGCCCAGCGAACCGCGGGTTGATTGAAGGTCGCGGCCTGACCTTGAATGTAGGAAGGAGTCAAACCGAGGACCCGGTTGTAGTCGGTCACCAGGACCGCGTAGGGCTTGACCCTTTGCCGGTCGGTGCCCACCAGCTGGTCGAGGCGATCTCCATCGAGGCTGCGGCCGCCAAAACCCGCGTAGAGCAAGCTGCCATTGCAGCCCATGGGCACAGAGATGGCCGACGCATTGGACACTCGGGACGCAACCGCGAGGACCTTCGCACTATTGCCATCGAGCCCCTGCGCTGCGCCGTTGAAGGACACCGTGCCTGCGCCCGTGCCCGTCTCGGTGTAGAGCCAGGTGAAGGTCTGGCTGGTGCCGCCGAGGATGGTGACCGGGGTCGCCGTGCTGCTCGTGCTCACCACCACTCCACCGGTCACGACCGCGGTGGGAGGAGAAGGAATCGCAGTCACGTTGGTGGCCGTTGCCTGACCTGAGTTGGTGATGGTCATCGAGAGGGCGAACGAGGCACCGCGGTTGAGGGTCGCCGGGAGGCTGAGCGCCGAGATGGTCAGCTGGGCCGGGGTCTCGACGGTGAGCAGCTGCGACTGGACCGCGGCGGCGAAGAGCGTCTGGCCGTTCGTCACGTCTGTGCCGCTGGCGGTAACCGAGAGCTTCAGCGCGCCCGGGCCGCTGCCATTCTCGAGGTAGGGGTAGGTGAAGGTGGCCTTCGCCCCGCCGGCGATGTTGACCGGCGTCTGTGCCGTCGGGGTGGCGGCTGCCATTCCGGTGACGGTCTGGGTGAGGCTGGGCAGCACGTTGTTGGCCGCCGAGCCACCGCTGTTTCGAACCACGACCACCGCGTTGTAGGTCTGCCCGCGAGAGATCTTCGCCGGCAAGGTGACCGAGTCGATGATCAGCGAGGGCGGAGCGACGACCACTGAGAGGTTGGACGAGCTCGGGTTGGCGTTCACCACCGTACCGGTGCCGGCCGCCGTGCCGCGGGCGCCTGCCGTGAAGGACAGGTTACCGACCGCCGTTCCGTTCTCGACGTAGGACCAGGTGAAGGTCGCGCTCGCACCGGGGGCGATGTTCTGCGCGGTGAGCGTAGTGGCGGTGGTGGCGTTGGCCCCACCCGTCGGCGCGACGGTGGCCGGGTTCGGGTTGGGGAGCACGGCGTTGGCGGCGGTGCCACCGTTGTTCTTCACCACCATCGTCACGTTGAAGGCCTGACCGCGGTTGAGCAGCGAGGGAGCGGTCAGCGAGGTGACTGCGAGGGCCGAAGGAGCCATCACGGTCGCGGCATTCGACTTGGCCAGCGAGGAGTTGATCACCGCGCCCGAGGCCTCGTCGGTGCCACCAGCGCCGGCAGAGATGGACATCGTGCCTGCGCCGCTGGCCAGGTAGTCCCAGGTGAAGGTCACGGTGCCGCCGCCCGGAATATCGACTGCCGCGGGCGAAACCGCAGCAGCAGCCGACGCGTTGCCGGTCGCGCTGACCGAGGCGGGCAGCAGCGGCGAAGGAAGAACGTTCTTCGCAGTCGCGCTGCCGGTGTTGGTGACCACCAGGGTTGCGGTGAAGGTCTGGTTCGCCGAGAGCGAGGTCGGAATCGACATCATCGCCTCGAGCTTGGCGGGAGTGTTCACGTCGATGGGCGAAGAAGACAGCGCCGAAGCAATGAGCGGGGTCTGGCTGTTGCCATCGATTCCCTTCGCGCCACCGGTGAAGATGACCGCGCCACTGCCCGAGGCCTTGTAGACCCAGGTGAAGGTGGCCGAGCTGCCCTGGGGGATGCTCGCCATGTTCGGGGTCGGACCCGAGACGAGCGTCGACGAACCCGAGCCGCTGAGGACCAGGGCGTCAGGCGTGGTGGCCAGCGCTGCAGACTGACCCCCGTTGGCAACGGTCATGGTGACGGTGAAGTCCGCGCCAATCAACCCGGAAGCCGGGGCGCGGAGGGACTGAACCATCAGCATCGCCGCGCTCTGCACGACGACAGAAGCGCTCGCCGGGTCGGCGCTCACTCCGTGGTCATGCTCGATGTCGATTCCGTCTGCGGCCACCTCGAAGGTGATCGAGCCAGAATCGGTCGCGGTGAGGATGAAGGTGAACAGCTGCGACTGGCCTCCGGCAATGTCGACCGGGTTGGGCGCGGTCTTGATCACCGCATGGCCGTTGCCGGTCTGCTTCGGGGTGGTGGGGACGACGCCCGAGGCGGTGGCTTCACCGGTGTTGCGAACGGTCACGGCGAGGGTGATGTCCTGGCCCACGCTGATCATCGCTGGGCCGGCCGTGGCGGTGAGAACGAGCATCGCCGAGGTGTGGACCGTCGGGTCGGGGGTGATGATCGGCTTCGGCTTTTCTTCGGGAGGCGTGATGACTGCTCCTCCGACGCAGCCAGCAAGAGTGAACAGCACCATCATCGGGACCAGGGCAGAGAAGAGCTTGCGAGTCGTCGTTTTCATGTCGTCCTCCTTTACTGGCAGAAGCCAGGGTCCTTGGCGGTGGCGGCGATGGCGGACTGAATCATTCCGGTGGCCGTGAATGCAGTCATGCAGGCATCGAAGACAGGCCCTTCACACTTGAACTCGGCTCGGGCGTAGAGGAACTCCATCGCCGTCCGGCACGCGTTGAACTTGTAGTCGGTGGAGTTGACCATGTTGTTCACGAACTGCTTGTCGTCGCTGAGCATCTGCCCTCCGAGCACCGGCTGGGCTCCTTCACTGGGAGGAGCGAAGGTCATCGTCGCGGCGTTGGTACCAACCCGTCGCGAGAGAATCTTCGAGACGTAGTCGAGGCCGAAGGTCTGGTTGTAGTGGCACCCGGCGCAGGCAGCCTGCATTCGGCCCGCGGCGTTGACCCCGTTGGTGTTGACCGCGGCCACCAGCTTCAGGCCCAACACGTTGTTCATCATCCGGTAGCCGGCGGCGATGCGATAGCCGTCGAGCTCGTTGCCCGCGTAGCGCACCATCCACGTGCGGCTGCGGAAGTAGCCGAGGCCGTTTGCGTCGGCGACGACGACCGCGTCGGCCGTGGCCGAGGCGCCCGGATCCACCCGGTATTGACCGATGAACAGGTCGCTCCAGGGCTTGTTGTTCTGCAGGACGTATTTGCTCAGGTAGTAGCTGGCGTCTTCGGCCGGCACCACCCCCGGGTCCGCGTTGTATTTGGAGTTGATGAACCGGGCGAACTTCTCCTGAAACAACGGAGAGGCGACCATCGCATCGACGCTCGTCTGGGGGGTGGCTGAAGCAATCAGAGCCGCCGTCGCGGTTTGTCCAAGCAGCGTTGCCGACAACCGCGTCGCGCAACGCTCTCTGGATTCCGGTGTGGACTGGGCTGACGCTGCGCTCGAAACGAGCAGGATTCCGATGAGAAGGGGAAGAATCGCTCGAAGTGTTTTCTTCATCGTCAGCCACCTTTTCCAAAGCGGGTTGATTTCTTGTTGAGCGGGCTAGAGCACCGAACGTGCCGGGTGCAGCTGATTGTGATTCCCCAGTCGTGGCCGTCGGTTCAGGGGTTGGTGGGGCCCCAAACAGGCCGGAGCAGCCGATTTGGACTGGAGCGAGGAGACACCACCTGAGAACGGGTCATCCCACTTCAAACCGGGGTGGATCAGGAATCGGAGGAAAGTTCCGCCTGCCCCCAAGCCTGCCCCGTTGCTCAAAAAAGAGGGGTCCGGGGGTCAGGAAGAAAGCCAGCGTTCAATCTCGGCCAACGCCTGGGGAAGGTTCCGGCGCCCGAGCCCCAATCGGAAGTGGGCATCGCCGAACTCGAGCTCGCAGCTCGGCAGGACCAGCACTCCGGTGGCCTCGAGCAGGCGCGAGGAGAACGAGCCGGCCTGCTCGACCCGCACCAGCCCGGTCGACCCCGCCGTCGGTTGCACCCAGGTCAGCTGGGGGTGGCGCGCGAGGAAGGCGGTGGCGATGCCCAGGTTCTCGAGAATGATTTTTCGACAGCGCGCGATCAGCGCTTCGCCGTTTCGCAGGGCGAGCGCGCCCAACAGCTCGCTCGGGCCCGCGTTGCAGATGGTCAGGTAGTCCTTGAACGCCGAGAGCCGGGCCAGCAGCGCCCGGTCTGCGCAGGCCACCCAGCCGATGCGCAGGCCCGCCAGCCCGTAGGCCTTCGCCAGCGCGCCGAGGGAAATTCCCCGCTCGTAGAGATCTGCCACCGCGGGATTCCGCTTTCTGGGCTCGTGCTCGAGGCCCCGGTACACCTCGTCAGAGAACAGCCACAGCCCGTGCTTCCGCGCGAAGGCCACGATCGCCTCGAGGCGGTCGGGCTCGAGCAGCGCGCCCGTCGGGTTGTGAGGCGAGTTGATCACCAGCACCCGGGTGTTTGGCCGGAGCAGCCGCGGGAGCGCGTCGGGATCCAGCTGCCAGCCGCCGCTCTCGTCGGCTTCCCACTTCGTCACCCCCGCCCCCACCGCTTCAGCCACCGAGACCAGCGACGGGTACGCGGGCCAGTGCGCGATGACGTGATCGCCCGGACTGAGCACTTCATTGAAGAACGCGAAGATCGGCTCTTCGGCGCCCGCGAAGCACAGCACGTCCTCGGCCGTTCTTTGCTCGTAGATCGCGGCGATCGCACTGCGAAGCTCGGGCGTGCCCACCGCGTCGACGTACCCCAGCGGGAGCTTCAGCAGCCGTTCTTGGGCTGCGGGCTCGTACGCGAGCAGCTCTTCGATCGTCAGCGGCTCAGGGTCCGAGGCGCACGCCAGCAGCCGCACCCGAAACTCGTGTTGCGCGAAGAACCGCTCGAGCGCGAAGGGACGAAGCTTCAGGACCTCGGTCCCAGAAATTTTCTGTCGATCATTTCAGGCTCTTTTTTTCCGACACCGAAGGGTGCTCGGTCTTGGTGAATGACACCATCGCGGCCGGGATCGCTGCAATCAACTTACATCTGGCTTCAACCTCGCTCGAGCTGATGTGAGCGTTCGCGATGGCGTCGTCGGTCAGCTTCAACCGCGGGCAATCGGCGACCGCGAACGTCGCGATGAGCTCCGACCCCGACTCTTGCGTCTCCGGGACCAGTCTCACTGAGCACCTCAGCCACAACCGCGTAAACGAGTTTCGACGGCCTGTCTTCTCCCACTCGGAGACCAACACCCTCGGGGACGAAGCAGCTTCATCGAGCTTTCCGCAGTGCGCCTGCAGCGCACTCTGAGCCCGAAGATGCGCCTCGCGTCCTATTTCCGGCGTTCGCCAGGAAGCCGCGGGGATCGGCTGGCCGTCCTTTTCATAATCCGCGTGGTCGCTCAGGTACCTCAGGTGCAGCTCTTTCTTCTGCTCGCTGATTTCATCCTTCAACACTTCCTTCAGCATCTGTCGCACGCAGCCGCTCGACAGCAGCGCCGGCAGCAGAAGTACCATCGACCCTTCGATTCTCATCAGGCGCTCCGATGGAGGTCAGCGAGATTGTTGCCAGGCGTGCGGTGGCGGTGCGACCTTTCGAGGCGTTGTTCGTAGAGGTGATAGCTGCCCGTCACGAGAAGAGCGATCCATCGTTTCCGCTTCAGCCGCGATCGCCGACCTCACTTCCACCGCCCGTGACCCGCGCCGCAACACGGTCGGCTCTGAGCGATGATTCTCTTCAGGACATCCGTTTTCTTCTTCCAGGTCTGCTGCTCTTGACGAAGGAGCCGTGACCGTGAGCCCGCGAGTCCATTTTACCCCTTTTGCCTGTTTTGCCCGCCGCGCCGCCTTGCCCCATTGACCTTGGCCTTTTGACCACACCCCGATGGGGTCAGCGGGCCAAGGTCACCCGCCTCGATGCCCTGGAACTTCCGGCGCCACTTCTCATCACCGCATGGAGCGCACGTTCGAGCCTGACGCGCGCGCCCCCTCTTCAGCAGTCGATCGCCCCGAGTTGTGTCCTCGAGATTGCGACCACACCGCTGACTCTGGGCCGCGCTCGACCCAACAACGCGAAGCCGAGCCCCACCAGGAACGCCCACGCCATCGGCGAGCTGCCCGCGCTGCTGCTGCAGCCGCCCGTCAGATCTCCCTGGCCCGCTGAGCCAATCGAAATCGACACCTTCGAAGATTTGCCGATGTTGCCCGCCGCGTCCCTCGCGATCGCCTCGAGGACGTGGGCGCCCCTGGTCGCAGACCGGGCCTGGAACACCAACTCGAACGGAGCCGCGCTCACCACACCCAGCGATTCACCATCGAGCAGCCACGTCACTTCGGTCACCCCCACATTGTCGGTGGCATCGACCTTCAAGGTTGTTGCGCCCGAAAGCACCGCCCCCGCGATCGGAGCCTTGATCGAGACGGTCGGGGCCGAGACGTCGTTGCCCCCTTCGCCGATGGTCACGATCGCCGTGCCCCGAACGCCGTTCGACGCAGCGCTGATGGTGTACGGACCCCCGGGAGCCGCACGGGCCGTCAACAGCCCCTGGTCATCGATCGTCCCACCGCCCGTGGCGACCCACGCGACCGTCGGCGCCGCACCGAGCGCGTCGTCGAACTGATCCATCGCCACCGCGGCGAAAATCTGGGTGGCGTTGGGCGAAAGGTTGATCGTCGCCGGACTCACCAGGAGCGTCGTCAGGCTCTGCGAGACCGTCACTTCCACCGTCGTGGTGGTGGTCATTCCCCCCAGGTCCTGCAGCGTGACCGTCAGGGTGTAGAGACCCGCCTTGGAGAAAGTCGCCGTCGTGCTCTTCGCCGCGTTGCTGTTGTTCTCCGCAAAGCTCACCGCCCCGGGGCCGGCCCCGACCCACTTGTACGTCAGCGCCACTTCGCCCCCATCGTCGCTGCCCAACACCCGAATCGCGGTGGACTTGCCGACCACGTTGGCTGGCGTGGCTGAAGGCGCAGTGGCCACCAGCGGCGCGCCCCCGCTGGTGACCGTCACCATCGCAGTGGCACTCTTCGACCCGGTGGTCGCCGTCACGGTGAACGGGCCCGAGGTGCTCGCGGCGTGGAACAGGCCGGCGGCGTTGACCGTTCCGCCCGCGCTGGGGACAGTCCACGTGAGGGTGGGGACGGGGAAGATCGCCGTGCCGAACTGATCATTGGCGGTGACCGTGAACTGCTTGGTCCCGTCGGGCGCCACGACCGCGGTCGCCGGAGCCACCATCAGCATCTGCAGCTGCGCATTGACGATCACCATCACGTTGCTCGAGATGGTCAGGTTGGTGGCGTCCTTGATGGTCACCATGAAGGCGTAGCTGCCCGCCTTGAGGAACGTGGCGGTGGTGCTCTTCGCCGCGTTGGTGGCGTTGACGCTGTACGAGACGGCGGCCGGGGCCGACGCGACGCTCCAGGTGTAGGTGAGCGCGGGCTCGCCGCCGTCATCGGCGCCAATCACCGAGAGCACCACCGAGCGCGAGGTCACCGGGTTGGTCGCCGCCGCCGCCGCCGTTGCGACCGTGGGCGGTGTGCCGACCGAAACTGTGACCTGCGCGGTGCCCGTTTTTCCGGCCGAGCCGGCCGTGACCGTGAAGGGGCCTCCCGCGGCCGCGCCCGCGGTGTACAGGCCGGTGGTGGCGTTGATGGTTCCGCCTCCGCTGGCGCTCCACGCCCAGGTGGGCACCGGGGTCACCGGGTTGCCGAACTGGTCGGTGCCCGTGGCGGTGAACTGCTGGGTCCGGCTGACGGCCACCCCCACGCTCGATGGGGCCGCGGCGATGCTGATCAACTGCTGCCCGATGGTGACGCTCACCGTGCTGGTGACAGTGAGGTTCGCAGCGTCCTTGATGGTCACGGTGAAGACGTAGTTGCCGGCGCGGGTGAAGCTGGCGGTTGTGTTCCTGGCCGCGTTGGTCCCGTTGAGCGAGAAGGTCACCGGCATCGGCGCGGTCGTCGCATCCCAGGTGTATGTGAGGGGGGCTTCACCGGCGTCATCGGCGCCCAGCACCGACAGCGCGCGGGTGGTGGCGCTGGCGGCGGTGGCGGCAGCGGCCGTGGCGACGGTCGGCGCGGTATTGGCCGGAGGGTCGATGGTGATGACCTTGGTGATCACTGCACTGCGATCTCCGGTGTCACCAAAGCCGTCGGTCGAATTGCCCGCGCCGTAGAGAGTGACGGTTCCGGGGGTCGCGGGCGCCGTCAGCGTGAAGGTCCAGCTCGCGGTGCCGCCGGCAAAGGACTGGGGCGAGGCATGGGTCAGCTCGTTCATGCTTGCGGACTGGCCGGTTCCGGCAGTGAGAATCGCGGCGCTGCCGCTGACGGCGACGTTCATCCCCCCCTTGACCCCCGGGCCTCCGGTGATGGTGAAGGTGTACGTTCCGGTCTGACCGACGCTCAGCGCGGCCGGGCCGGTGAAGGCCACCGTCGGGGCCGTGCCGCCGGCGACCGAGTGACAAGCGGTGCAAATCGCCGCGGTCTTGCCTGAGTGCCCATAGATTCCGAACCCCGAAGCGAAGGCGGTCAGTGGCAACAGAACGCCGAGCAGCGCGGCGACACTTTTTTTAGGAAGGAGCATCACGTCCCTGGAGTGCGCGAACGAAGGTTGGGGGTCGCTACAGCACCGACGGTGCCAAGCGCAGGGCAGGGCCCAACTTCTTGATTTGATTGTAAATGCTGCGCTGGAAACGGCCCGGTGACCACTGTTGTTGGCAGGCATCCCCAGTCCCATTGTGATCTGCAGGGTCACCTGAACAATTCCAGCAAAGCGCAGTGCGGCACACTGAATGCAAATTGACTGCTGATGCGAACTCGAACCATCGATGGCCTGCTTCGTTGTGCGGCAGCCCGCGAGGGGATCATTTCCTTTGCGGGAGGACTTCCGGCGCTGGAAACCTTCCCGCACAAGGCGTTGGCGCAGGCGGCCAGCGATGCGGTGGGCGATGTCGGTCCTTCAGCGCTTCAGTACGATTGGCCCGAGGGTCGGCTGGTCTTGCGCACCTTGATTGCGACAAGAATGCGCAGGCGAGGCGCAATGATTCAGCCCGACGATGTGATCATCACCAACGGCGCGCAGGATGCCCTGGCGATCGCGATGGAAGTGATCGGCTCCCTGCAGGTCCAGGTCGATCGGGTCACCTACCCCGGCGCGCTCGACATCTTCGAATCGGCGCAGTGTGCTCCCGACGCCCACCTGCTGCAGCCGGTGACATACGTGATGCCGGTGATCAGCAACCCGGTGGGCTCGACGATGACGCCGGAACAGCGCACCCAATGTCTGGCTGCGGAAATCGTGATCGAAGACGACGCCTACGCCGACCTCCTTTTCAGTGGGCCTCCCCCGCGGCCGCTGCTCGCCGATGCTCCAGATCGCGTCTATTTCATCGGGACGTTTTCGAAGGTGCTCGCGCCGGGCTTGCGGGTGGGGTGGTTGATCGCCCCGGCGGCGGTGCGCAGCAAAGTGCTGGCGGTGAAGGCCAAGAGAGATCTGCAGGCCTGTGGGCTGTCCCAGGCGGTGGTCGAACGGCTGCTCGGTTCCCCTGAGTTCGAGCCCCGGCTCGAGAAGCTGCGCGCGCACTACCGGCAGCGGTGCGAGCGGCTGCTCTCGTCGCTGGTTCACATTCCGGGGATCCGTTTCACCATGCCCAATGGGGGCTTCTCGGTCTGGGTCGAGACGGACCTCGCCGGCAGCGATGCGTCGTGGCTCTACGCCGCGCTCGAGAATGGGGTGGCGTTCGACCCGGGCGGGCTGTTTCGGACCAACCCGGACCCGCACCAACCGCTCGCGCTGCGGGTGAGCTTCTCCTCGGTCCCGATGGATCAGATTGAAGCGGGGGTAGCGCGCCTGGACAAAGTGCTGCGCAGCACGCGCACCCGAAATCTCGCCGCCTGAAGGCCTACTTCCCGACCAGCGCGGCGAGCGCCTTGACGTTGAGCCCCTTGAGCAGCTCTTCGGGCCGCTTGCCGTCTCCGGTAATCAACACCGAGATCGCCTGGACGATGTGCGGGGCCTTCTTCAAATCAAAGGCCGGCGCCGCTTCGAGCGTGCTGCCCTCGAGCTTCTCGGTCCACTGTCCAAACAGCAACAACACCCCGCTCTCGGGTTCCCCTGAGTTGGACGAGAAGTCGCAGTTGCCCGAATAGGCGTGGCCCACCCCGTCGATGTGCATCGCGGTGACCGTCTTCTGATTGCCGCAACCGGTGCTGCTCTCGCTCACCGGGTTGAAGGTGATCCGGATTCGCGCCTGGGCATCGAGCCCCGCCTGGTGCATCAGCAGCGTTCCGCGATCGGCCTGAGCCAAAATCAGCTTCTGACTCTCGCCCTGCAACCGCGCGAGCTCGGATCCTCCGTCGGCCTTCGCGAGCTTCTTCGCCACCTCGCCGCTCTTCTTCGTCTCGTCGGCTGTGGGCTGGCTGGCCTTCGCTGCGGCGTCGATCGCCGCGGTGCGGTCCGTGGGGTCGAGATACTCGGTCTCGGCCGCGACGCTCAAGCGCGCGAGGCCCTTCTTGAACATCGGGTCCACGTCGGTGCACAGCTTGGCCGGGGCGGTGACTTCTTCCGGGTGCTGGGCCCACCCCTGGGGCGCCGCGGGCAACGCCTTGATCGTCCCGTTGGCCCGCTCGAAGAACGTCTGTTCGAGCCTCGTCAACGCCCGCTCTTTTTTGCATTCGACCTGGGCGAGCGCGGCGGTGGAGAGGAGGCAGACGATGGTGGCGACGGCAATTCTCATCGGGACTCTCGGGGGCTCAACGGGTGGTTCGGCGGCGGCAACGTACTGGACCGCTGCGAAGAAGTGGCGCGTTTACGCGAGGGCAGATCAGCGTATGGTCCCCGCCTTTTCGAGGAGCCGCCTCAATGGTCGAACCCATTCCCGCTGCCGAAACACCGTCGCCTTCCATTGCACTTCCGGCCGAAGGGCCGCGTTCAGAGCTGACGGTGCGCTCGGTGATTGTGGGCCTGTTCGTCGCGGCGCTGGTCGGCTCGCTCTACCCGTACGTGGTGATGAAGCTCGGCTTCGGGCCCACCATCTCGGTCGTCGCTGCGTTCTTCGCCTTCATCGCGCTGAACACCATCGCGCTGATCACCCGGCGGCGCACCGGCAAGTTCGAATACAACATGGTGCAGACCGCCGGCACCGCCGCCGCGCAATCGTCCTTCATGTGCGTGGTGCTCGGGGCGTTCGACCTGCTCAACGCCAAGCCCGAGCTCGGCTTCCAGATGCACCTGTCGTCGCTGCAGATCTTCGTCTGGATTTCGATCGCCGGCTGCCTGGGGGTGCTGCTCGCGGTCCCGCTGCGCAAGCACTTCATCGATGAAGAGAACCTGACCTTCGCCGACGGCACCGCGGCCGGTGAGTCGCTGGTGATTCTCGATTCGGGAAGCCCCGAGGCCAGAAAGCAGGTCAGCTACCTGACGTGGGGCGCGGCGATCTCGGCGTTGGTCGCGTGGTTGACCCAGGGAATGCCGCAGGTGGCCGAACGGGTCAGCTCGGGGCTATCGAAGGATGCGCTCGCCAACCCCGCGTCGTTTCCGGCCTCGCTGCGGTGGGCCAACTTGTTCACGTTCCCCGAGAACTCGACCGGCTCGAAGATGTTCGGGCTGCTGAACGTGGGAATGAACTGGAGCCTGCTGTCGATCGGCTCGGGGATGCTGGTCGGCCTGCGAATCACCCTCTCGATGGCGCTGGGTTCTGCGATTGCCTACGTGATCCTGCCGAGCATCCTGGTCGACAACGGCTGGGTGCTCGAAGCGAAGTACAAGCCGGTGCTGATGTGGGTGATGTGGCCGGCGACCGGGCTGCTGGTGGTCGGAGGCCTCACCGGGCTGGCGCTGAAGTGGAAGGCGGTGGCGAAGACGTTCACCGAGATGCGCAAAGGCTCGATGGCGTCGGGAACCGATTTTCCGCTGCGTTGGGTCGGAATCGGGGTCGCGGTGCTGAGCGTCGCCTTGATTGTGGTGCAGTACATCTCGCTGGGCGTTGCGCCGTGGGAAAGCGCGCTGGCGATCCTCTTCTCGGTGGTGCTGATGCTGGTCGGAATCAGGGTCCTGGGCGAGACCAACTGGGCGCCGATCTCTGCGATGGCGAACATGGTGCAGGCGATGTTCGCGTTGATTTCCCCGGGCAGCATCGGGGTCAACATGGTGGCCTCGGGGATGTCGGGCACCGTCGCGGGCGCGGGCGAGCACCTGATGCAGGACTACAAGGCCGGGAAGATCATCGGGAGCAACAATCGGTCGCTGACGTACATGCAGTTGATTGCGACTCCGATCGGGGCCGGGGCGATTGCGATCGTCTACCCGCTGCTGCGGGGAATGTACGGAATGGGCCCGGACCGCTACGGGATCACCAATGCGGCGCACGCGGGCACGGGGCTGGCGAGCCCGATCAGCGTGAAGTGGGCGGGCTTCGCCGAGCTGTTGATTGGCGGAATCGACAAGCTGCCGAAGAACTCGGGCTGGGCGCTGCTGATCGCCTCGGTGCTGGCGGTGTTGATTACCCTCGGCGAGACGACCCGCTTCAAGCACCACCTGCCTTCCCCCACCGGGATGGCGCTGGGGATGCTGATTCCCGCGATGTACGTGGTGCCGATGGTGGTCGGCGCGTACATCCAGTTGGTGTGGCACAAGACGGCTCCGAAGCACGAGGAGGCGTACAACACCCCGCTGGCGTCCGGGTTCATCGTCGGCGAGGCGATGGTGGTGTTGATTGTCGCGCTGGCGATGATGATGGGGCTGCTGGGCGCGCAGGGCTGAACGGGCCTTGCCGCGCGTGGGCCCCACGGTTTTTCAGCCCGAGTTTCTCTACGCCGCAGGGCGTCTTGCGCGCGGTGGGCAGCTGGCGGTCGGCGCCGATGGAAGGGTGCTGGCGAAGATTCCCGAGGGGGCGCGGGTGGTGCGCCTGCCGGGGAAGTTGATGTTGCCGGGGCTGGTGAATGCGCACAGCCACGCCTTTCAGCGACTGCTGCGCGGGCGCACCGAGTACGTCGCCCGGGGCCGCGAGGCCGATGACTTCTGGAGCTGGCGCGAGCTGATGTACCGCACCGCCAATGCGCTGAGCCCCGAGGGGATCTACGCCGCGTCGCGACAGGCCTTCCTCGAGATGGCACTGGCCGGGATCACCACGGTGGGCGAGTTTCATTACCTCCACCACCAGCCCGACGGGACCCCGTACGCCTTCGTCCACGCGCTGAGCACCCAGGTGGTGCGGGCGGCGCGCGAGGTCGGGCTGCGAATCGTGCTGCTGCGGGTCGGCTACGCCCGGGCCGGGTATGGGGTGCCGCCCAACCCTCTGCAGCGGCGCTTCTGCGATCCCGATGCCGAGACGTTCATCGATCGCACGCTGCAGCTGCGGCGCACGCTCGCGGGTGATGATGCGGTGAGCGTCGGGTTCGCCCCCCACTCGGTTCGAGCGGTGCCCCGCAGCTGGCTCGAGGCAATGGCGAAGCATTCGGGAGAGGTGACCCACCTTCACGTCGCCGAACAGCCTGCCGAAATCAAAGCGTGTCTGGCCGAGCACGGACGGCGCCCGGTCGAGCTGCTCGAGGACGTGGGGCTGCTGCATTCAAAGCTGACCGCGGTGCATGCGATTCACCTCGGGCAAGAAGAGATTGAAGCGCTGGGCCGCGCGAAGGCCAACGTCTGCGCGTGCCCGTCGACCGAACGAAACCTGGGCGATGGCATCGTGCCCGCAGACGCGCTGCTGCGGGCGGGGGTCAGCGTCTGCCTCGGCACCGACAGCCAGGCGGACATTCACCTGCTCGACGACGCGCGGCAGCTCGAAGGGCATCTGCGGCTGCTGCGCGGGCGGCGCGCGGTGCTGGACCCCGGAGAGGGTGAGCAGTCCGGGCTGGCCCACCGATTGTTGCAGTGCACGACCGAGGGCGGAGCGCGCAGCCTCGGGCTCGATGTCGGCTCTCTGACGGCAGGTCAGCCGGCAGACTTCTTCACCGTTGATTTGTCCCACCCGGCTTTGGTGGGCGCTCCCATCGAAGCGCTGCTGGCGACGGTGGTCTTCGCCGCGGCCAGTGGCGCGGTCAGCGAAGTGGCGGTCAGTGGAAAACTTCTCGTTGAAGCCGGTCGTCACCCCCTCACCGAGGCCATCGGCCGCGACTTCGCCGCGCTCATCTCATGACTCCTCTGCAGACCCTGCTGACCCGGCTGGTCGCGATCGACTCTACGTCTTCGCGCCCCAATGCCCCGATGTTGGACGTGCTCGAGCCGCGCCTCACCGCGCTGGGCTTTGTCTGTCAGCGCCACCGGTACCAGGACGAAGCGGGGGTGGACAAAGCCAACCTGCTCGCGACGTTCGGCGAAGGCCCGGCTGAGCTCGCGCTGGTCGGTCACACCGACTGCGTTCCGTTCGACCCCGGGTGGACCGAGGCGCTGAAGCTCACGTTGCGCGAGGGAAAGCTGTACGGGCGCGGCTCGTGCGACACCAAGGCGTTCGTCGCCTGCGCGGTGGTGGCTGCAGAGGCGACGAAAGGAAAGCTGAACAAGCCGTTGTTGCTGTGCTTCACCGCCGACGAAGAGGTGGGCTGCTACGGGGCCAAGCAGCTGGTGAAGGCGAAGCTGGGCCACAGCAAGCGGGCGATCGTCGGAGAGCCGACCTCGTTGACTCCGGTTCGCGCCAACAAGGGCTACTGCCTGGCCGAGGTCGAAGTGACCGGGAAGGAAGGGCACAGCGCGTACCCCGACACCGGCGCGTCGGCGATCTTCCGCGCCGCGCGCTTCCTCACCCGACTCGAGACGTACAGCCGCGGCGAGCTGCGCACCGAAGTGGACGCGCACTTTTCTCCTCCCAGCACCACGGTCAACGTGGGGGTCATCGGTGGCGGGAAGGCGAAGAACATCATCGCCGGCAGCTGCAAGTTCACCCTCGAGTGGAGGCCGATTCCCGGCCAGCCGGTCGAGCAGGTGCTGCGGGCGGCCGAGAAGATTCGCGAGCTGTGCATCGCAGAAGATCCCGGCTTCACGATGAGCCTCAAGCCGCTGCGGCTGGACCGGGGGTTCACCACCGCGGCCGAGCACGAGCTGGTTCGTTTTCTGGCCGAGGCCAGCGGCAATGCCCCCCAGACTGTTTCCTTCGGCACCGAAGGTCCGCAGATGGTCGAGCTGGGCAGCGTGCCGGTGGTCTTCGGGCCCGGAGACATCAAGCACGCCCACCAGACCGGAGAGTTCGTCCCGGTCGAAGAGCTGCAACGCTGCGCCGAAGTGCTCGAGCGCGCGATTCTTCATTTCTGCAGCTGAGCGCAAATCGGTTTTCGGTTTATCAGGCGCAGCATGAACCGCCTCGCCGCTGTCGGGGGCGCGTCGGTCACGGACCTTCGCTTCGTCGTGCTCGAGATGCTTCCCGAAGGCATCGACGCGATCATCGGGCTCAATGTGCTGATCCAGTTCTCGATGCAGCGGGACGCGAAAAAAAATCTCTCTCGGCCGGCTGGGAAAATGAGCCGCCGCGTCCCACGGCGCCGCCTGTTCATCTGGGGGGCTGAGCGCAGCGCGCGACCGCCGACGCTTTCGTGGCTGCGATCAACCCTTCCCGATGGACCTGCTGACCGCCCTCGAACACGGCCACAATCTGAACGGTCTGCTCGATCTGTTCGGTCGGGTCTCCTTCCACCAGCAGCAGCTCTGCGCGCAGGCCCGGCCGAATGCGTCGGGTCCGACCTGCGCGATTCGCCCGTTGGCGATCGCCACTGTTTGCGCGAGGTAAACGCGTTGCCCATCGAAGAGTCGGACGTTCCGAATGGCGATGGGCCGCGAATCGATCGGTTGAGCGACGATCGGGGCGAACTGGGCGTCAGCTTCGACGGCCCGGTGAGGGTGACGGAATCCACACGCGCTGCAGACCGCGAGCATGGCAATGACGGCAGAGCTCTTCATGACGTTTCCCTGTGGGATTGAACTGGGCGACTTGCGCGCGCTCCTCTGCGGTTCCGTGGGGCAGGCCGGCATTGACCACGTCGAGGACGCCGGCGGCAGTCGGGACACCAAAGAGGCCCCGCAACTCTTGCCCGACATTCCCCTTGTTCGTTTTCAGCTGCTCTCGGACAGATTCCGGGCCGACCGCCAGGACATAGGCAAGCATGTCGAAGCTGTCCTTGGTCTTTTCGGGGCGAATCCGCAATTTGGCTTCGAGCTTCATCGATAGAAAAGTGATCGCGTCTGGAACCAGAATCGAAACGTTGTCGGGAAGCTTCAACTCGTGGCAACGCCGCCCCTTCACCCCTCGCAGCGAAGGCATCCCCGAAGGCCGAGAGTCGTCACTTGCCGTGGAGAACAGGTCGATGTCGACGGTGACATCAGCCACCCTCTTGCTCCAGGTCGCGGGGCGCCCCGCCTGATGAACCCGTTTGAAGCCGCACTGGGCGAACGCAGCTGGATATGCATCCAGCTTTTGCTCGTCATCGGTATCCAGGACGAGGTCGGGCTCGAAGGAGAATCCGCGGGTGAGCCGCGTGCCATGCGCAGTCGTCAATTCGAAGAGCTCTTCTGCGCGAGTTCCCTGCTCAAGCGCGACCACTTGCGCGCCGATCAGAACCACCTCGTCTACGAAGCCGTGCGCTTTTAAGGCAACCACCAGATTGCCAAGCTCCGAGAGGACCACCTGGAAATGTTCGTGGTCAGTCATCGGCTTCGAACGACGGGAAGGTCGCGCTCCACTTCTGCAGCAAAGTCGTTGCCTGTTCCGGTCCGCGGGGCCCCCCGTGTGTCGCGAGATCGAGGATCAGCTGTGGAGTCGAAACTGTGCGGTGCGCTTTCCGGAAGACGCCGAAACGGTCGGTCGCCGCTTCGGGCTCGGGACGCAGGATCAGAAAATTGTGCGGCGTTGTTTTCCTCAAGCCAAGGAGCTCGACCACTGGCCGGACGTCGCCGGCGAGATACAAACCATGAGGCAGACCTCCAGTCGCAACGTCGGAAGGCGCAACGGCGCTCATCAGGGTTAGCGCGAACTTGGTTTTCAGTTCCCCGAGTCGTTGAGCCAAACGGTCCAATTCTCCGGCGCTGGTCGAGGGTGAATAGAAGGGCTCGGTGAGGGTGACGTTGCGTGGGTCCGAGTTGAGCCAGGCCTCCAGAAGATCTACAGGACGAATGAGTCGGAAACCGGACCGAGGCGAGCGCCGCTGAACGAAGCCCTGCTCCTCGAGTCGAGTCAGCACGGCAAAGGCGTATGCGTTGCTGGTGTCGGTTTTCTCGCCCACCTCGGAGACCGAATGGGGAACACCGGGCAATTCGAGGAGCAAGCGGAGAATCCGGGCACCTTTGCCTCGAAAGAGAGTCGCGCGCGTGCGCCTCTGGGTCCGGCCTTTTCCTTCGACGTGCACATAAACGGGTCCGTCATGAATGATGATCGTCCCTGTTTGATCGATCAAACCCAGCCACTCCCGCTCGCATGCCTCACGGACCGCCGGCTGCGCGCTGTCGGTAGCGACAACAGGGAATCGGAAGAGGCGATCTTCCCCATCGACACTCCGTCGCCGTTCCTCGAGGAGGCCCGCCATCCGTTTCTTGAGACCCGGAACATCCTTTGCGGTGAGCGGCGCTTTGTAAGCCACAAGCAGCTTGGAATCGGCAGCAGGTGCTCGAAGTGTCACCAACTCGAACATGCTGCTGCCACCCGGCCCAGGGCGCTGGGCAGTCCAGAAACTGTGCTGGCGTTGGAGCTTCAGGCCTGGAGGGAGCTCGAGCTTTGTCTCCCAGAAGGCTTCTTGGAAGTCTCTATTAGTGGTGAAATTAGACATTGCGGCGATATTGTGACGATCTAACTGGCTAAATCGACTAATTTCGCCATAGATGTAAAAATCGGGACCAGGTGAGAACAGCCGAAACGCTGCGTCTTTGAGCACCACCTTCGCGCCGAGCACCTGCTCGGGTCGAATCGAACCGATGTCTTCCGTCAACCGGGCGAGCAATTCGCTCAGCTGCTGGGTCGCGCGAGCCGTGGTCTGATGGGTGGGTCCGCCCCAACCGCCCATCACGGGCGCTCGCCAGGCGGCGTGCTTCATCAGCCGAGCGCGAATCTCTTTGAGGACCAGCGTGAACCAGGGTGGGGTGCTGTAGCCGATCGCGATCGCCAGGGCGTCATCGGTGTCCCTGGGATCCGTCTGGGTGTAGTGCCAATACCCGCGACCTTCAGCGTGTCGGTATTCGAGACGCACAGCGCGTCGACATCGGTCGGGCGGCGCATGGACTGGCAGAGGTCCTTACCGGACCGGACGCCAGCGCTGATAAGGGGCATTCCCATGATCCTTCTCTGTGTGCTTCTCACCGCTGCCCCCATTGCGATTTCGCTTCCGGGCAGCTCGGGCCGCGTCGGCTTCGATGACCTGACGTACTCGTCGGCGCTGGGCAAAGTTCTGGTCCCGGCAGGCAGCACCGGGCGGCTGGACCTGATCGACCCCGTCACCCGCGCGGTGACCTCGGTGTCCGGCTTCAGCACGGAAGCCGCCAAGGGGGGCCACGGGGACGGAACCACCTCGGCCGATTCCGGAGCCGGCTGGATTTTCGCCTCGGACAGGGGCCGCCGCGAAGTGGCGATCGTGGACCCGAAGACGCTGAAGATCGTCGCCACCGCCAAGCTCGCCGCCGGCCCCGACTACGTGCGCTGGGTCGAGTCGCTGAAGGAAGTCTGGGTGACCGAGCCTTCGGACAAGGCGATCGAATTCTTCGCGCTCGAGCCAGGCCCGAAGCTGACGCTGAAGGGGAAGATTTCTGTTCCCGGCGGTCCCGAAGCGCTCGTCATCGATGCCACTCGAGGCCGCGCGTACACCCACACCTGGAAAGACGCGAGCGTCGCCCTCGACCTCAAGTCGCACCGGGAAGTCGCGCGCTGGAAAAACGGCTGCGGCGGCTCGCGCGGCATTTCTCTCGATGGTTCGTTGGGGCTGTTGTTCATCGGCTGCGATGAGGGAAAGGCGGTGGTGCTGGACGTAGCCCACGAGGGGAAGAAGGTCGGCGAGGCGTCCGCTCCCAGGGGCGTCGACCTGATTGCCTTCAACCCGAAGCTGCGCCACCTCTACGTTCCCGGGGGCGACGACGCCCAGCTGGCCGTGCTCGCCGTTTCCGACCAGGGAAAGCTCAGCCCGGTGAGGGTGGTGAAGACCGCCGCCGACGCGACCTGCGTGACCGCCGACGAACGCGGCGGGGTCTGGCTCTGCGACCCGAAGGCCGGACAGATTCTGCTCTACCTCGACGTCCCGGCGGACTGAGCCTAAGGGCCGAATTCGTAGGTCAGCCCGAGCAGGGGCCGAAACTGGTGAATCTCTCGCAGCTGGGGAGAAACGGCGATTCCGAGCGCGGCCTCGAGGACGAGGCGGGGGACAATCTCGAACCGCGCTCCGGGGATGACCTCGAGAAGATGCTGGTTTTGGGTCCACACCGGAGTGATGTCGGGCCGGAAGAACGAGTGCCCGGTGAACTCGAGCGCGAGGAGAAAGCGCCTCCCGATGTTGAACGTGGCGGCCACTCCGTACTTGATCGCCTCGGGCACATCGAAGGCCGCGGACGGAGAGCGGTTGCGAATGCCCATGTAGACGAAGCCCACGTTGAACATCATCCGGAAGCTCGAAGTGGGGCGGATCTCAGCGAGGAAGGTGCCTTCTACGTCCAGCGTCCCGTCCGACAGCGTGGGCGGAAGGACATCGATGTTCCCTGGCCCGGTCGGAAGGGTGACGCGGGCGAAAATGCCCATCGCGAACTTCGGTCGATTGAAGAAGGTCCATTGCAGGCCGATGGGAATGTCCCCGAAGTACGCGTGGGCAGGAGGGGACTGCGGGGTGAAGTCGACCAGCGCTTCGAGCTGCGCCTCGAGCTCGAGCCCCTCGATGATTCCCCAGCGCAGATGGGCGGCGACCTGGTGCCAGGTCGAGGCGCGGGGCACTTCCAGCCGCCCTGCGCCAAACCAGAAGCCCTGGTAGCGCAGGCCCACCTCGAGGTGATTGGCGGGGGTGGTCTCGGCAGTGCGGGTGATCATCGCCCGGTAGGGGCGGGCTTCGGCCGCCAGGGGAAGAAACAAGAGCGACAGACAGAGGTGGAAGCGCATGGTGCGATCGATGATCGACCGAGTGCAGCTGCGCAAGCCCATTCGACGCGGCACGGGCTAAGGTCCACGCCCCGATGCGGTGCCTTTTTGCTCTCAGCTTCGCGGTGCTCCTGATCGCCTGCCCCGCGCCCGTGACCCCCGACGCCGGCCCGATCGTCATCGAGGGTCCCCCGTGCGAGACGAGCAAGGACTGCAAGCGGGCTGCGTTCGAGGGCGTCTGCCGAACCGGAACCTGCGTCGCCCGCGCCCCATGCACCGACGATGTCGAGTGTGGCCTGGGCGAGAACTGCGTCGCCGCCGCCTGCAAGTTCACCGGCTGCGTCGTCAACTCGGACTGCGCCAGCGGCACCTGTCGCGCTGATGTCTTCACCTGTGCCGAGTGCGGGGCCCATTCCGACTGCCCGTCGAGCCGCCCGGTGTGCGACCCCAGCAACAAGTGCGTGCTCTGCACCACCGACGCGCAATGTTCCCCTCCTGGACCCGCCCACTGCGAGGTCACCAGCGGAGCCTGCGTTCACTGCCTCGAGAACAAGCATTGCCCCAACGGCCTGACCTGCGGAGCCCTCGGGGTCTGCTCCGGCGCCAAGCTCAACGCCGCCTGCCCCACCGGCACCGCGTGCGATTCGGGGCTGATCTGCGTCGCCCTCGGAGGCATCAACACCTGCCTCAATGGGTGCAGCCTCAGCAGCCCGAGCTGCAAGGCGGGCGAAATCTGTTACCGGCTGACGTACCTGGGCGGCAGCGGCCTGGTCTTCGATCAAGGCGGCCCGCTGGGCGTCTGCTACCTGCCCCAGCCCAACCTGAAGGGGTACCGCGAGGCCTGCACCCGCCCGAGCAGCAGCGCCTCGACCAGCAACTGTCAGCCCAACCTCACCTGCATCCCCGACAGCGCGACCACGTCGTCCTGCCGGACCTTCTGCGACCTGAACCTCTCGGGGGCCTGTCCTTCCAGCGAGAAATGCCAACCCTTCAAAGGCGACTTCAACGGTCGACTTTACGGGCTGTGCTACCCCGACAATGGCTGGGGCTCCGCGTGCACCCGCGACTCGGCGTGCAACGCGAGCCAGTCGTGCGAGCCGTACGATGATCCTTCCGCGAGCGCGAACCTCACCGCCGTCTGTCAGTTCTCGGTCGGCGCCTCGCCCGGACTTTCCCCCTGCAAAAACTCGGTGCTTCCCGACGCCGGCACGCTCACCGCCGACAAGTCGTGTCGCAGCGGCTCGTGTCAGGCCGACCCGTTGCTCTCGAGCGTGAAGTTCTTCTGTTATTCCGCCTGCAAGACCGACGAAGACTGCACCGTCGCCGGGCGCACCGGCAGCTGCGATGGCGACTTCGTCTTCCCCGGGGCGGTGGCCAATGCGACCGTCAAGGGCTGTCGACCCGCCTGCACTTCGTCGGTGGGCTGCGCTGAATACGGAGCCAACATCGCGTGCCGCAGCCGCTTTGTGCCGGGCTACACCCCTTCCTTCGTGACCAGCTGCGCGCCCCCTGCAGGTCCCCGGGTCGCCGGCGCCGAGTGCAGCCTCAATTCCCAGTGCAAGTCGGGCTTCTGCCTGCTCGAGGACGGGCGGGGAAGCGCGCGGGTCGGCTACTGCGCGGAAGGGTGCGACACCGCCGCCGACTGCGCCGCCGATGCCGGCTCGCCCACCGGCCCGCTGCAATGCGCGCCCCTCACCTTCCTCGGCTTCAAAGGCTTCGACGGCGTGCCCGGAACGCCCGACGACAAGCTGCTGACCGCGAAGCTGTGTGGCGGCAGCGGCTGCGAGGTGGATCAGGACTGCCGCCCCGACGGGGGCGCGCGCTGTGTTCCCGATGCAGACCCGCTCGATGCCGGCCAGTCGCTGGTGCTGCGCTGCAGGCCCTCGCATGCGAGCGGAATTCTCGGCGGCGCCAGCCCCTGCAACCAGGACTCGGACTGCGCTTCGGGGGTGTGCGGCACGCTGCAGGCGCCTTCGACTGGCACGGGCAAAGCCTGCTTCCAGGCCTGCATCGGGGCTACCGTCTGCCCGGGCAGCTCGACCTGTCGCCTCGGCGGGCTTCGGGTTTCGACCCACTTCGCGATCCTCGGCTTCGACTCCTGCGCTCCGTGAACCTCATGGCACCGAAAAAGAAACCCACCCCGAAGAAGAAGACGAAGGCCCCGGCCCGACCGGTGCGGGCGCGCAAGAAGCCCGAATCGCCTGCGATGCTCGAGGGCATCGACCGGTCGGGTTCCCACAGCACTGCGCGCGAGCTGTCGTGGGCCCAGTTCGATGCGGTGGTGCAGCAGCTGGCGTTGAAGATCGCAAAGAAGTTCCGCCCGGACGCGGTGGTCGGCGTCGCGCATGGGGGCGTGTTCGTCGGGGGCGCATTGGCCAGCGCGCTGAAAGTGGAGTTCTACCCGGTGCGGATTTCAAGGCGCAGCCGCGACCAGGGAGTGTCCGCTGCTCCCAAGCTCTCGGGCGTGATGCCCAAAGGCCTCAAGGGCCGACGGGTGATGATCGTCGACGACATCGCCGCTTCAGGAGACACGCTGGACCTCGCGTCGGAACTGGTGAAGGTCGCGGGTGCGAAGGCGATCTCGACCACCGCGCTGGTCTGCCGACCGAAGGGCTTCGCCCCTGATTTCTATTGGGAAAAATCAGGCGCCTTCTTTGTCTTCCCTTGGGACTACGACCTCTCGACCGACCAGCGCTTTCGGGCCCTGATGTGATTGTCGGAACCGCAGGTCACGTCGACCACGGCAAGACGTCGCTGGTGAAGGCCCTGACCGGGATCGATACCGACCGGTTGCCCGAAGAAAAAAAGCGCGGGATCACCACCGAGCTGGGCTTTGCACATCTGACGTTGCCCGATGGCCGACAGGTGGGAGTGATTGACGTCCCGGGCCACGAGCGCTTCGTCAAGGCGATGGCTGCCGGCGCGGGGGGCATCGACCTTGCGCTGCTGGTGGTCGCCGCCGACGAAGGCGTGATGCCGCAGACCCGCGAGCACGTCGACATCTGCACCCTGCTGGGCGTCCGGGCGGGACTGCTGATCATCACCAAGGCAGACCTGCTTCCGGGCCTGGGCGAGGGCTGGCTGGCGCTGCTCGAGGCAGATCTGCGCACGCTGACGCCGGGGACGTTTCTCGAAGGAGCTCCGCTGCTGTGCGTGAGCACCCGCACCGGCGAAGGCCTCGATCAGCTGAAGGACGAGATTGCTGCCCAGTGCCAGGCGCTGGCGAAGGGTGAGGTGCTGTACGCGCCTGAGGCGTTGAACAGCGCGCGGACCCGACCGGTGGAAGGCCCCGCGTTTCTTCCCGTGGATCGCGCCTTTTCCCTCAAAGGGTTTGGAACCGTGGTCACCGGCACGCTGCTCTCAGGGCAGCTGGCGGTGGAAGACACGGTGTCGCTGCTGCCGGGAATGCCGGGCCCGTTTCGCGTTCGCTCGATTCAGGTTCACGCCCTGGGAGTCTCGAAGGCGGGCCCCGGAGAGCGCGTCGCGCTGAACCTCGCCGACCTCGAAGCCGATGACGTGAAGCGCGGGATGGCGGTGGTGCGCGCGGGAGAGCTTCCGGCGGCGCGGGTGATCGACGTAGAGCTCAGCCTGCTGCCCTCGGTGCCGCAGCCGTTGCCCCGCCGCAGTCGCCAACTGCTGTCGCTGGGCACCGCCCACGTCGAAGTCTCGGTCCGCCTGCTCGACGTGGACGCCCTGCGTCCGGGCGAGCGCTGTTTTGCGCAGCTGCGGCTGGCGACTGCGTTGGCCGCGCTGCCCAACCAGCGGTTCATTCTTCGGGGCTCACGCGCGCTCGAGGGACGGGGAGCGACCCTCGCCGGGGGGCGGGTGTTGACGCTCAACCCTCCGCGCCGAAAGCGGGGCTCTGCCGACAAGCTGCAAGCCTTCGCCGCCGCCGACGTGGACGCGCGGGTCGCCTGGCTGCTCACCGAAGCCGGCTACGCGGGGCTGACCGAGAAGGAGCTCTACGCCAAGGTCGGGATGCCTTCCAAAGAGCTTTCCCGGGTGCTGGAAGTCGGAGCGGCGCGGGGCCGGCTGGTGCTCGTCGACAAGGACGCCCGCCGGTACCTGGGGGCCGATGTCTTTGCCGGGCTGGGGGCGCGCGCGGCCGCGATGCTCGAGACGTTCCACCAGGGCCAACCCGAGCAGGACGGGATGCCGCGCGAAGAGCTGCGCCAGAAGCTGGGCGTCACCCAGGAACGGGCGTTCGCCAAGCTGCTCGCCGCCGGAGTCGAAGCGGGGCGGCTGGAAACCGACGGTCAGCTGGCCCGGCTGAAGGGTCGTCGCCGGGCGCTCGAAGGCCGGGCGGGAGATGATCGCCAGAAGTTGCTGGGCCTGCTGGACAAGGCCGGCCTGCAGCCGCCGTTATTGGCCGAGTTGGGGGGGGCGCTGCGGTTGCCCGAGGCCCGGGTGCTCGAGCTGCTCAAGGTGCTCACCTCAGAAGGGCAGGTCAGTCGAGCGGCAGAGCTGTGGTTCTCCTCGACCGCGCTCAAGGCACTCGAAGAGCGGCTGGTCGCCCACCTCAAGGGTAAGGGGGAAATCACCACTCAGCAGTTCAAAGAAATGACCGGGCTCTCGAGAAAGTTTTTGATTCCCTTGGCGGAACACTTCGACGCCCAGAAGATAACTCTACGGGTGGGTGAAAAGCGGGTGCTTCGCAAGAAGGGCTGACCGCATACTTGTTTTGTCGCCATGGATCCTCAGAGTTCAGAATCGAAGGGCAAGGTCCTGGTCGTCGATGATCAGCGCAACATGCGCTCGACGACCGCGATGTTGCTGCGCGCCGAGGGGTACCAGGTCGACGAAGCGGGCAGCGGGGAAGAAGCGCTGAGCATGCTCGCGGCCCACCCGGTGGACCTGCTGCTCACCGATTTGAAGATGGAACCGATCGACGGGCTCACCCTGCTCAAGCGCGCTTTGGAGGTGGTGCCGCACGCCCAGGTGATCGTGATGACCGCCTATGGATCCATCGAGTCTGCGGTCGATGCGATGCGCCGCGGGGCCTACGACTACATCACCAAGCCGTTCAAGGAAGGCGAGCTCGTTCACCGGGTGCACAAGGCGCTCGAGCGGGCGCACCTGATTTCCCAGGTCGACCTCTTCGCCGGAGAATTCAACCAACGTCACGGGTTGTCGTCGCTGGTCGGGCGCAGCCAGCCGATGCGCGACTTGATCAGCCGCCTGTCTCGGGTGGCTCCTTCCGATGCCACGGTGCTGATTACCGGCGAGTCCGGCACCGGCAAAGAGCTCGTCGCGCGCGCGGTGCACACTCTCTCTCGGCGAAAGGCGAACCCCTTCGTCCCCGTCAACTGCGCGGCGATCACCGAGAGCCTGTTGGAAAGCGAGCTGTTCGGCCACGCGCGCGGCGCCTTCACCGGCGCAGTCAAAGCCCGCCGAGGCTTGTTCGAAGAGGCCCACGGCGGAACCCTGTTCATCGACGAAGTCACCGAGACCACCACCGGCTTTCAGAGCAAGTTGCTGCGCGTGCTGCAGGAAGGCGAGGTGCGTCGGGTCGGCGAGAGCGGCTCGCTGAAGGTCGATGTCCGCACCGTCGCCGCCACCAACCGGGACATCGAGCGGGAAGTGGAAGAGAAGCGCTTTCGCCAGGACCTCTTCTACCGGCTGAACGTGGTCAGCCTCACCGTCCCTCCGCTGCGCGACCGGCTCGACGATGTTCCGGTGTTGGCTGAGCACTTTCTGCAACGCGCCAATGAGCGAAACGTTCGCAAGCACCGCTTGTCGCAGAACGCCGCCGAGCACCTGATGAAGCACGACTTTCCTGGCAACGTTCGCGAGCTCGAGAACCTGGTCGAGCAGGCCGCCGCCTTGAGCGAGACCGAAGAGTTGATGCCGATCGACTTTCCGCTGCGCACCCGCGCGACATCGAGGTCCGACCCCGTGGGGATTTCGGGGCGCTCGACTCCCACCACCGAAATGGCGATTCCCACCGGGACCCTGGCCAACGCGGTCAACGACGCCGAGCGGCGGGCCATTACAGCCGCATTGGAAAAATCTCCGGCCGACCTGGCCCATGTCGCGGAACAATTGGGAATTTCTCCCACCACCCTCTGGCGGAAGATGAAGCGGCTCGACTTGAAAACCACCGGGTCCGAGCCGTCCTGATCCGATTCAAATTTCATTTCAGTAATGAAATCGTTTCAGGGGTGAAAGGTGGGTGCGTCAAAATTGAGCCTTAAGCCATTGAATTTGCGTGGCAGACGCGAACATGGAACTGGCATGCGGCGTGCTCTAGTGCTGGGCAGGCGATGAGTCGAGTTGAAGGCGGTTTCCCCCCACCACTTCAGCAGTTCATCGTGCAAGTAATTCAAGAAGACCCGCGGCTCGGCTCCAGTACGGTGCCGGGCCGCCTTCTTTAGTGAGAGCCCGCAGCATCGCTCGTCCACCTTGGGGCTCTCACTTCCTTCCTATTTGCGCGACCAAAGGCCGCTTTCCGCAAGGGAGGCGGCTTTTGCGGAGCGTTGCGCCGCAAACCTGTAGCCCTTTTGTGGAGTGGTGCACTTCGCTACGGCCTGGGCTCGGTCCACCCCCCAATCGCGGGGAGTTTGCGGCGGTGATGCGGTTCGGCACGAGGGTCGCAAACGAGCCTCGTCATCATGAACCCGTTGCGTCTGACTCTTGGCTGCGCACTCCTCTTGTGTCTGGGGTGCCGCGGCGTGCCGTCGGCTTTCTGGCGCACCGCGGGGCGAAGCTTCGGGAACGCTGCGATCGCCTCACGACCCACGACCGCGCGAGCCTCGAGGAAGGACAGGCCGAGGTGCTGCTGTGGACCAAAGTTTTGATCAAGGAAATCGATTCGCTCGAACGGCGAGTCGACCGGATCGCCCCCGTCAATGTCTTACTCACCCAAAGGAGCCGTAAATGAATTGCATCATCCGCAGTGCCGCCGTCGCCTTCGCGCTTGTCCTCGCCACGCCCGTTCTCGCGCAGACCGCCGACGAGAAAGCCGCCGCCACTGGCAACGACGTGAAGCGCGGGGTGAAGAAGGGCGCGAATCGGGTGGACGAGGCGCTGTGCACCGGGACCAAGGCAGAGTGCGCGGCGAAGAAGGGCAAGCACCGCGTCGGCGAGAAGAAGGACGAAGTGGTCGACGGGGCGAAGAAGGCGGTCGACAAGGTCGACTGAAGCCGTTCGCGCGGTGGCTCCTCGGCGCGACTATTCATTTCCTCGCCGGCTCTGGTACGCGTTTCAGACCGAGGACAAGCAGTGCTGGGTCTTCGACGCGCTCGCGGACGAAAGCGGTCGCAAGGCGCACCTCGAGGGCGAGATCGCCAAAGCCCTGATGAAGGTCGCTCCGGATTTGCTGGCCGAGCCGCCGGAGATCAAGCCGGTGTCGCTGCTGGCCACCAAATAGCCCGCTCGCCTCACCCCACCCGATGCGGGTGGGGAAACCGTCGCGAGTCGGGGTAGGGAAACACGTCGAGCACCTCGCCCGCGTTCAGGCGCGCCTGCAGCTGAAGCCAGAACTCGGGGGTGAACAGCTCGGAGTGTTCTTCGAGGAAAATCTGCTGCATTCGTTCGGTCGGAAAGATGAACTTTGCAAATTCCTCGGGGAAGACGTCGTTGGGACCGACGAAGAACCAGGGCTCGCCCCGGGTCTCATCGTCGTCATCGCGGGCGGTCGGCATCCGGCGAAACGTCATCTGCTCGAGGGGAGCGATCTCGTCGTAGTCGTAGAAGACCACCCGCCCGTAGCGGGTGACTCCGAAGTTTTTCAGCAGCAGGTCGCCGGGAAAAATGTTGGCTCCGGCCAGCTCGCGAATCGCGTTTCCGTACTCGCGCAGGCCCTGGCGCAGGCCGGGGTCGTCGGCTTGGAGCAAGAACAGATCGAGCGGAAGCAGTCGGCGCTCGATGTACAGGTGCTTGATGATCAGCTTGTCGTCCTGCCGCTCGAGCAGGGTCTGAGCCTTCGCCTCGAGCTCTTCGAGCAAGGCAGGCTCGAAACGACTCAAGGGAAATGCCACGTCCGAGTACTCGAGCGTGTCGGCCATTCGCCCGACGCGATCATTGGCCTTCACCCGCCGGTACTGCGCCTCGACGTGAGCGCGGTCGGACGTCTTCGGCGGTTCGAAGCGATCTCGGATGATCTTGAAGACGTAGGGAAACGAGGGAAGGGTGAAGACGAGCATCACCATTCCCTTCACCCCCGGCGCGGCGACGAACTTGTCGCTCGAGTGCTTCAGGTGCTCGAACAGGTCGCGGTAGAAGAGCGTCTTGCCCTGCTTGGCCAGGCCGACCGAGATGTAGAGCTCGGCGTTGGGCTTGTCGGGGAAAATAGCCTTCAGGAACGAGACGAAGGCCGACGGCACTTCCATGTCGACCATGAAGTAGACCCGGGCCAGCGAGAACAATGTCCCCAGCTCGGCCCTGCGCAGCAGCACCGCGTCGAAGAAAAGTTCGTGGTGGGCATTGTGGAGAATCGGGATCGCGAACGGGGTGCTCTCCGGACCATTGACCACCACCCCAATCAGGTAGGCGGCCTTGTTGCGAAAGAACAGCGACGAGAGCACCTGCAGCTGCACTTCGGCGTGCTCCTCGATCGGGCGGGGAAGAAATTCCCAGAGCGCGCGGGTGACGGCTTCGATGTCGCGGTCGAGATCTTCCCAGGCGTTGGCCAGCTGCAGGTCGGCGACCATCGTCTTGAGCGCCGCATTGAGCCCGTGGGCCGAGGGGTAGTAGCTGCGGTAGGTGGGCTGCTCGCCGTCGATGTGCTCGGTCGAGACCGACGGGCGCCAAAAGATGTACTGGTTGTGAAAGTAGGCGCGGTCGAGGACGCGGCAGGCGACGGAATTGAAGAACGTCTCGGCCAGCTCGGGTTGACTGTGGCCGAGCAGCAACTCGATGTACGCGTGCTTGATCGCGGGCCAGCCGGTGTCGCTCAGCGCTTCGGGAAAGTTCTCGCGCAGGGTGGCGACGGCTTCCACCACCCGGGTCGCGTACATGTCGATGCGGGTCCGGTGGGCTTCTTTGATCGCGCGCCAGTCGCCGAGCTCGAAGCGCGCCTTCGCGGTGATGCTCATCTCGCGAAAAATCCGGTAGTGCTTGTCGAACCCCGCGAGGATGGCGCGCGCCACCCTGCGGCCGTTCACCACCAGCTCGTCGCTCATCCGCAGCCAGCTACTACAAAGAGCGCCGCCCTACCTCACAGGGAATTGAGAGCCCGAAGCACGGCGGGCATCTTGGGGGCATGACCACCGACAACTTCGACGCCGCCGTTCCGCGCACCCTGAACACCCGCTTCGGCCCAGTGCAATACCGCGACTTTGGCCAGGGCAAGCCGCTGGTCTTCGTGCACGGATTTCTGGCCAACGGCCGGCTCTGGCACGACACCGCCAATCTGCTCTCGGCGACCCACCGGTGCATCGTGGCCGACTGGCCGCTGGGGTCTCACCCGGTGCCGATGGCCGAAGGGGCCGACCTTTCGCCCGACGGGTTGGCGAGCCTGATTGCCGAGTTCATCGGCCTGCTCGAGCTCAAAGCAGTGACGTTGATCGGCAACGACACCGGCGGAGCGCTGTGCCAATTGGTCGCCGCCGATCACCCCGACAGCATCGAGCGGTTGGTCCTCACTCCATGCGATGGGTTCGAAGTCTACCCTCCGCCCGGCTTCGGCTACCTGCGCTGGCTGCCCCACTTTCCTGGGCTGCTCTACTTGCTCGCGCTCTCGCTGCTCCACTTCCCCGCGCTGCGGAAGCTGTCGATTGCGTATGGGGCGCTGACCCGTCGGCCGATTGCTCCGGAGATCCTCGATGGCTTCGTCGAACCGGCGGCGCGCGACGCCGGCATCCGGCGTGACACGGTCAAGTACCTGCGGGGCGTCTCACCCGAAGTGACGCTGGGGGTCGCCCGGCGCCTGCCTCGATTCCAGGGCTCGTCGTTGCTCGTCTGGTGTGACGACGAACGCTTCTTCCCGCCCTCGATCGCCCCGACGCACTCGCCGATCGGATCCGCGCCTTCACGTGCGAAGCGGCCGGGTGTGCGGCGGTGGCCCAGTGAAAACGCAAAGGCTCGCGTTGGTGGTGGTCGCGCTGTGTGCCTGCTCGCCCAAGGTCTTCGTGATGCGGAAGATCATCGGGTCGACGGCCAACTACACCCACTTCGACTCGCCGAAAGAATCCGAGCTCGAGCAGGTGACCGAGGGCGTCTACACCTTCCGATGGACCTGGTACCGGAACCTGATTGTGGAAACGAGCGAGGGCCTGGTGGTGACGGACCCGTTCAACGTCCGCGCCGCCACGTTGATGAAAGCCGCGCTCGCCGCCCGCTTCCCCGGCAAGCCGATTCACACCCTGATCTACAGCCACTACCACCTGGACCACGTGCGAGGCGGCGCGGTCCTCGCACCGCTGCACGTGATCGCTCACGTCAAGTGTCCCCAATATTGGGCGCGGGTGGATGCGAGCGATGTCCTTCCCCCCACCGAGCTCATCTCGGGAGATCAGACGCGGGTGATTGGAGGCGTGCGCTTCGACCTGCTCTACCTCGACGACACCCACACCGACACGCTCTACGCGGTGCACCTGCCGGACAAGAGCGTGCTTCACACCGCGGACTTTGGCCTGGGCTACTGAACGCGAGCTCGGCGTTTGCAGCGGCCGGCGCGCGGTCAGGTTCGCAGCAGCAGCGCCTCCCGTTCGCTGTGCAGTTGATCCGCTCGTTCTGCGCGCTGGCCCGCGGTTCCCGCTTCGTCCACCCAGTGGGTGAAGACCGACAGCGAGCTCACCACCACGGCGACCAGTCCGCCCAACAACGCAAGTCCCCCCGCGACCCCCACGATGCCCAGCATCACCACCGGCGAGCCCGTGAAGAGGTCGTTGCTGTGGAACGCTCCCATCACCGCGCCTACCACCCCCAATGGAGAGGCGCTCAGCCCGATGAATGGAGCCATTTTCCTCATGCTCTGTCCGAACACCTCGCCCGCTGAGGTTCGTCGATCAAGCCCGCGAAGCTCGGTGTCGATCTCCAACAGGCGGACGCGGGGGGAAGGCCGAATCTTGAGATCTGTCGCCGGGTCGGGCTGGGTGTTGACGATCGTTCCGTTGGCCGACGCGATCGTCCCGAGCAGGGTGAAGACGGTAAAGAGGAGGCGCATGTGCCGGGGACAGAGCACCGCCTGTACCAAGCTCCAACCGGGTGGTCCGACTTCAGGCAGAGACCAGTGCGCGGCGCACCCCGTGACGCGGGTGTCCTGCCGTCGCCCAGAACCGATTCAGGCAAGTTCTAAGTTTTAGACGTGATTGTTCGTATTTGTGAATGCTTCGCACGACCTTCGAAGTCGGCCGGCCTTCGCGGTGGCCTGCTCCGGCCCGGTCGTCCACCCCCTTGTTCTGTCCGGGGCCCCCTTGCCGTTCTATCTGGACGCGGGCTCACCCGACTTCGGCCTCGCGGCGACGTGCGGCTTCGATGCGAAGCCGGCCAATGCGCCACCACGCTCTGCGTCCCCCGCCCCGGGAGTGACTTCGGGGTCTTCGCAATTCTCGTCGATGCCTCGGGGTCCAACGAGACCTTCACCAGCTGCACCGGGTGCCCGACGGATCCCCAGCGCAAGCGCGCGGTGGCGATCAAGAGCTTCATCGGCAAGCTCCTCACCCAGGCTCCGTCCTGTACCTTTCGCAAGGGGACGGGTCTGGACATAGGTAGATTGCGGGCGGTGAAAGGGGAAATCGCGCTGTTGGGGGTGTTGATGTGCTGCCAGGCCCAGGCCGCGGGCGAGCGCTTTACTTCCGACTTCGAGGGCTCGCTGGTGAGCTCGGACAACCCGCCCGGGCCCTGGGGGACCGTCGATCTTCGGCCGGGGTCCACGTGTGCACTGAGCACCAGCGCAGCCACCCGCGGGATGCAAGGGATGCGGATCGACGACCAACTGAGCGTCACCGGCAGGGCCGACAACACCGCGGTGTACGTCACGGTCACCGGCGCCCCGATGCCGAAGGCGCAGCTGCGTTTTCAGTTCAAGGCGACCTCGACCAGCCCGGCCGGCTCGGCGGTGATTGGGCAGATCTTGTCCGATGCGGCGAACCGCCGTTCGCTGTGCGACGTCTCGGTCGTCTTTCCCGCAGGCCTGATCACGCTCGGCGGCGATTCCCGGTCGGGGACTTTCACCGTCATGGATTCTGGCGTTCGGCTCGCGTCGGGCTCCAAAGTGCTGATCGAGTGCACCCTGGAAGGCCTGGGGACCGATGCGGGCTTGCGCACGGTTCACATCGACGCGGTGCAAGTCGCGCAGGAGCAGGTCGACTTCGGTGGGCTCAACCTGCGCGAGTTGGCACTGGGTGAGCCGTTCTCGGAAGACAGCCGCTTTGTCGGCCAACTCGACTTCGACGACGTGCGGCTCGCCGACCGGATGCAGGCCTCGAGGCTGAGGCTCGATGCCGGCCGCGCCGCAGTCGACCAGGGCGAGTGCGCGCCGGTGGAAGTAGCGGTCAGCGACTCGATCGGAAACCTCGCTGGGCTTCCCTACGCGGCGACCTTCAGCGCGGCGGTCGATGGGGGCGCGCTGTACAGCGATGCGAGGTGCAGTGTCGCGATGGGCAGCGTTCCGTTCGCTCTCGAGCAGACGTCCGGGGTGATCTTCCTTCGGCCCGGCGCGGCGCCCCAGGTGGCGATCGGCCTCACGTTTTCGGACTTGATCGGCACGTCCCTCGTTCTGGCGATTCGGCCCCCCGATGCCGGTACTGCCGATGCGGGAATCGCCGATGCGGGTGGCGGTGGTCCCGGGCACTCGTACTTCACCGTGGGCTGCAACTGCCAGAGCGCGTCGAGCGCGCCGCTGTTGCTGATCGCCCTCGCAGGACTCGCGCGTCGCCGTCGTGTCGTTGGCTCTTCGGCTCCGCGTTGAACCGGCCACGCTGGGTCGGGGGGGGGCGAGTTCGCAGCGCCGATGCGTTCACCGGCGTCGTCGAGGGGCCGGGTCGCGCCGCACTTCGGGGTTTCGAATCGCTGAAGACGCGTCAGTACGGAGCCAGCCGTTTGCGAAACTGCTCGGGAGTCAGGCCGAGCAGATCGCGAAAATCGCGGATCAGGTGCGATTGATCGTGAAACCCGGCCTCGAGCGCAACGCCAGACCAGGCCCCCTCGCCGCCCTGCAGCACCCTTCCCAGCCGGGAGATCCGCGCATAGTGCTTCGGCGTCAGCGCAGGCATCCGCCGCAGAATCGCCGCTTCCAGCCGGGCGACTGCCTGCTGTGGCCTCTGTCGACGACGACCTGCCGCAAGTATTGCCTCACCCATTCGGACTGCGGCTCGGGCGCCTGCGCGTACCCGCTCGGAGTCGGCAGCTACGGGGGAAGCCAGGGCTGCTACGTGTTCAATGTCAGCGGGAAGAACGAGGTGACCGACTGCCTCGACTGGGGCACTGGCAGCGCAGGCAACAGCTGCAGCAATCCCAATGATTGTTTCAACGGCTCGTGCGCGTCGGGGACGTGCCGCAAGGTGTGTCCGGTGGAAAGCAGCTCCTCGTGCAGCTCGCCGTTGATGTGCCGCACCATTCCCAACTGGAGCTCCTACGGGTTGTGCGCCCCGTGACTTCGCAGTCGAGCCTCGCGAGCGATGCTGCAGACACCCGCTGACGTTCGCGCGCTGGTCGAAGGGCAGGGGGCACTCAGGCACCTGCGACGACTGCGTCTCTCGGGCCTGATGGAAATTCCCTAGCAAGAGACGGAGTGACTGTCTACATCCGCGTGTCACATCTGACGGCCACCCGCCTACAGACAGCGAGTCCGCCAAGTGCAATTCCTTCATCAGGTCGGGAGTCTCAATCAATGACAATGTCTTCGATTCGGCTTCAGTTTGTGTTGGTAACCGTATCTTGGCTTGCCATTGGGTGCACCGGGTTGAGATCGAACTTCGTTCAAACTGACCTGGGCTTCCATCTCAAGGCTCCGACCCAACCTCCCGTGATCTTGTACGAGACGAAAGAGGTTCGAGAATCACCCGTGTACCAGACAGTGGGTGTTGTGGAGGTGACCGGTCCTGAAGCTGAGACCTTGAATCATTTTGCTGCGATGGCGACCCGCAAAGGTTTTGAACACGGGTGCGACGTTCTCGTGCAGCGCGATTTATTCGAGACGCGAACGGCGTTGCCTGGAAGATGGGGCGTCAAGAAGCGAAAAAATGCGTTTGCGACCTGGCAATTCCTTTGCGGCGTTTCAGGGGGCGAAGCAAATCAGGCGCAGGTGAGTGCAAACGTTGCTGTCGCCGTAGCCCTTCGCCTCAGGTCTGACGAAACCGCTGGATATGAGTGCTCGAGTGCCGCCCCGACCGGCTCCCACATCGTCAGGACCAGATGCCGTTGAAGCCGTCGGGGTACGGCAGGCCTGCTCAATGCGGGGGCGGCGCGCATGGCCGTGGTCCGGGAAGTGAAAACCCTGGCCCACCTCCGCCTCAACTCCGGCGGGATTATCGCATGCGATCCCATGGGAGACCTCGACGTGGGCTCGTACTTGCGGAGGGTCGAGGGCGGCAAGTACGCAGTCGAAGCGCTTCGCTCGCAGAGAGGTCGGGCAGACTCACGCCTGACCTCATTCCGCTCAGCGAGAGTTGTTCGAGGCGAGGGAGTTGGGCCTCACCGACCGATCGCAGCACCTCGGCGTTGAGACCTCGAGAGTGCACGATCAGGCGCCGCAGCTCGGGCATCGCCATTGCGCCGAACTTCAACGCGGTGCCGTTGCTGAGGACCACTTCGCGAAGGCCCGGCAGACGGGCGAGCATCGCGCTTGCGTCTCCCTGCCTTCCCGAGAGGCAGGTGTTTCGGTGTGTGCCTTTGCGACCCACCGCGGGCAGGGCACGTTTCGGGTCGAGGGGTGATGCGCACCAAGCAAATTGTCCCCGGGGTACATCGTCATTCGACCAATGAAGCAGCCATGAAAATCCGACTCCAATTGATGCTGTGGTTGTGCGCGCTCGCGGTCGGCTGCGCCAGCCCACCCACCTGTGACAGCTCGTTGTGCCCGACGGGGTGCTGTGACCCGCTCGGGATGTGCCAGCCGGGCACTGCTCAGCAAAGCTGCGGCAACGGCGGGTTGGCCTGCCAGACGTGCGCAGCCACCGAGGTCTGCTCGAGCCAGGTATGTCTGCCCGGCACCGGCGGGGCGGGCGGGCAAGGGGGCGGAGGCGGAGGTGACGGCGGAGGCGGAAGCGCAGGCGGAGTCGGAGGCGCGGGCGGAGTCGGGGGCGGGGGCGGAGTCGGGGGCGGAGTCGGGGGCGGTGGCTCGGCAGGCGGCAGCGGCGGAGGCACGGCAGCGCCGAGCATCACCATCAACGTGGTCGGCTCGGGCGCCGCTGGCGGCGCCGTGCAGTGGACCTACGGGTCAACCTCGGGGACCTGCCCTGGCGTATGCCGGGCCACCAGCGCCACTGGCGGCCAGTTCAGGGCCACCGTCGGCCACGACGAGTTCACCGGCTTCACTTCGTGGAGCACGAACTGCGGCACCGATGGTCTGGACTGTCTGGTCAGCTTCCCGTCCGTTGACGTGACGGTGACGGCGGCGTTTCAGGCGCAGGCCGGCAGCCCGCCCGTCACTTCGCTGAGCACCTTCAGCACAACCGGCAGCAGCTCGCCCACGATGTACCTGGCGTCAGATGGCGACGCCGGGTTCGTGATGGCCGGCAGGACGTCGGGCTCGGTCAACTTCGGCACGGGTCCGGTGATAGGCGACGGGTACCTCGCGGCGTTCGGCGAAACCGGCACCGTGCGCTGGGCCGAGCACCTGCCCAACAAAGGGCAGATCGAGATCTTCGACGTGGCAACCGGTCCGAACACCATCGTGGTGGGTGGGCGCTGCTCGTCGAACGCGAACTTCGCCGATGCCGGTATCGCGCTGCCCGCCGGCCCCTGCGTGGCAAAGCTCGACGGTGCAGGAGCCGTGGTGTGGTCGAAGGGTTGGGCGGGCACCGGCGCCGTCTCTCGGGTCGCCGTCTCGCCGGCCGGGGCGGTCGCCATCAGTGGCGTCATCGCCGGACCCTTGAACCTCGGCACCGGCGCGCTGACTGATCGCGGCGGAGGCGACTTTTTCTTCGGCCTGCTCGATGCCAGCAGCGCCACCGTGATGGCCAGGCGCGGCGGCAAGGGGTTCGACGATTCTCCCGGCGGGGTGGCGTTCGCTCCCAATGGCGACGTGCTGTTTGGCGCGCAGATTTACGGTGGGCCCGCCACGTTCGAAACGCTCCAGCTCACTCAGGCCAATTTCCAGACTGCCAGCTTCATCGCCCGCTACTCCTCGGCCGGGGTGTTCTTGAGCGGGCGCGCGCTCAACGGCCAGGTGCTCTCGAACGACCTGTTGGTCTCACCCAGCGGCGACGTGTACTTCGTAGGGGAGTACTCCAACACCGTCGACTTCGGCGGCATCAGTCTCTTCGCCGGAGCCGGCCTCACCAGCCGAGCGGTGGTGGTCAAATACAATCCGGCGCTGCAGGCGCAGTGGGCCACAGACGGCTACTCCAGGCCGTGGCGGGCAGCACTCAGTCCTGACGGCAGCGTCGCGCTGCTGGGGTACTACTCGCGCTACGCCGAGTGGGGCAGTGGCTACTTGACCTCGACGGGGAAAGTGAGCTCCTCGGGCTCCGGCGTGGTGGTGAAGCTGGACCCCACCGGCGCCGTCGCCTGGTCGAAGCGCATCGCCACCGGAATCAACAGCCTGACCTTCACCGGTTCGCGTCTGTGGATCGCAGGGTACGGCACCGTGGTGGTGGGCACCGGCACTGCCAGCGCGGCCGACTACCTGCTGTCATACCCGCGCTGAGGGGGGGCCGATGAACGTGGGGTGGGGGCAGAGCACCAATCGGTGAGCGTCAGACGGTGCCCGTTGCAGCAGAATCAGGACGGGCTGACCGGTCGGAAACGTTCGAGTCGGTGCGGGGAACCGTGAAGTAGAAAGTGGTGCCCCGCCCGACGATGCTGTCGACCCAGATTCGGCCTCCATGGGCATTGACGATGCCCCGGGCGATTCCCAGTCCCAGGCCGCTTCCTTTGTACTGAGCCTTGTCGCCTCGCCAGTACCGCTCGAAGAGGTGCTTCGCATTTTCCGGGCTGATCCCTCGGCCGGAATCCGAAACCGAAAACAGCAGTGCGTCTCCATCGGCGTCGACCGCGAGGGCGATTCGACCTTTTTCAGGGGTGGCCTTGATTGCGTTGCCGACGAGGTTGGCGAGGACCTGGAGGATGCGATCGCGATCGAAGGAAACCGTGGGCAGATTTGCTGCGCTGTCAGTTGCTGGTCCCGCTCTCTGTCCTGCGGCTCGAAGAGGCGAGAGGCCTTCAGATCGGTGAGGCGATCGGCGAGCACGGTGAGGAACTGGCCCGCCCGGACATGCTCGCGCGAGATGTAGAGAATCTCGATCAGCCCCTTGTCGACCATCGCGCGCACCTGCAGCCCCAGAGAATCGGCGCTGGCAAGCAGTTGGGCTGCCCCTTCTTCGACCGAGCTGAGAATGATGACCCCATCGACGACCGTCTCTTCGACGCCGAAACGACTGACCTGGGTCGAACCGTAGGGAATGTCGGTGGCGAAGAAGCCGACCGCCTGGGCGTTCTGGACCAGGCTGCACAGGTGGAAGATCTTCACGCGGCTCAGCTGCGGGCTGGTCACCTTGTGGAGGAAGACCGAGACGGAATCGATGACCACGCGTTTGGCCTTCATCGCTTCGATCCGCCGCTGCATCATCAACAGGTGGGCCTCCACCATGATGTCCGGTTGGGGGATGAAGACGATCTCGACCATTCCGCGCTCGATCTGCTGGGCGAGATCCCAGCCCAGGCCCTGAGCGGCAGCCAACAGACGTTCTTCGGTCTCTTCGAAAGAGAACAGGATCCCCTTCTCGCCCGCCAACGCGCCCCGATAGATGAACTCCAGCGAAAGCACCGTCTTTCCGGTGCCGGCGACGCCGCCGATCAACAGGCTCGAGCCGCACGGAATGCCCGCCCCGAGCAGCTCGTCCAGCCTTGGAATGTGGGTGGTGCAACGTTCCCGCGCACCGCTCTCGTGTTCGCGACGAATCGTCGTCTCAGAAGCGAACAGCTCGACGCCGTCGCGACCGATGAGGAAGGGATGCTCCTGGCGGCTGTGATCCGTTCCGCGCATCTTCACGATTTTGAAGAAGCGCTGCTCTTCCCCGAACGCCTCGCGCTGCGAGAGCAGCACGATGCCGTCGACGATCGAGAAGAACGGGTTGGTCTGGTAGTCGATGGGGGCGTACTCGCCCAACAGCAGCCCGGTGGCTTCCCAGGCCATCAAGTTGATCGCGACTTCGTAGCCGAACTTTCGCAGCTCTTCCTTCGACGTCGCCAGATCGTCAAAGACCTTGAAGCTGTCGATGACCACGATCGCGGGCTGAAACTCCTTCAACTGCGCGAGGATCAGATTGGAGGCCGCCGAAAGACCTTTGGTCCGCAGCATGAGGCCGAGGTCGACGAACTTGATGCTGTTGCCGAACTTCTGGGCATCGAAGAAAGAGAACCTCTTCAGATATAGAGCAGGCTCTTCGCGGTCGGTTCCGAAAGGGTGTTGAAGAAGAGGACCTTGCAATCGGGGCTCGCGTTGT
>JAYVCD010000030.1:0-14036 GCA_043750125.1 Archangiaceae bacterium | reverse complement strand
TCGGCTCACGGTCCGGTGGTGGCGTCCGATGGTCTGGTCCTCGTCGGAATTCCCACCGGCATCGCTGCGGTCTCGAGTGCGATCACGGTGGTCGGCGGGGGAGATGGAATCGCGAACACTCCGGTGCTGGGCGAAGGCGGTCGGCTCTTCGCCCTGGCTGAAAACGGTGCGCTGAGCCAATGGAGCTACCTCGCGGGCAAACCGGTGCGCTTGTGGTCCTCGCCGCTCGATGCAGCCACTTCCCTGGCCTTCGAAGCCTCGCCCGCGCTGGACTGCGCCCGCACCGCGTTGGGGGTGCTCATTGCAGGTCGACCGGGCGTCCTCTACGCGGCGGCGCGCAGCGGCACCCTCTACGCCGTGGTGGTCGACGCCCGGGGAATCGACGTGACCGCCCAATGGCCCAAGTACCAGAAAGACCCTCGCAATTCCGGCTCCGCCGACACAGCACTCCAGGAATTCGCGTGCCCTTGATTCCGTTGTTCGCTGGCACCCCAAGTGAACCCGTCCCCGAGGTGGCAATGGGTGAAACCTACCGTCTGGAAGCCGAAGAAGAGAGCAGTGAAGACGTACACAAAATGCGCGACGAGCTGGAATTGCAGCTGATTTCGTCAGGAAAAGAAGCCCGCCCCCGACTCGACCCTCCGCCCCGCCAATCGGCGCGCCTCAACCTTGCCTGGAAGCCGGCAATTCAACGTTCGCGTCGGACCTGAACTTTTCGGCCCCGCAGCGTCGTGTTCCGCATCGCCGCGACCACCCGATCGACGTCACTTTCGGGCACCCCGACCAGTGAGAACCCTTCGCGAATCTGAATCGGGCCGATTTGTTTCGAGTCGATCTTCGCCTCGTTCGCAATCGCCCCGACGAGATCCTGGGGCCGAATGCCGGCTTGTTCGCCCGCTCCAATCCACAGCGTGACCTTCGCCTCGGCGTCCTGCCGCTTGTGCGACTTGTGCTGCGGCGTTCCAAACGATAGCGGCGGGCGATCGTGACGATCCTCGCGGCGCGTCGGAGGAAAGGAAGGTTTGTCGTCGCGGCTCGAAGGTCGTTCGTTGCGGGTGCTCGAAGGGCGATCGTCCCGATGGGAAGGTCGGCCGGCGCCGAAAGTGGGGCGATCATCGCGGCTCGCGGGTCGTTCTCGGGGCGGAGGTCGATTCTCGCGGCTCGAAGCTCGAGGGGGAGCCTGGGTGGGGCGATCGCCTCGGGACGAAGGTCGAGGCTCTCGCGCAGGTCCGTCTTCGCGGCGAGCCGCAGCGTGCGCCGCAGGTCGTTCATCCTTCCGCGACGGGGGGCGTTCGTCCTTCCGGGCCGTGGCATGGGTTTGACGCGCCGGAGCGTGGGTTGCGCCTCGCGATTTCCCGGCGCCCGGCCCTGACGCAGCCCAGGTGGGAATCTGAATCTCGTCGACCGCCTGCGCCCCGTGCTGGGCAGTGTGCAGCAGCTCGATCGCCGCGGCGGCAAGATCGGCCAGGTCCAGCTCGGCTGCGACCTCTGCAATCCACCCTTTCAGCGCCTCCCCTTTCTTTGCCCGAGCCGCTTCCAGCACCGCCTCGCGCGTCTGCTGCAGCGCAATCGCACGCAGCTCTTCCGGGGTGGGGACCTTCGCGAGCGCGATCTTGCTTCCGACCGCGCGCTCGAGGCCCTGCAACATTCGCGTCTCTTGCGGTTCGGCCAGGGTGATCGCCGCGCCCTCGCGTCCTGCCCGCCCGGTGCGCCCGATTCGGTGCACGTAGGCCTCGGGGGAATTGGGGACGTCATAATTGATGACGTGCGAGAGGTTCTCGATGTGCAGCCCGCGGGCGGCCACGTCGGTGGCGACGAGGAACTTCACCGCGCTGGTCTTGAACTTCTTCATCACCCGGTCGCGCTGTTCCTGGGTCAGCCCTCCGTGCAGTGCGGCCGCCGGCTCTCCTTGCTGGATCAGCAGGCTCGACAGCTCGTCGACCTCGTCGCGGGTCCGACAGAAGATCAGCGCGCTCTGCGGCTTCTCGAGCTGGAAGATTCGCATCAGCGCCACGGTCTTGAACCGGCGCGGCACCACGTAGGCGGTCTGGCGAACCTTCGGCGCTTCGCCGGGCGTCGCGGCCTGGCGCGCGATGCTGACCCGCACCGGAGAGTTCAGGTGGCGCTCGGCGATCTTGATGATGCGCGAGGGCATCGTGGCCGAGAACAAGGCCGTCTGACGCTTCTCGGGCAGCGCCTGAAGAATCGTCTCGAGGTCTTCGGCGAAGCCCATGTCGAGCATCTCGTCGGCCTCGTCGAGCACCACGGTGACGACCTTGGTCAGCAGCAGGCTCTTGCGCTTCAGATGGTCGATCGCCCGACCCGGGGTCGCCACCACGATGTCGACGCCTTTGCGCAGCGGCTTGAGCTGCTTGCCGATCTCTTCTCCCCCGTAGACGGCGAGGACGCTGACCCCCATCGTGCTGCCGTACTTTCGAATCGCTTCGGTCACCTGCAGCGCCAGCTCGCGCGTGGGCACCAACACCAGCGCGGCGGTCTCGAACTGCTTGCACTTGCCAACCTGAAGTCGGCTGAGCAGCGGCAGCGCGAACGCAGCGGTCTTTCCGGTGCCCGTCGCGGCCTGGCCGAGGACGTCTTTTCCGGCCAGCAGCGCGGGAATGGCTTCCCGTTGAATGGGAGTCGGCTCTTCGTAACCGAGCTTGGAAAGCGCGGCGAGGAGGGGGGCGGGAAGACCGAGCGAATCGAAGGTGACGGGCAGTTTGGCGCTCAAGACACTCCTCTACCTTCGTTTGCCCTCAAAGTTGCGGCTATTCCCGTTCGACCGAGGCCAGCACCGTGTCGAGCGCGTCACCCAAGACCCGGTTGACGAGGCGAATCGCGGTGTGGGTCGTCGACACCGCCACGTCATGAAGGGTGTGAACGACCTTCGCCGGCCCCGCGATGGGCGGGATTTTTTCGAGCACCCCAAACGGCCGGTTGGCGGTCTCTTTTTGAATCTTCTCGACGGCGATCGAGCCGTTCTCGACCGCTTCTTTGACCAACACCACCAACCCACGCCAACGATCCATTCACGCCTCCTCGGCACACCAGGGTGCAATCGCTTCGTAGACCTCGGCCCGATGGGCCAGCGGCAGGTGGGAAATCCCGGGAATGATCTTCGCGTCGAGCAGGCCCAACGTCGCGCTCGCCAGGGGCACGATCGAATCTCCGAACAGCGTTCCCAGCCAGGGGGTGGGGTGAATCGTGCCGGCGATGAGCAGGTGGCGAATCTGCGGCAGCAGGGGCACCGGGTGGTAGGGGTCGCGCAGGGTGAAGCGGGCCCGCCGCCGCGCGCGATCTTCTTCACGCAATTCCGCGTCTCCCAGGTCCTTGATTCCGTCGCTGCGCAGCTCGGCGATCTGTGCGATCAGCTGGGCGTAGGGGTCTTCGAGCCTCTGCAAGACCTTCGAGACCACCCGGCCGATCCGTTCCATCGGCGCGCCCCGGTGCGGAGTCCCGACGTAGATCGCCCTCTTCACCAAAGGCAGCCACCGGGTGTCCCCCGCAACGCCCGCGACATGACAGGCCGCCCGCGCGACCAGGCCGCCCATGCTGTGGCCCAGCAGCATGATCTCGCTCAGCGGTCCGTCCCACCCCGCCACCAGGGCCTGCAGCGTCTGGCTCAGGCTTGCGCCATTTTCAGAGATCGTCAGCCCGGTGTTGTAGCGAAGGTACCGCGGCGCCCACCCTTGATCCCGGCTGAGCATCGAGCCGTAGTCTTCTCCCTCTTTGAATTCCCAGGTGCGCTCGGTGCCCATCAGCCCGTGAATCAACACCACCGCCCGGCTCGAGTTTGGCAGTCCCTTCCGGGGCAGGCAGACCATCTGCACGGCGAGCGGGTTCTTGTTCCGCACCAGGTAATCGCCGACGAGCCCGTTGAGCAGCCCCAGCGCGGTCTCGACTTTGGCCCCCATTATTCGTCGCCCCGCTGGAGGACGACGGATCTCTGGCCGCCCTCTTCGCGCACGATCACCGTCCACGGGTTGCAGCACACCGGGCAGTCTTCGACGTACTGGGTTCCTTTCGACTGCTCGAGGTCGAGCGCGATGGCGACGGGCTCTGCGCAGTAGGGGCACAGCGTGCGCTGGGTGAAGTCGATGTCGTCGAGCTGCTCGGGCATTGCGTTCGGATCCCACTGCGGAGGAACGGGCAGGGTGGGCCCGTCGGTCGACAGCCGTTCCCAGCTTTCGACCAGCGCCTCTCGCAGGCTCTCTACGTCGAAAGGCGCCTTTTGAATCGGAGGGACCGAGAGCCGCTCGATCGCGCGCGTCATCACGCTCAAAGCTCCGCTGCGGTTTTCCTTTCCCCGGTGGTGGAACGCGGTCGCCCACAGCACCAACACCTGCAGCAGTTGCTTCTCGGTGCCGAGGGTCACCCGCCAGCCTTCCTCCCACGCCTCGTGCGCCTGCAGAAAACGCCCGGCGACGAAGTGCACCTGGCCCTGGGTGAGGCTGCTGTGGAAGTGGGAGGAAGACACGGAAAGCCCAGAGGCTAACGTCAGCGCCCGGGTTGGGCTACGTCAGCGTTGGCATGAGCACCCAAGATCCGATTGTGCCGGCGTACCTGCGCGCCGCGGCCCGGCGGTCTTTGGGGCTGAGCGACGAGGCCCTGCTCAAAGAGTGCAGTGAAGAATTTTTCATCGCCGGCGGCCCGGGCGGGCAGCATCGCAACAAGACCGAGAGCGGCGTCCGGCTGACCCACCACGTCACCGCCACGGTGATCACCGCCACCGAGCGCCGCAGCCAGCTTCAAAACCGTGGAGTGGCGCTCGAGCGGCTTCGGCTCAAGCTCAAGCAGATGTCGGTCGAACAGCGGCCCCGGCGCCCCACCAAGCCCAGCTGGGGCTCGGTTCAACGTCGGATCTCGACCAAGAAACACACCAGTCAGCGCAAGACCGATCGCAAAGGCGACTGGTAGGTCTCGATGTATTTCTTCACCTTCATCTTCTTCTCGGTGTTCGAGCTGCTCATGTAACGGACGCTGCCGAAGATCTTCCGCTCGGGGGCCCAGGGGCGGTCATAGCGACCCAGCACCCAGAAGAACCCGGAATAGGAATTCGGATCTCGGCCGTCGACCGAGTACCGGTTCATCAGGTGCTCCATCGCAGCCAGCGCCGCCGGGGGAGTCGCTGACCATTCGAGGATCTTCTTTCCCCACAGCATCCGCAGGTAGCCGTGCATCCAGCCCTGGCTCTTCATCTGGTTCATCGCGGCGTTCCAGAGCGGATCATGGGTCTGCGCTTCGTCGAGCTGTTCGAGCGAATAGACGACCGGGCGGGGATCTTTCTCGTGCTTGGCCAGCGTCGAAATCGCCCAGCGCGGCAGGGTTTGAAAGTCGGCCGGAGGGTCGTTGCAGTGGCTCGCGTAGTTGTACCCGAGCTCGCGCCAGGTGATGGCTTCGTCGAGGAAGGCTTCGGCTTCGGGCGACATCTGCCACCACCCTTCCTTCTTTCCCCCATTGCTTTTGCCCAGCTTCTCGGGCGTCCAATTCTCGCGCCTGGCGATCGCGGCGAAGACCTGGTGCGAGCCGACGTGGCCGAAATGCATATACGGCGACAGGCGGCTGGTCCCGTCGACCTCGGGCTCGTTTCGACTGTCGGGCCACCCGCTGATCACGTTCTGTACGAAGTGGGTCAGCCGCGCATCGGCCGCGTCGCTGCCTCCGACGAACGCCGCCGGGCCGACCGAATGGTCGATGGGAAGCAGCGCGAGGTTCGGCTGCGAGGGCCACCGCTTCTCGATCCCCTCGGGCAGCGGCGCCCGCTTCGCCGTCAGTCGTTCGAACGGCTGGTCCAGCGGCATCTGGGTCAGCAGCGGTCCCAACGTCTTTTGCAGATGCGCCCGAAACGAGAACGCGGTGGTGAACACCCGGTCGGTCGCCCAGAGCGGAAACAGCCCGTTCGAGTCGACCGCTTCCAGACAGACCTCGAGCCGACCCGCGGCCGCGTTGCGCATGCGGGGAAGGAAGAACACCGGCACGTCATCGGTCACGACCGCGCAGGCCTCTTGCGCGAGCATCTCGAGCAGGCCCGCGCCGGCGCCCGGCTTCGGCTCGACGTACGCGAGATAGGTGACTCCCGCGCTCTTGCACTTGCGCCGGTTGACTTCCATTCCGTCGATCACGAACCGATGAATCCGATCGCTGGCCCAGGGGTACCCACAGCGCAGTGCCTCGAAAATCAACAGCGGCCGCCGTTTTTCGCGCGCCAGCTCGATCGCCCGATCGAGCGCGAAGTTTTTTTCCAGGCGACGGGCTCCCGTCATCCAGTAAAGGACGTAGCTTCCGCGGGCCAACACCGGCTGTTCGTTCAGCCGCCGAATTCGAATTAAGGGGACACTCAACGCATCACCGTCGTACCAACACGGCGACCACTTCGGAACTCTTGTCGAAGAGCTCCCCGCAGAACACCCTTCCAACTGATTTTGACCCCAGACACCCAGCACGTTATACAAACCATAAACACGCGCTGCAACGCCGAGTTTGTTTCGAGGAGCCCCTGATGTCGCAGATCGCAGCTCGTTCAACCCGCAATCCGCTGGTGCGCTTTCAGCTCGAGCTCGAGCCGCTGCTCGAGCAATGGGCGTCGTCGCCGGACGAAGCGGGGCTCGACCCGCTGTGGCAGCACGCCCGCGAGCAGGTGCGGGTCTACACGTTGCGGCCGGCCAAGCGGGTGCGCCCCACGCTGGCCGCGGTGGGGTGGATGCTCTCTCAAGGAAGCCGGAAGTGGGAAGAGATCCCCACCGAGGTCGCCCAGTTCGGGGTGGGCCTCGAGCTGCTCCACACCTTCATGCTGGTCCATGACGACGTAGCCGATCGGGCGAACGTGCGCCGCGGCGGGCCTTCGCTGCACCACCTGCTGGGCGAAGGTCGACTCGGTGAAGATCTGGCCGTCGTCGCCGGCGACCACCTCTACGCGCGCGCGATGGAAGCGATGATCAGCGCTCCGTCGGTGCATGCGGTCGCGGCCAGCCGCTTCATGTTGCAGATTTGTCGGCACACGGCCGCGGGCCAACATCTGGATCTTTCGCTGACGCGCGCCCCGCTGCAGAAAGTCGGCTTGTTTCAGACCCTGAAAGTCGCTCACCTCAAGACCGCCCGCTACGGCTTCGTCGCGCCGCTGGTCTGCGGAGCGATGCTCGGAGGCGCGACGCCCGCGATGCTCGATGGCCTGGGTCGCGTCGGCCGGCTCGCGGGGCTGGCCTACCAGCTGCGCGATGACCTGATCGGGCTGTACGGGGAAGACAAGGTCACCGGCAAAGATGGCGGAGGAGACTTTTTCGAAGGCAAGCGCACTTTCCCGGTGGTGGCCGCCTGGACCCGCGCCGATGCCAACGGCCGCCGCACGCTCGAGGCGCTTTGGAATACGCGCACCAGCCAGCAGCTGGCGACCGCCCGGCTGGAAGTCGCCCGCTGGGGCGGGGTGGCCGCGTCGCAGCGGGTGGTCGATCGATTGACCAAGGCGGCCCGCCGGACTTTGGCGACGCTGGGGCAGGGGGCTTCGGTCGCGTTCCTCGACGAGATGCTCATCGGACTCGCGAAGAGAGTGGCGTGACGTCGAAAGCGATCGTCATTGGCGCGGGCGTCGGAGGTCTGACCGCGGCAATGAAGCTCGCTCACGCAGGGCTCGAAGTGGAGCTCTACGAAAAATCGCCCGTTCCCGGAGGCCGCTGCGGCCGGGTCCAGGTTGGAGACTTCCGCTTCGATCTCGGCCCGACGATCTTGCTGATGCCGTTCGTGCTGGAGGAAGTGTTTCAGTCGCTGGGTCGCAAGCTCGAAGATCACCTCGACATTCAGCGCTGCGATCCGCACTACCGCGTTCACTTTCGCGACGGCTCGCGCGTCATCTTGTGGACGGACCCCGAGAAGATGAAGGCCGAGCTCGAGGGCATCGAGCCGGGCAGCTACGCGAAGTACCAGGCGTTCTTGAAGCGCGGAAAACTTCAGAACGACGCGGCGTTCGAGCACTTCATCACCAAGCACTTCTCGTCGGTGTTCGACTTCGTCACTCCGACTTCCGTGCCGCAGATCGTCCGGGTCGGTGCGCTGAGCAAGCTCTGGTCGCACGTCTCGAAATATTTCGCCGATGACCGGCTGCGCCAGGCGCTCAGCTTTCAGACGATGTACCTCGGCGTTTCGCCCTACGACGCCCCGGCGGTGTTTGCGCTGCTGCCCTACACCGAAGCCACCCACGGAATCTGGTTTCCCAAAGGGGGAATGCACGCCATTCCCCTTGCGCTCGCCGAAGTCTGCCGGGAAGAAGGAGTCGCGCTGCACCTGGGCCAGGGTGTGAAGCAGGTGTTGGTCGAGAACGGAACGGCGGTGGGGGTCGAGCTTCAAGACGGGACAGTGCGGCGCGCCGACGTGGTGATCTGCAACGCCGACTACGCCTGGGCGGTGAAGAACCTGCTGCCCGAGCCGCTGGCGAGCCGGCGCGCGGCCAAACTTTCCCGGGCGCGGTTCACCTCGTCGGGCCTGATGCTCTACCTGGGCCTTCGGGGGAAGGTCGACGCCCTGCTGCACCACAACGTCTTCTTCGGTCGGGACTTCAAGGGCAGCTTCAACGAGATCTTTAAACAGGGCCGGGTGCCCGACGACATCAGCTTCTACGTCAACGCTCCGACGCGAACCGAGAGTGGGTTTGCTCCGGAAGGAAAAGACGCGCTGCAGGTGCTGGTGCCGGTTCCGACGTTGGGCGAGAGGAAGATCGACTGGAAGCTCGAGGCCCCGAAGGTTCGGGCCAAGGTCCTCGCCCGGTTGAAGGAAGAGGGCTACGGCGATCTCGAGTCGATGATCGAAGTCGAGCAGTGCCTGACGCCTGACGACTGGCAGACCCACCACAACCTCGAGCGGGGCGCGAACTTCGGCCTCGCCCAGAACTTCATGCAGCTGGGCCCCTTTCGCCCCCAGGTCTACGACCCGGACTTGAAGAATCTGTTCTGGTGTGGCGCTTCGGTTCAGCCCGGCACCGGAGTGCCGACGGTGATGATCAGCGCCGGCTTCGCTGTCGATGCGGTGCTGGCCCAGTTGGGTTCACTGCGGACAGAGCGTGTCGCGTGAATCCGATCGTTCTCGCGGGGTACGCCTCGGCCCGCGAAGTGACGAAGGCCCACGCGAAGAGCTTCTACTTCTCGTCGGTGGCGTTGTTCGGAGCGCGCCGGCGCGGAGCCTTTGCGATCTACGCCTTCTGCCGACGCCTCGATGATCTCGTCGACCAGTCCGAGACGGACCCCCAGGCGTTGCCCGGCCTGCTCGATGAAGCCCGCGGCCTGCTCTATTCGCTGTTCGTTCGCGGGACGGTGAAGGCCGTCAAGCCGTGGCCCGAGCACGAGCTGGTCGCCTTCCTCGATGCCGCCGAGCGCTTCGGCCTGGTGCAGCAGCCGTTTCTGGATCTCGTCAGCGGAATGCAGATGGATCTCACCCAGAATCGCTACGCGAGCTGGGCGGAGCTCGACCTGTATTGCTACCGCGTTGCGGGGACGGTGGGGCTGATGATGGCGCCGCTGCTGGGGACCACCGACCCGGTGGCGCTGAGGCACGCTGCGGATCTCGGGCGCGCGATGCAGCTGACCAACATCTTGCGCGATGTGAAGGAAGACCTGGGCCTGGGCCGGGTGTACCTGCCGCAAGACGAGCTGGCCGCGCACGGCCTGACCGAGGCAGATCTGAAGGTCGGAATCGTCGACGCTCGGGTTCGGGGCTTTCTCTCGACGCAGATCGCGCGCGCGCGCACCCTCTATGCGTCGGCCTTGCAAGGGGTTCCCTACCTGCGGGGCTTCGGGTCTCAGCGGGTGGTGAGGCTGATGTCGTCGATCTATGGCGGGATCCTCGATGTCATCGAAGAGCGGGACTTCGACATCTTCTCGTCGCGCGTGTCGTTGCCGATGCGGCGCAAGGTGTGGCGCCTGGCTGCGGTCCTTGCCACTCGCAATCCACGGCATTGACCGACGCGACCTTCCGGATCCAGATGGCCGCCGAAATGTCGGGCGTGAAAGAAGGGCTGATTCGCGCGTGGGAAAGGCGTTACGGGGTGCTCAAGCCCGCGAGATCGCCCGGCGGGTACCGCACCTACACCCAGGAAGACATCGAGGTGCTCAAACGGCTCAAGCGCCTGACCGAAGAGGGAGTCGCGATCGCCGAGGCGGTGAAGCTGTTGCCCTCGATTCGCCGCGAGGCGCGTGAGCACGAAGAACCCGGGGGGCATCGGCCCAGGCTCTCGCGGGAAGAGCAGCTCAAGAGCTGGCTCGATGAGATCCTCGCCGCGGGCCACCGCCTGGACCAACAGCAGATCGAGACCGTGCTGGAAGCGGCGACCGAATGGCTTCCTCCGCTGGATTTTTTCGAAGCGCTGGTCGTGCCGTTGATCGAAGAGGTCGCCGGGCGCAGCCATGCGGGAAAGCTCTCGGTCGCCGAGGAACACCTGATCAGCCAGGCGGTGCGGCAGCGGCTGATTTCGTTGTGGGTGAAGGCGCCCCGGCGGGCCAAGCATCACGTGGTCTGCGCCTGTCTGGCCGATGAGCAGCACGAGCTGGGGCTGCTGGGCGCCGCGCTGCGCTTTCGTCACCAGGGGTATCGGGTCACGTTCCTGGGCGCGCGGACTCCGCTCGAAGAGCTGGTGCGGGTGGTGGTGGCAGTTAAGCCCGACCTGTGGCGATCTCGTTCGTCAACACCGAAGGAATCGAAGAGCAGCTGACCCAGCTGGCCGCTGCGCTGCCGCTGGGAACCCGGGTGCAGCTTGGGGGGCGTGGGGCGCAGCCGCATCACAAGCTGATCAAGCGGCTGGGCTTCGAGCTCGAGGGGCATCCGACGTGAACGCCTTGATCGTGGGTGCCGGCCCCGGAGGACTCGCGGCGGCGATCAACCTCGCGGGCCTGGGCTTCAAGGTCACCGTCGTCGAGAAGGAAGCCATTCCCGGCGGGCGGATGCGGGGGCTGCAGCTGGGGCAGTACGCGCTCGACACCGGCCCGACCATTTTGCAGCTGCCGCAGGTGCTGGACGCCGTCTTTCGCAGGTCAGGCAAGCGGCTCGAAGACTACGTCACACTCAAAGCGCTCGAGCCCAACACCCGCATTCACTTCTGGGATCGAAGCTGGCTCGACACTTCCTCGAACCCCGAAAAGATGAGGCAGTCTCTCGCGCGGCTGAATCCCAACCACCCCGCGGCGTTCGACAGGTGGATGGCGCAGGGCCGCGAGAAGTACGCGATCACCTACGAGAAGTTCATCTGCACCCACGCCGACTCGCTGGGGTACTACGCGCCCTGGCGGCTGCTCGACACGCTGCGGTTCAAGCCGTGGCAGAGCCTGTATTCGCACCTCGACGACTTCTTCGCCGATGACCGCGTCACCTACGCGCTCAGCTACCCCTCGAAATACCTGGGGCTGCACCCGACGACCTGCTCGAGCGTCTTTAGCGTCGTCCCGTACCTCGAGCTGCAGTTCGGGGTCTGGCATGTGATGGGCGGGTTCCGGGCGCTCGCGAAGGGAATGCAGCGCTGCGCCGAAGATCTCGGAGTCGTCTTCCGCTTCGGTTGCCCGGTGGCCCAGGTCACGGTCGAGGGCGGTCGCGCCACGGGCGTGGTCCTCGAAGGCGGCGAGCGGCTCGAGGCAGACGCGGTGGTGATCAACGCCGACCTGCCGTACGCGGCGACGAACCTCATCGACCCGAAAGTAAGAGAGGGGACGCGGCTGTCGAACCCCCGGCTCGAGCGCTCGGCCTACAGCTGCAGCACCTTCATGCTCTACCTCGGGCTCGACATTCGGCTCGATGCGCTGCCCCACCACCTCATCTACCTTTCCGAAAATGCGCGCCGCACCGATGCCGCCGCCCTCGAGGATCGCGAGGTGGACTTCGAGGATCCTCCTTTCTACGTCTGCAACCCGACTCCGACCGATCCGGCCGGGGCTCCGCCCGGCCACTCGACCCTCTACGTCCTGGTGCCCACCCCGAACACCTCGCGCACGGTCGATTGGCCCAGCGCCGAACGACAGCTGATCGCGAAGATCCCCCGGTGGCTGGCGAAGGTCGGGTTGCCGGACATCACTCCCCACATTCGGGCCCAGCGCGCATTCACCGCTCAGACCTGGCGGGACGACTTCAACGTCTTTCGTGGCGCGGTCTTCAACCTCTCGCACAATTGGATGCAGCTGGGGCCGATGAGGCCGAAGGTGAAGTCGCCCGACACCGAAGGCCTCTACTGGGTCGGCGGAGGCACTCACCCGGGCAGCGGGCTGCTGACAATCCTCGAGAGCGCCAACATCGCCGCCGACTACCTCGCGCGCGCGGCTGGCAAAGAGCGCCTCCCCCAGTGGCCGTTCGTTCCTCCAGTGAGCTGAGGGCAGTCGAGGAACGTTTTAGAGCGAAGGCAGCAGCAGCTTGAGCTTTTCCCGGGTGGCCGCCGACACCTGCTTCGGGTCGGACCAGACCGCGTTCTTCAGCGTCGACTGACACCCGCACGGCGCCTGGCCCGCGGTCGCGATCGCCTTCACCGCGACCCGCGCGAGCGCCAACGCAGACTCGGTCGCCGCGTGAAGGTTGCCCAGAATCAGCGCCCCCAGTTCCTGCGCGCCGACGTTTTCCGGATGCGGTTTCCAGCAGTCGTAGTCGGTCGGCAGCCCAACGAGCGCGTAACAAAGCTCCGCTTCCCGGGCGAGCTTCGCTTCCGGGCACGAGGTCATACCGATCAGGTGCGCGCCCCAGCTGCGATGCAGATCGCACTCGGCCCGGGTCGAGAAGGCTGGGCCTTCCATGCAGACCAGCGTGCCTTTCGGGTGAACCTTGATTCCCAGGCCCACGCTCGACTCCAACAGCACCTTGCGCACCGTCGGGCAGAACGGAGCCGCGAACTCGAGGTGCACCGCGAGATCCTCGTAGAAGGTCCCTTCGCGTTTGTAGGTGCGATCAATCAGCTGATCGCAAATCACCAGCTCGCGGGGGTTGATGTCTTCTTGCAGACTTCCCGCCGCTGCCGTCGCCATCACGTGCGTCACTCCCAGTTGCTTGAGCGCGTGAATGTTCGCCCGGTACGGAACCTTCGACGGGTTGAGGCAGTGACCCGGCCCATGGCGCGCCAGCAACGCCACGGGTACTTCGTCGACTTCACCCAGGACAATCGGGCCCGAGGGAGCGCCGAACGGAGTGCTCACTTCGGTCGGCTTGCCGTCCATCAGCCGGGACAACGCCTGGCCCAGCCCACTGCCTCCGATGATCGCCAGTCGCTTGAACACTTACGGCGTCTCCACGGTGATCAGCGAATGGACCTTGTCGGCCCCGAGCCTCGCCCGGCCATTGATGAAGCTCAGCTCGATCACGAACGCGTACCCGACCACGTCTGCTCCGAGCTTCTTCATCAGCGCGCCCGTCGCTTCGGCGGTCCCTCCGGTCGCGAGCAGGTCATCGACGATCAAGACCTTCTCGCCCGGAACCACGGAGTCGACGTGCGCCTGCACCGAATCGGTTCCGTACTCGAGCGCATACGACTGCTCGATCTTGTCGTACGGCAGCTTGCCCGGCTTGCGAACCAGGACCAGCCCCTTGTTCAGGGCCAGCGCCAGCGGGGCCGCGAAAAGAAATCCACGCGATTCGATGCCGACGATCTTCGAGATTTCTTTGCCTCGCCAGTGCTCGGCGAGCTTGTCGATCACCTGTCGGAACAAGACCGGGTCGGCGAGCACGGGAGTGATGTCCTTGAAGACAATTCCCTTTTTCGGAAAATCGACTACGTCACGGATTCGTCTGCGAACGTTTTCCATTAAGGCCCTCCTACACCCTCCGCTCGCCGCGCACACTCAACCCCTATCCGCGTCACCCTGCTGTCCCTACACTCCCTTCGTGCACGGATTTGAATTGTTGCGGAAAGTGGCTGAAGGTTCCGCGGCTGAAGCCTTTCTCGCCCGTGCACCCGGCAGCAAACATTCGGTGCTGGTCGAAGTCAGCCGGGCCGAAGTTCTCGAAGACATGGAGCTGTACGGTCGGTTCCTCGATCGTGCGATGGGGCGCAAAGAATTTCATCACCCCCACCTGATTGAGCGCCACACCGC
>JAYVCD010000029.1:0-33955 GCA_043750125.1 Archangiaceae bacterium | reverse complement strand
CAGGTGTTCCGCGAGCAGTCGCTGCAGCAGGCGGTGCGCGACGCCGCGCGCCTCGGCACCGACCTGCCCGGCGCGCGCATCGTGGGCTCCGCGTCGCCGTAGCCGAGCACGCGCCGCTGCCAATCGGCCTCGAGGCGGCGATCGGCGAAGACCACGCACTCAGGGTCCACGCTGTCTTCGAGCTGGGCGAACTCCGGGCCGTGCCCCGCGGAGCCCACGATGCGCGCGCCGGGCAGGTCGGTGCCGAGGCGCGCGGCGTCGCGCACCGCCTGCTGCAGCGACTGCTCGCGGAACACCTGCGCCTGGGTCCTCACCGCTTCCACCCAGTCGAGCGGGAAGTCGGCGCGCAGCACCACGCTGACCCGCTGCGAGTGGGCTTCGCCGCGGTGCTTGAGGTTGCGCGTGGCGTACGAGGGGCGGGCTGCGTCGAGCCGCCCTTGCACGAGCGCGATGAGATCGAGCGGGAACGGCTGCGAGGGCACCAGCACCACGTCGAGCGTGGCGTAGGGGTCTACCGACTGCCTGGCTTCGATGGCGCGCAGCAGCTCGGCGCGGCGGGTGAAGAGATCCTCGCCCTCGAACCACAACGCGCAGTGCTGCGAGCCGGGGCGGGCGGCGGCGTCGCGGTCGGCGGAGGTGGCGCGGTCGAGGTGCAGGTGAAAGACGTCGATCGACCCTTCCGCGCCGGTCACCAGGTGCGGGCGCGGCTTCTCGTCGAGGCGGCGGCCCAGGCGCTCTTCGGCTTCGCGCAGGGTATCTTGAATCACCTGCTCGCTCATCGTCGCGGTGCGAATGATGCGGTACGGCGGCTCGGGCTCGAACACCAGGCCGTCTTCGAGGGCGGTGTCGCGCATCGCGGTGCCCGGCAGCACGTACAGCGCGAACACCTGCGCGCAGTCGCCCAGCTCGTGCTTCTCGAGGAAGTCCACGCCGCGCGCGACGTCGTCTGGCGTGTCACCGGGGAGCCCGACGATGAGGTCGACCAGCAGGTCGATGCCTTCGGCGCGCATCATCTTCGCGGCCGCCGCCACCATCGCCGGGTTGCCGCCGCGCTTCACCCGCTTGAGCGTCAGCCGGTTGACCGATTGAAGCCCGATCTCGAGCTTGGTGAACCCGGCCTTCGCCATCATCGCTGCGTGGGCAGGCGTCAACCCTTCGGCGCGCACCTCGGCGAAGAACGAGAGCGCCCGGTCGGGGTTGGCCCGCGCCAGCGCCTCGAGCAGCGGCTCGAAGTCGGGCCGGTGGTTGAACGTGGGGTCGAGGAACACCACCTCTCGCGCCCCTTTCTCCCGCAGCGTCGCGACCAGCTGCGCGCTGCGCTCGACATCGAGCACCCGAAGCACGCTGCTGCTGCGGGGGTAGAAACAAAAGGTGCAGTGCGACCGGCAGCCGCGCACCGTCTCGACGTAGGTCGAACGGTCCGGGTCCACCGGGACCAGGCCTTCGAGGTAGGGCGAGGGGTACTGGGTGAGGGCGAAGTTGGCGTTCGAGGCCGGCCCGAAGGCCGACAGCCCGGCGGCGGTGCGCACCGCGACGTTCGGCATCCCGGTCGGGTCGCGCCCTTCGATCAACCGATCCATCACCGAAGAAAACGTGTCTTCGGCTTCTCCGGTGACGGCGATGTCGAAGCCTTCCTGGTTCATGATGAAGGGGTTGTCGGCGCCGACTTCCGGGCCGCCGATCAACACCGTGGTGCGAGGCGAGCGCCGCTTGACCTCACGGGCCAGGTGCAGGCTTCGCTCTGAGTTCCACAGGTACAAAGAGAGCCCCAGAAATTCTGGCTCGTCTTTCGCGATCAGCTCTGCCAGCCGGGTGTCCCCATAGGCGTCGGTGATCGACGGGGCGAGGACTTCGATTTTCAGCCGCTGGTCCAGGCCGTGAACCCGCGCTGCGACGCCCAGGCAGCCGGCGGCCAGAGGAACGTTCCCCGTCGCCGCCAGCGCTGCGGGAGGAGGCACCGGAAGCTGGACCAGTCGAAGTCGCTTCATCGAAACGTTCAGACCGCGGTCTGAGCGACCTTGGGCGCGGGCAGCACTTCAACCGGCGCTGCGCCCGCCGGTCTCGAGGCGGCGAGGGTGGGAATGACTTTCGCTCCCACCAGGTAGGCGGCCAGGCCCAGCATCAGGGTCGCGGTGAACCCGAAGTGCATCGAGACGATCAGCGACAGCGTCGAGCCCACCACGCTCGCAGCGCCGTTGAGCCCCCACGCCCACGCGACCATGTCCTGGCCGTAGACGTTGGCGGTTCGCACCCCCAGCGGGAGCATCACGCCCATCAACACCCCCAGCAGCGCGACGAGGATGACGCAGATCACCACCCGCGCCTGCAGCGGCAAGCCGAGCAGGGCGTTGAACAGCGTTCCCAGGCCCACGGCGTAGGCGACCAGGACGACGGCCAATGCGCGGACCACGCGGGTGATTGACCCGGGCACTCCGTACCTCTCGACCAGCCGGCCGGACAGTGCGCTGCCGAGCCCTGAGGCTCCCAACAGCGTCGCCAGCACCACGGCGAGCGCGTAGATCGGGTGGCCGAGGAACAAGATGAACCGCTGCATCAGCCCGAGCTCGACGAGGATGAAGCCGAAGCCCAGGCACAGGAAGTAACCCAGGGTGCGCAGCTTCGGCCCGCGATCTTCGGTCAGCGCGCGGCGGCGGAAGACGAGCAGCGGCAGCAGCACCAGCACGACCGTCAGCACCGTGGACACGATCAACACCAACTGGAGGATCGCCAGCCCGAGGTTGTTCTTTTCCATTCCGCCCAGCTTGCCGAGCAGGCCGATGAAGTCCTCTCCGCGCACCGTGTAGAAAAAGAACGGGCGGTTGTCGGTGACCGGGCTGATGTCGAATTTTAGCTGCGGGTAGAGCACCGCCGTCGGAGTGGTGAAAAAATGCGCCAGGTTGGGATCCACTCCCGGCTCGCCCACCGGCCGATACAGGACGGTCAGCCCAGAGGCCTGCGCCTCGGCATCGAGCCGGGCCACGTCTTCGGCGGTGAACGGCGAGGGCTTGAGCAGCATCGTCGCCATTCGATTGTCGGCCACGACGAAGAAGTGCTGGGGCTGCTGCGCTTCGGAAATTCCCCGGCGGGTGAGCGCTTCGCGACCCAGGCCCGCGAGCCGGAAGAACTCGATCGGGGGGCTGCCATACCAGCGGGTCATCGACAGCACCCCGTCTGGCTTGAGGTGGTCCAGGTAATCGACGAAGGCGTCGGCGGTGTAGAGGTTGTTCTCTGAGAGCGTGAAAGCCCCCGCGGCGCTGGCGGCCCAGGTGTCGACCAGCGTGGCTTGAATCGACGAGTACCTTTCCTCGGACCTTCGAATGAAGCTGCGCCCGTCGTCGACGTGCACCTCGACGCCCGGACGGCGATAGAGGTCTCCATTCCACGAGACGTACTGCCCCTTCATGATCACGTCGGCGATGATCGGGTTGACCTCGACCCCAATCACCCGTGGAACTTTGGCGCGCACTGCCGAAATGACGTCCGGCCCGCCGCCGGGCCCGATGATCAGCGCCGGCCCTTCGTTGCGAAGCGAGTAGACGATGGACGCCACCCGCGACTCGGAGAACCGCCGCGGCGCCTCGAAGCCTCCGGCGGCGATCTCGCCCGAGTACATGCGGGTCGCGGCGTCGGCGTCGATGTGCAGCCACTTGTGATCGGCTTCGCCCGTCGACACGGTCACCCGCGAGAACGAATTCCAGCGCTCGAACTCGACCGCGCTTTCGTTCAGGAACTTCGTGCCCTGCGCAATCTTGAACCACCCGCCGTCCTTCATCGGCCCGACCGCGAGGAACAACAGCCCCACCGCCACGGCGAGCCCGGCGTAGGTGACGAACTTCTTCATCGGGTGGGAGGCCAGCGCAGACGAGGCGAGCAGCGCTCCGCCGACGGCCGCCAGCGCCGACATCACCACCACCGCGCCTTGCCCTCCAAAGGCGGGAACCAGCGGGACGATCACGATGCAGCCGAGCGCCGCTCCGCCCATGTCGAAGGCGTAGACGGTGCCGATTTTCTCTTTCGCCCCGGCGATGGCGAGCGAGATGGCGAAACCCGACGCGAGGAAGGGCATCGCGGTCGAAAAGTAGAGCCCGATCAGCTTCGAGGTGTTCTCGGACGACAGGTCGACGCTGAGCGGATTGTGGGTGGCCGCCTTGAGCGCGATCAGCGCCAGCGGAGCGATCGAGACTGCGAACAGCCCGGCCAGCCACGGCAGCCGTTCCTCGCGAAACACTTTGGGAAGCAGGGAAATGGCGACCCCTGCGACGGCGATTCCCAGCAGGGCAAGCGACACCAGCAGGAACGCGAAGTGGTAGTACATCGTGACGCTGAAAATGCGCGTGAAGAGCAGCGAGAGCGCCAGTGAAGCGCCGCTGGTGACTCCCACGCCCAAGCAAAATCGCCGTGTGTCCATTGGGTGCGCGGGTAGCAGCGCGTCAGGAAGCGGTCAAGCAATGGCCCGCAAGTTGATAGCTGCCTCAGACGGCCAGAGGGGAACTCGATGTCTGCAGCGAAGGTGGTCCTGATCGTCGAAGAAGACGATGCGTTGCGCGAAGAACTTGCGCGCGCGCTGCGCGACGACGGCCATCGGGTGGTGACCCTCGAAGACGGGCTCGAGCTGTGCGACTACCTCGAGCTTGCGCTGACTACCAAAGGCAGGGTGCCGGCCCCGCAGCTGATCATCTCGGACGTAGACCTGGCCGGTTTCGGCGGGCGAGCTCGCCGAGCTTCACGCGCTCATTTCGGGCTACCTGGGCCGGCTGGGAAGGCTTGCAACCACCGCCGCGTCGTCGAGCCGCGGGCGCAAGACTGCTGGACGACTCGCCTCGCAACTGGGAAGAACCCGGCGGAATTTTTCCTTTTTCGTGGAGCAACAGCCCGTGGCGAGCGAAGCCGAAGAGACCGGAAAGCAGCCGGAAGACACCCGTGGGTTGGCCGAGATTGTTCTGGGCAAGGCCTTCCTCGAAAACGAGTCGGTGAAGAAGTTCTTAGCCTACCCGCTGCATTGGCGGGTGACGGCCGTTGCCGTCGCGTTCGCCTCGTTGCTCTTCATTCCCTACCTCGGGGCGGTCGGGCTGTGGGACCCGTGGGAAACGCACTACGGCGAGGTGGCGCGCGAGATGATTCAGCGCCGGGACTACGTCCACCCCTACTGGGAAAATGCGTGGTTCTTCAGCAAGCCGGCCTTCACGATGTGGATGCAGGCGTTGGGAATGCAGCTCACCGGCGCAAACATCGCGCAGGGCACCACCCACCTGGGCATCTACACCGAGTGGGGCTTCCGGATGCCCTTCGCGCTGTTCTCGGTTCTGGCGATCGGGCTGTTGACCTGGGCGATGGCCCGCGTCGTCAGTGCCCGCGCCGCGCTGGCGACCGCGGTGGTCCTCGCGACGATGCCGATGTGGTTCTTGCTCTCACGCCAGGCAGTGACCGACAACCCGGTCGTCTGCTCGATGGTCTGCGCGATGGCGTGCGCGATGGTCGGCTTGCTGGACAAGGGGACCCGCCACCGCACCGCGTGGTGGTACGGCTTCTATTTCTTCTGCGCGACGGGGACGCTGGCCAAAGGGCTGCTCGGCTTCGGGATCCCCGGGGTGGTGCTCGTCCTCTACGCGGTGTTGTCGGTGATTCCGTGGGACGAGAAGTCGCTGGAAGCCCACGCCCGCTGGCTCTTGAAGCGCGCCGCGATGCCGCTGTTCGTCGGCGCCGCTGCGGCTGCCTTCGCGTGGGCGTTGACCTACGTCCTGTTCGGCAACCGCTTCTACGGGATTACTCCGGCCGCATTTGCCTTCTTCGGGGTCAGCACGTTCTTGTTGCACCGGGTCGTCGACAAGGCGCAGCCGCTGGTGCCCCAGATGATCGCCGGCAGTGTCCTTTCGGTGTTGGCAGGAGCACTTTCGGCGACCCAGCAGATCCGAAACGTGGGCATTGCAGTGGGCCTGCTCGCGGTGGGCGCAGTGTTGTTCACGCTCGCGCAGTGGGTGAGAGACGAAGAGAAGATGCCGGTGCTGTGGGGCAAGTTCTACGAAATGCGCTTTGGAACGGGGGTGTTCCTCTTCCTCGCGCTCGCTCTGCCCTGGTACCACACGATGTTCGCGTTCGAGAGCGTCGACGATGAAGGGAAGTTGTTCTGGTACCGCTTCCTCATTCACGACCATCTGGCGCGGTTGGGAGCGGGAGTTCACACCACCACTCCAGGCGGCACCTTCATCTATTTCATCGAGCAGGGTGGCTTTGCGATCTACCCCTGGGTGCTGCTGGTCCCCGGTGGGTTGGCGGTCGTCGCAAGCCTGAAGCTGCGCTCGGGCCGCGGCGTGGATCACGTCGGCGTTCTGGCGACCGTCTGGCTGGTCTTCAGCTTCGCGTTGATCGGCGCCTCGGCGACCAAGTTCCATCACTACGTGTTTCCGATGCTGCCCCCGATGGCGATCCTGATTGGGATCTACCTCGACAAGGTATGGACCCAAGGGGTGCAGAAGCATGCGCTCTCGCTGATGTTCGGGCTGCCGCTGCTGCTGCTGGTCGGCAAGGATCTCGCGGGGAACCCGAAGAACTTCACCGACCTGTTCGTCTACAACTACGACCGCCCGTACCCCACGTTCTTGACCCAGGACCCGGTGCGCTTCTGGAGCAACCGGCCTTTGTCTACCGGAGACCTGGTGGTGATCGCGCTGCTCGGCATCGGCGGCTACCTGTGCTTCGAGGCGTTTGGAGCCAAACGTTCGCCGTTCTTCCGCGCCCTCGCGCTGCTGTTGGCGTTGATCGGGGGCGGAGTGCTGGTGGCGGTGATGTCCGGAGGATCCACCTCGGCGCTGTTGATGGTCGGGGTGGGGATGCTCGCCACCGCCGGCTTCGTGGTCTTCGAGGCGCTGCGCCCGAACAACGAGAGCCGCGCTTCGCTGTGGCTGCTGGGGCTGGTCATCGCCGCGGCGGGGCTGGCCACGGCCGGCGCGGGAATCGGGCTTCAGAGCAGCGCGCAGCCCGACCCGCTGTGGGGCGCGCTGGCCGAAGTCGCCAATGCCAAAGAGGTGATGGGCTTTGGGTTTACGGTGTTCGGAATTCTGCTCGCCTTCCAGGCGCTGGCGCGCGCGAAGACGGCGATGTTCGCCACCGGCCTTGCCGCCGCCTGCCTCTGGGCGTTCTGGTTCAGTTGGAGCCACTGGGTGGACCTGTCGCATCAGTGGACGCAACGGGATCAGTTCTGGGCGTACTACCAGGGCCGCAAGCCTGACGAGCCGATCGCCTCGTTCTTGATGAACTGGCGCGGCGAGACCTTCTACTCGCGCAACACGGTCAAGCAGATCAAAGACAACAACCTGCTCTTTCAATACGCGGCGCAGCCGGGCCGCGAGTGGGCGCTGGTCGAGCACGCGCGCATCGGAATTCTCAAAGGCGCGGTCGGGCCGGACAAGACCGTCACGCTGATCAAAAAGGACCTGAACAACAAGTTCGTGCTGGTCACGATCGATTGAGCGACGGCATCAGCGTCACCGGCCTCTACCGCAAGTTCAATGATCGAACTGCGGTCGAGGGTCTGACCTTTGAGGTTTCGCCGGGCGAAATTTTCGGGTTGTTGGGCCCCAACGGAGCGGGGAAGACGACCACCGTGCGCATGCTCACCGGCCTGCTGATCCCCAGTGGGGGCCAGGCGGTGGTCTGCGATGAGCGGATTCCACTTCACGACGACGGCAGCGCGCTGCGGCGCAAAGTCGGCTTGCTCACCGAACAGCCGGGCCTCTACGAGCGGTTGACCGCGCGAGAGAATCTGACCTTCTTCATTCGCCTCAACGAGCTGAACGAGACGCAGGCGTGGGCGCGGTGCGAGCGGTACCTGGCGCGCTTCGGCCTCACCGGTCGGGAAGATGAGCCGGTGGGGACCTTCAGCAAGGGCATGCGGCAAAAGCTGTCGATCATTCGCGCGCTGGTCCACGACCCCAAAGTCCTGTTTCTGGACGAACCCACCTCGGGCCTCGACCCCGAGTCGGCACGGGTCGTACGCGACGTCATCGCCGAGCTCGCTGCGGAAGGAAAAGCCCTGGTGCTCTGCAGCCACAACCTGGGTGAAGTCGAGCGGCTGTGCACGCGGGTGGCGGTGATCAAGAACCGGTTGCGCACGGTGGCTTCGCTCAAGGATTTGCGTCGGAAGGGAACCGCGCTCGAGCTGCGGTTGGACGGGGACGCGGGGCGTTTTGGCGCGGCCCTGAAAAGTCTGTCGTTCAGCCCCGGCTCGATGCACGAAGGCAGCCTGCTCAAGGTGTTGCTCGACGACGAAGAGCAGGCGCCCGCGGTGGTCGAGTGCCTGGTGCGGGCGGGAGCGCGGGTCTACCAGGTGACCACCGCCGCGCGGCCGCTGGAAGAGGCGTACCTCGAGCTGGTGCGGGAAGAGGCGGCATGAGCTTCGCGTGGCCACGGGCCCGGGCCGTGTTTCAAAAAGACTTCCTCGACCTGCGCAAGAACAAGGCGCTGTTGTGGTCGATGCTGGCGCTGCCGGTGATTCTGGTCGTAGCGCCCACGCTGGTGGTTCTGGCCTACGTGCATCGCCCTGATGATCCGAACCTGCGGGTGATGGCGCAGTACTACGACATCACCGTCAATGCCGAAGACGCGGCGCGGTTCCTGGTTCAGAAGGTGCTGATCGATTGGTTCGCCGTCTACTTGATCATGCCGGTGTTCGTTCCGATTCTGATCTCGTCCCACTCGGTGGCAGGAGAAAAAGAGAGCCGCACGCTCGAGCCGCTGCTGGCCTCGCCCGTCACGCCGCTCGAGCTTTTGATTGGCAAGAGCCTCGCCTCGCTGGTGCCGTCATTTGCGATCTGCGTGCTGGCGTTCTTCGGGCTGTGCCTCAGCGTCGATGTCGTGGCCTGGGAAGGGGTGAAGGGGCCCCTGTTGCCCAATGCAATGTGGATGTTCGGGGTGTTCGTGATCGCTCCGCTGTTTGCGTTTTTCGGCAACGGGGTCTCGGTGGTGATCTCGGCTCGGGTGGGTGACGCCCGGCTCGCGCAGCAGCTGTCCGGGCTGTTCGTGCTGCCCCTGGTGGGGCTGGCGGGTGGCCAATTCGCCGGGTGGCTCAAGGGGGGCGTGGGGTATTACGCGGCGCTCGGTCTGTTCGTGTTGCTGCTCGACCTGGGTCTGGTGGTCGCGGCGCGGCGGCTGTTCGATCGGGAAAGAATGATGAGCCGGTGAAGAGCGGCGATGTGGGCATGCAATGGGGATTGCCGGTGTTCGTCTGGCCAGATGACGTTGGCGTTCGCAGGTGAGAAGTGGGAACTTCCGCCGGCGTTACAATACCTTCTGGAGGAACGATGGGATTCTTCGACGGCATCAAGGCCGAGGCGCAGCGCAACTTCATCGCACGCGCGGACGAGGCCAAGGACCACATCATCTACAAGTACCCCGAGAGCAACATTCGGCTGATGACTCAGCTGACGGTGGCCTCGGACGAGATGGCGCTGTTCGTCAAAGACGGAGTGGTCGCGGGCAAGTTGGGTCCCGGTCGGCACACTCTGGACACGAACAACGTGCCGTTCGTCTCAAAGCTGCTCGAGAAGTTGACGGGCGGGAACCTGTTCATCGCCGAGGTCTACTTCGTGTCCCTGCGTGAGTTTGCAGGCCTGAAGTTCGGAGGGCCGATTGGTGACACCCGCGACCCCGAGACCGGGCTGGGCATCGGGACGATGGTCTACGGCGACTACTCGCTGAAGGTGAATGACCCCGAGAAGTTGATCATCGGGCTGGTCGGGATGCGGAAGGTCGAAAACGACGACTTCATCGGCTGGTTCAAGAACCAGGTGCTGAAGGTGACCCGCGACCGGATTGCCGAGCTGATCGTGAAGAAAAAGTGGCCGCTGCTCGACGTCACGTCGGGCGCGTACACCGAAGAGATCGAGCAGGAAGTCATTGCCGGGACCAAGCAGCACGTCGAGCCGTACGGCGTCACCGTGGTTCGGTTTGGTAACTTCACGATCAGCATCAAGCCGGAAGACGAGGCGACGCTGAAGAAGTTGTCGAAGGACGTGGCCTACTCGCGGCTCGCGGGTGGCTTCAATCAGTACGCGCAGGGGCAGGCGATGCTCGGCGCGGCTGAAGGGATGGCCAAGGGCGGCGAAGGTTCGGGCAACGCTCTAGGCGGAATGGGCATGGGGATGGGCTTTGGCATGGCTCAGAACTTCATGAACCAGCAGGGCAACGCGTCCGGTGGTGGGGGACAACAGCCTCCGCTGGCGGCTCCGGGTGCTCCCGCCGCAGGTCCGTCGGTGATGGATCGCTTGAAGCAACTGACCGAGCTGAAGAACGCTGGTCTGCTCAATGACGATGAGTTCAATGCGAAGAAAGCCGAGTTGATGAAGCTCCTGTAGGCGCTCGTTTCTTCGCGCGACGCCGCCGCTCAGCCGCCGGCGTCGGGTGAAGGTCGTGTCAGAGATCGCCCCGCGTCCGGGGTCAATGTCCGCCCCGCGTCCGAAGGAAAGGCCCGCCCCGAATTCGTGGGAGCCTTTTTCTCGGGTTCATTCCACGCGGCGCGCAGGATCACCGTGCTGGCGGAAGTCGCCCACCACTGCTCGCTGAGCTTTTGCCGAAGTTGCTGGGCCCCCAGCATTGCCCGCAGCAGCTCGACTCCCCGGAAAAGAGGATCTCGCTCGAGCGGCCAGCGCGTCGCGTCCTCCGGCGATGCCTCGACGGACAACGCACGCACTGACCACGTCTGCCAGCTCTGCGCAGCCGCCTCATCGCTCATTCCCCGTGCTTCGTGCTGGGCGACGAGGTTCCCCGCGGCGCGCCGCAAGGTGAAAAGCCTGAGCGCTTGCGCCGAAAGGATGGTGCTCGCCGCGGCGTCGTTCGAGGCCCCTTGAGACTTGAGCCAGCCCAGATTCGACGCGAGGTCGCTGAACAGCCGAGCCGAAGCGTCGGGCATCCGCGGGCCCGTAAGGCGTGCGAGGGCCTGGGGCGGCTCGACCGTTTCGTGAATGGCGAGCGCCCGTCCCAGCTCGGCGAGCAGCGCGCTCGCATCCCGCGCTCCTCCGGCAGGTCGAAAGCTGACTCGGACATCCTCGGCCCCGGTCGGAGCCACCGTCAGCGGAAGCGGGTTTTTCTTCGCCGAATCGGCCAGATCCAGCGTCAACCCCGATAGGCCGTAGAGGCCCAGCGCACCAAGCAGCGCGGTGGCCTTCGCCGCCTGATCTGCCTTCAAGAAGCTCGCGTCGGCCGCGGTCGAGGGTCGCAACAGCCGAGGCAGCCCTGCGCGGGTCAGCTTGTCGGCCGGCAACCCAAGCTCGGTTTTCGACAGCAACTCGAGCGTCTGCTTCCACTGCACCTCGGTGTCATCGAGGAACTTCTTCCCCAGGGCCGCGCTCTCGTCTGAGGAGATCCCGGCGTACGCGGCGGCCGTGGTGCCCAACGCCCGAAGCGCGAGCTCCACCGCCTGGTCTCGCTGTTGGGTGGCCGCAGCCAACGCCGGCACCACCTCGCGCGAAGCGGCCCAGAGCGCGCGTCGCTTCAGCGCACTCTTTTCGTGCGCCAGCAGGCGTGTCAGGTCGCGCCAGGCAATCGGCTTGCCGTCGAGATTGAAGGTTGCCGCTGCTTCCAGGCCGGCGAGGCTGGCATTGGCTTCGGCCGTCGCGCGGGCCAGTCGCTCGCCCACCAACCAGCTCTCGAGCCGCAGCAACCCCACCGAATCGCCCAGACCCTTGCTCCGCGCGATGCGGATCTTTCCGAGCGTGGGTTCATCGAAGAGCACTGAGTGACTGAGCGCCGGCTTGTCGAGATCCAGCCGGGCCCCCTGGGTCCAATGGGCCCACAGCTGCTCGTCCTGCTCTCGGACCAGTGCGAGCGCCTCAATCCCCAACGCAGCCACTTCCCGGGTCAGCTGTGAGTCGGCGGCAGACAACGCCGAACCGCCCGCGCTCGGAGGGACCGATTTCGGACACCCCGAAAGGACGATCAACAATGCAATGGCGGTCGTCCTTGGGCTCATCGGGGGGCGAATGTAACGTCAGTCGCTGCGATGCCAACTCAGAAGCAGTGGGCGGCGGCCCGAGCCCGCTCGAAGATGAATGCGGCGCTGAGGGAATTTTTCGAAGGCCAGGGCTACCTGGAGGTCGAGACGCCGCTGCTGGTGCCCACTCCGGGGCTCGAGCCGCACATCGACCCCTTCGAGCTGCAGTTCATTCCGCAGACCGACGTGGGCACCCGGCGCCCGCTCTACCTCCACACCAGCCCCGAATACGCGATGAAGCGGCTGCTGGCCGACCCTGCGTGTCCGCCCCTGTTCCAGCTGTGCAAGGTGTTCCGCAACGGCGAGGTCTCGACTCACCACAACCCCGAGTTCTCGCTGCTCGAGTTCTACCGGCCGCACGCCGACTACCACGCGATCATGAATGACCTCGAAGCCGCGCTCGCGCACGTCGAACGGGCGGTGACGGGCTCCGCAATGCACTTTGCAAAGACTCCCTGGGAACGGGTCAGCGTGCGCGAAGCGCTCGAGCGCGAAACCGGAATCGACTGGCGCGCGCACCCGACGGCTGACGGGCTGGCCGCGGCGGCCACCGCAGCGGGCGTTCGGGTCGGCGGCGCAGAGGGTTGGGACGACGTCTTCTTTCATCTTTTTCTGCAACGGGTCGAGCCGAAGCTCGGTCAAGAGCGGCCGACGTTTCTATTCGAGTACCCGGCCGCGATGGCGTCGCTGGCGCGGCTCAAGCCGGACGATGCGAGGGTCGCCGAACGGGTCGAGCTCTACGCCCGCGGGCTCGAGTTGGGCAACGGCTTCTCGGAGCTCACCGACGCAGCCGAGCAACGCGCGCGTCTCACTGGGGAACAGGCGCTGCGACGCACGCAGGGGCGGCCGGTGTTCGAGCTCGACGAGCGCTTCCTCGAGGCGGTGGGGCGAATGCCGGCGAGCGGTGGAATCGCCGTCGGCCTCGACCGGGTGTTAATGCTGCTGCTGCAAGCCGAGCAATTGTCAGATGTGCTTCTTTTCCCGGCCGGAGAATTCCTGTGAAGCAATTGCTGCGTACGCTGTTCGCCGGCTCGGCCGCGGTGGGGATCACTGGAACGCTGTCGCCCGTCGTCACCGCGCTCTCGTTGGTGGGCGAAGAGGCGATGGACCCGGTGCTCAACCTCTGGGCGCGCAGCATTCTGGCCGCTTCGGGAGTGCGCCATGAAGCCAGCGGCCTCGAAAACCTTCCTTCCGGAAACTTCGTTCTTGCGGTCAATCACCAGTCGCACTTCGACGCGCTGGTTCTCTTCGCGCACATTCGCCGGCACATGCGGTTCATCGCCAAGCAACAACTTCGGAAGATTCCGGTGTTCGGCTACGCCCTCGCGCGCGCAGGCAATGTCTTCGTCGATCGCACCGGCAGCGCGTCCGACAAGACGAAGCTCAAAGCGTCGGTGCGCGCGGTTCAGGAACGGGTGAGCATTGTTTTTTTCGCCGAAGGCACCCGGTCGAAGGACGGGAAGCTCGCTCCATTCAAGAAGGGAGCAGCGGTCCTTGCTCTCGAGGCCGGAGTTCCGCTCGTTCCCGCGGCGCTCGCCGGGACCCACGAGATTCTCCCCAGCGGGAGGATCGCGATTCAGGCCCGGCCCGCCGCGTTGGTGATTGGATTGCCCTTGTTGACCACCGGCCTCACCCTGGACGATCGGGACGAGCTGACCGAAGAATGTCACGCGCGCGTGGCTGCCTGCCTGCACGAATCAGAAGCCATCGTCGAACGGCTTCGCGTCGCTCCGCGCAGATAGCGGCCTTCCCCGGGTTTGCGCGCATCGGTTGCACGGATACACAAGCTCTCGGGCGAGGCGATGACCTGGTCGGGCGACTCGATGATGATGGGTCAGAAGATGAAGACCCGGGACACGATGATTTGCTGCAGGACGCTGACCGGCTTGTTCATTCCGAGCAGCAGCGGGCCGATGACTTCCGCTCCGCCGAAGCGCCACAGCAACTTGTAGGCGATGTTGGCTGAGTCCAGGTTCGGGAAGATGAGCACGTTCGCGTCGGTCTTCAGCGTCGAGGTCGAGCGCGCCGCGGCGCGACGTTCAGACCGGTGGGGGTGACTTCCACCGTCGGTGCATCCACACCCATTGCTCGGGTGCCGCGCGCACCGCCGCCTCGATCTCGGCAGTCATTCGGGCTGTCAACGCCTCGGCCTCGAGGCCCTGGGTCGGAAGCTCACGCATCGACAGCTGGTAGCGCCCATCGGCTTCACGGCGGCAAAAGCCCATCACCACCGCGGCCCCGGTGCGCAGCGCGAGATCGGCGGCCGCGCGGGGGGTCTTTGCCAGGTGCCCGAAGAATGGGACCCAGACCGACTGCACGTCGGTATCCTGGTCGATCAACAGCCCGAGGATCTGTCCTTCTTTGAGCGCCCGCAGCATCGCTTTCGCCGCGCCGGATCTTCCCCGCCAGATCGACCTGAGGTTGGAAGACGCGCGAAACTTTTCAATCAGCGCCGTGGTTCGGGCGTCGGTCGTCTCTTTCGCAATCGTCTGACAGGGGTAGCCAGCGAGGGAAACCCGCCGCGCGAGCAATTCCCAGCTGCCGAGGTGGCCGCTGACGAAGACGACTCCTTTTCTGCGGGCCAGCGCCCCGTCGAGCACCGCGCGATCGTTCGGGCTCCAGCGCACCCAGGCGTCGACCTCTCGATCGAGTTGCTCGATGCAGACGAGCTCGAACACGCACCGGCCGAGGTGTCGAAAACAGTCTCGGGCGAGCGCGGCGCGTTCGGGCGCTGATTTTTCCGGATACGCGCGCTGCAGCGACTCGAGTGCTTTTGTCCGCTCGCCGCCCGCCAGCGCATACGCGAGGGAACCCAAGAGTCTTCCCAGCGCCGAGGCCCACGCCAGGGGAAGCGCCCCCAGCACAGCCACGCCCACGCGCAGCAACGCGTAGCGCACCGCGCGCTTGACCCGCTTGCGTAAGGGGGGACTGTTCAAACGGGTCGCGTTATACGCCTTGCCATGATGACCCCGCTGCAAGAGCTTGCCGCACTGCTTCGGCCCGCCGGCGGGGGGCTGTACCTGGTGTCGACGGGGAAGGCCGCGCAACTGGCGCTGCAACAGAAGCTGTACGGAGTGAAGAGCGAAGCCCAGGTGGAAGAAAAGTTTCTCGCCGCTCTCGAGAAGATTGTCAGCGCGAAGGGCGTGATGCTCGGCGTGCCCAGCGACGTAGGAGCCGGTTTCGGTCGGGGCGCCAACCTGGGGCCCCAGGCGATTCGCACCCGCCTGCTGGAAAATCACCCCCAGTGGTCCCACCAGATGGACGCGCTGGGTCTGGTGGACCTGGGCGATGTCTTCGTGGTGCCGCAGCTGCTGCACGACCAGATGCTCAGCGACTCGCAGCTCGAAGCCTCGCGCAAGGCGCTGTACCCGAAGCTCGATGCGCAGACCGCTGGGCGCCTGCCCGTCTCGCCACTTTCGATTGCCGAGCGCGCCTGGGACCTGATTTTTCAACTCAACCCGCACGCGAAACCGTTCGTGATTGGGGGCGATCACTCGACCGCTTTGCCGGTGACGCTCGCGCTGGCGAAGGTGCAGAAAAAGCCGTGGGGCATCGTCCAGCCTGACGCGCACACCGACCTGTTGCCCGAACGGCTGGGGGTCAAATACTGCTTCGCCACCTGGAGCTGGCACGCCAACGAGGCGCTCGGCCGCCAGGGCCGCCTGACCCAGGTCGGGGTCCGCGCCTCGGGAAGAGATCAAGCCCACTGGGAATCGACCTGTGGCGTGCGCCAGTTCTGGGCCAAAGACATCCTCGCGGATCCCGCCGCGGCTCTCGATGCGGTGATTGCCCACGTGAAGTCCACCGGGGTCAGCGGCGTTTATTTCAGCAACGACATCGATGGCACCGACAGCCGCTGGGCCGATGCCACCGGGACTCCCGAACCCGAGGGCCTGACGCCCGACTGGGTCTCGGCGCTGATTGCGCGACTGGGCACAGAGGTCGGTCTGTTGGGAGGCGACATCATGGAAGTCGCCCCTTCACTCACCCGGACCCCGCAGAGCGCTGAGCGAACCGTGGGCCTCGCGGCGCAGTATCTGACCCAGACGATCAATGCGGCGCTGGGCAGCACCCGATGAACATGGCAAGAAGCGCCGCTCATGCGCCTCTACCTCCTGCTCGTCGTTTGCTTGGGCCTCCTCGGGTGTTCGAGCCAGTGCCGTCAGCTCTCTGAGAAGTTGTGTGAGTGCTCGCTCAACAGCAATGAGCTCAGCGCCTGCAAGAGTCGGGCGGCGAACGCCGAAGGTGCAAATCCCTCGACCCTGGCGCAAGAGGTCATTTGCAAAGAGCGACTCCAGCCCGGCCCCACTCAGTGCGACTGCCACCTGATCTCGACCGCGGAAGGCAAGATTCGCTGCGGGCTGGCGCGAGATCCGAACGGTGTTCTCGACGCGGGGACCTGAGCGCTCACTTCTTTTTTCGGGTGGCCGTTTTCGTTTTCGTCTTGGGAAGCTTCGCCAGCGCCTGCTCGGTCGACTGCTGCGAGGCTTTGCACGTCTCGAGGAATGACTCGATGGTGGTGGTCGAAGCGCCGATGACGATCTTCTCGGTCGCGAAGCCGCTTTTGGTGAACTCGGAACCGGTGCTGACGCAGCGCCCATAGCCGGAAGCCGCCGAGGCGATCAGGTCCCGCTTTTTCTCTGCGTCCTTCTCGGTCTTCGACTGCTTCAGCTCATCGGCGGCCTTCTGCTTGAGCACCACCGGGCCTTTGAGAAATTTGAGCTTCTTCTCGGCGCGGGTGACCTCGGTGCGCGCCTTCTGGCTCTCGGCCTTGGCGCGCTTCAAGTACGCCAGGAACGACGGGTCCTTCAGCGCCAGCAGCCGCCGTTCGTTGCTGGAACCCACCGCTTTTTCGAGCGCGCTCACCGAGTCGAGCGCCGCCTCGATCGACTTCTCGTCGATCTTCGCGCCGCCGATCGTCTCTGCCGCGTCCTTCATCGCCTGAAGGGTGGGGCCGATCTCTGCCCGCTCGTTGCGCACCGCCTCTTCGATGTCCTTTTGCTGGCGGGCCTCGCGCGCTTCGGTGAGCCGGGGCTCGAGCTCGCCGTACCGGCTGAGGTACATGTCGCGCTCGGGTGAGAACTGCATGTCCGGCTCGGCGAGCAGCTTGTTGGCCTCGGCCAGGGCTTCCTCGGCCTTCTTCGGCTCGGCCTCGTTGAGCGCCTTCTCTGCCTGCTCGAGCAGCCCACCGATTTTGTCCGAGTACTTGTCCGCGTCCCTCATCTTCGCCGCGAGCGACTTGGGACCGCAGCCGCTCAAGGCCACCAACAGCCAGAAAGCCAGAGCGCGAACGGTCATCGAGCCACCCCGGCCCTGTTCGGACTTCACTACTTGAGCAGCGCTTCGACCGATGCCTTCAACGACGTGCGCTTGATGTCGTCGCCGCTCAGCCGCTCGCCCATCTCTTTGCCGCTCTTGTAGAAAATCAGCGTCGGGCTGGCCGTGACGTTCAGCTTCTTCGCGAGCGCGTCATTCTCTCCGCGCAAAATCTTGAAGAAGCGGATCTTGCCCTCGAACTTTTCTGCGACCGCTCCGAACCGCGGAGCCAGCGCCGCGCACGGAGCGCTGTCTGCCGAGTAGAAATCGAGCACCACCGGCTCAGTGGCCTTGAGGACTTCCGCGTCGTAGTCCTTTTCGGCGATCTGCTTGACGGTCTGCTTTTCCTTGACGGGTTCGACGACGGCGGCCTTCGGGTCCATGGGGTTGAAGCTCCTTGATCTGTTTTGGGAGGCAGTGATGGCACACAAAGTCGGCCGGGTCGCTGTCTGGCCACACCCGATAAGACGTGTTGCGGCTGGCCATGGCCGGAGCTATTGCGCATGGCCTTCAGCAGTCGTTCAACAACGGAGCTTGAGAACATGGCTAGCGCGCTCGCACTCGGAGTGGATCTTGGCGGCTTGTACATGCGCGCGGTGGTCATCGACCGCAGCGTCGGACGCGTCGTCGCCTCGGTGAACCAGGCACACGACGACAAGTCGCCCCAGGCGGTGGTCAAGGCCCTCGCGCAGTTGATGAACAAGGTCTCGAAGCAGGCCGGCGCCGAAACGCCGCTGCCGTGCGCAGTCGGCGCCGCGGGCCAGATGCATGGAAATGACATCGTTGTTTCCCCCACGCTCGGCTGGCGCAACGTTCCGTTGGGAGACCTGCTCGGTCGCGAGCTCGGCCGGCCGGTGAAGGTCGTCAACGACACCAAGGCCGCCGCGTGGGGCGAGCTCAAAGTCGGAGCCGCACGAGGCGAGTCACACACCTATACCGTCCTCGTCGGAGCGGGGATCGGCAGCGCGATCATCTCGGACGGAAAGCTGATCGCAGGCGCAGGCGGGGTGGCCGGTGAGCTGGGTCACATCAAGGTTCTCGCCGAGGGCGGTCGCGCGTGCGGCTGCGGCGAGAAGGGCTGCCTCGAGGCGTACGCGGGCGGCTCGAACATCGAGCTGCTGATGAAGGAAGTCGGACTCAAGGGCTCGGCCTCGAACCTCGAAGAGCAGGCGCACTCGGGCAACGCGGAAGCAAAAAAGCTGTGGGAGTTTTCGTCGTCTGCCCTCGCTCTTGCGATCGCGAACGTGGTGACGGTGCTCAACCCTGGCTTCGTGGTGTTGGGCGGCGGGGTGATGACCCGCTCCCCGCGGTTGGTTCAGCGCGTCATCGACACCATCGGTGAGCGGACTCTGGCCGTCAGTCGGTCGGGCCTCAAAGTCGCGCTCGCCGCACACGGGGACGACAGCGGCGCAGTGGGCGCGGCGTTGCTCGGCGCCGAAGGGTACTGAAGCTTCAAGCGCAGCTTTCTTTTCTTCTGACCGGTTCGACTACACGCGAGGGGGAAACACTCCGATTGCCGAGGGTGGATCCACCCCCAACTCGCGAGAACGACTGAACCGGGCATTTATCTCAATGTGGCCTCGGCCTTGCCTTGTCGCCCTTCGATGCCCGGCCGCCCAACCCTTCAGGTTTGCAGTGCAACCGCAAAAATATGGGTGGCACTGGTGGCGCTCAGTGGCTGCGACGCACTGATTGATACCCCGCTGAAGAAGCCGGTCGAAGGGGTGATTCCGGTCAGCGCAGGTCCCGTGCCCGTCGTTCCGGTTGCGCGGGTCCGCACCGAGCGGGCTTTCGTTCCCTCGGTCGATCGCGTGGCGCTGCTTCCTTTTCAAGTCCGGCTCAATCGGGTGGCCGCGGTGGCGGGCGTGCCGACCTCGGACCCGATGTTTGCGCAGCTGGAGGCGCGGCGGTTGGATCTGGGCGCGCATGATTTTGGAGCGAACGTCGCTCCCGATTTGACGTGGAGCGCCCAGCGGATGGCGACCTGGGTGCAGGCACTGTTTCCGGTCTGCGATGACCCGCGGATGAAAACCCGGTACCCCGATTGGCGCACGGGCCTGGATCCCTTTTCCCGCGCCGCCTGGGGCCGCGCTTCCACCGCCGAAGACCTGCAGCTCTTAGATGAGGTCATTGCCGAAGAGCCGACGGCGGCGCGTTGGCGGGCGAGCTGTCTGAGCCTGCTGTCCTCGCTCGAGCTGGTGTCCCAATGAAACGCGGGTTCGGTGCCGCGGCATTCGCGCTGGTGTTGGGCGCCTGCGTGGCCGAGGTAGGAGAGCCGGTTCCCGTCGTGAAGTGGCCCTTGCCGGTGGTGGGAACGGTGTACGTCCCGCTGGACCCGCCCTACGAGCCTTCGTTGAACGAGCTGCGCGCGAAGCTGACGGCGAGCCAGGTCGAGTCGTACTTGCGGCGGCTGGCTCCGATGGTGGCGGGGCGATCGCTGCGGGCCGAAGAAATCGAGCAGATTGCCCGGCAGGGTGGGGCGGCGTTGCCGGCGATCATCGAAGGCTGGACGCGGGAAGAAGGCTTCGTGCTGATGGCGCGCGAGTGGATCTCGACCCGTCTGAAGGCCAGTGGCAAGCGCGGAGATTTGAACCTCGAGCTGCCCGGAAATCTCGCCGCGTACCTCGCGCGCAATGGCTTGCCGCACTCTGAATTGCTCACCGCCGATTACTGCATTGACGATGCGGGGCGGAAGGCGCCCTGTGACACCGGAGCGCCCTATGCCGCCGGCGTTCTCACCACCCGGGCGTTTCTTTCCAACAACGCCTCGCGGTTCAATCTCAAGCGTGCGCGCACGATGCTGCGAACGTTTGCCTGCAAGGACTACCCGCTGCCCCTCACCGAGCAGCCTCCGCTGGAACGCGCGGTGCTGATTCCCCTGTTTCAGCAAGACAAGGTGGAAGGCAGCGCGTCGGGAACCTTCGGCAATGGCTTTGCCTGCTACACCTGCCACAGCCAATTCGGCGCCCACGCGCAGCCGTTCGTGAAGTTCAACCAGGACGGGCGGTGGATCGCGGCGGCGACGGGCCGACAGGTGGAAGGCGGCGAGCAGGGCCGAAGCGTGGACGGGCTGTTTACGTCTCACATGATCGACCCGATGGTTTCCAGCAGTGAGGCCTCCCAGGTCTTCGGAAAGCCGGTGCAGAACCTGGCGGGGGTCGCCGAGGCGTTCGCGACCTCGTCGGCGTTCTGGACCTGCAGCGTCGGGGGCCTGCTCGGGTTTGCCTTCGGGCTTCCCGAGTCGACGGTGTTCACGTTGCCTCCCGACGTGCTCGAAGACGTGGTGATGGCTGCAAAGGCGAAGCAGCCGCGGCCGTCGTTGGCGCTGCTCGCGATCGAAGCCTTTTCCCACCCCGCGGTGGTGCGCTCATTCGAAGGTCCCAGGCAGTCGCCATGAAGCTCAGTCGACGCTCGTTGCTTCAAGGGGCCTGCGCCGCCGCCGCCGCGCCTTCGCTGCTGCGCGCGAGCTCTGCCTGGGGCGAGGTGGTCGGCCCGTCGTATTTGATCGAAATCTGCCTGCGCGATCAGCTCGACTTCGGCCACGTGATGGTCGCTCCCGGCCTTGCCAAGGACGCGAACCTTCGACGGGGTGAATTCGGGAGGAAGGCCGCGCTGTTCTTTTCGCAAAGCGAGTTGTCGTCGTTTGCGAACAATGTGTTTCTCACCCCGCAGTCGCTGGTCCTTCAGCCGCACCTCGACACCGTGGCGATGGTCGAGTTGTGCGAGCTCACCTACGGGCCGGTGCACGGTCATGAGGCGAGCAATCCGATTCGTTCGCCGGGGCGGGGAGCCCAGCAGGGCGCAGGAACGCGGCTGCCGATGTGGGAAGGCGAGCCGGGGCAGAACAACGGGGAAGGGGCGAACTACTCCTCGACACCCACGCCGATCGCGCTTCACAACCGGATTCAGAAACAACTCACGCCCGGACTTCACAATGGGGTGATCATCAAGGGGACCCAGCGCGCGGGGGCGATCTACCACTTCGGAGCCGGGCTCTCGGGCTCGGAGCCCGACCGATATCAAGACGTAGACGCGTTGCTGCGTGCGTTCCCGTCGACGAGCTCGGCGATCAGCATCTTGCCTCCCGCCGATGCGCGCTTCGTCGAGAAAGGACTGGGCCGCTTCGATCGGGCCCTCGCGGCGCGCCGCAAGCTGTCGACCCAGTCGATGACCAACCACACCGCGCAACTGGCTGAGGCCAGTGGGGTGTTGGGCAAGGTGACCACCGCTTCCTTTTCACTGCCGCTGACCGTCGAGGAGAGGGCGTACTGGTCCGCGGGCGTTCCGGGGAAGTACGGTCGGACGACGATCGAAGCGTGGGAACAGGCGGCCTACGCGTTCAAGTTGGTGAGCTCGGGCCTGACCCGGTCAGTGGCGATCGAGATCGACATCGGCGATGTCCACGGTGAGCGCACCGCGCCCCAGATGAAAGCGCAGACCGAGATCACCGTGTTGCCGCTGGTGCGCTTGATTGAAAAGTTGAAGCTCGCGGGGATCTACGACCGCACGTTGATCGTGGTGTCTACGTCCGATGGCGGGCGGGCTCCGGCGTCGGGAAGCTCGGGCGACGAAGGAAAGAACGGAGTCATCCTGGCCGGTGGAATGATCCGCGGCGGCTACTACGGCGACATCGTGGCGGACTCAGCCGATGGCGATGGGCATCACTACCGCTACCGAATGCCCGACCTCGTGACCGGGGTTCCGGATGCTCAGGGAACCCTCGTCAATGATCGGCGCGTTCCCGCGGCCCACCTGTGGCGGACGATCATGGCCGGAGTCGGCGTGCCGGCGGCGACGCTCAATCAGTTTCCCAGCGTGATGGCGGCCAGTTCGCTTCCGTGGCTCTTGCGCCCCTGACCCCTTCGTACCACCGACCCCGAAGCACCCCGTGCGCCCAGCACCCCGTGCGCCCAGCACCCCGTGCTCCCAGCACCCCGTGCCTGGGGGGGGGGCCGAGTGACACGTCTGTCTGCTTGGTTGCTGCGCCTGAGCGTGCTGCGATGCGGCAATGCGCCCGCACCCGGTGTTCATCGTCGGAGTCGCGATCTTCTTCCTCTCGGCGGTGGCTTTCCTGGGGATCCTGTTCGCCAAAGGGGGCTGGAAGAGATCGAAGCAATTCGGCGTGATCGTGGCTCTCTTCCGCGGAGAGCACGGAACTTTCAGCCGGTGGTTGATGATCGGAAGTTTCCTCGGCATCGTGTTCGGGGCGCTGGTGCAGTTCGCCGGAGTCGCGGCGAATGACGTAGCGCGCGAGAACCTTTGCCAGGCCCGCTGCGTCGCAGCCGGTTACCCGCGGGGGACGATCGGACCGTCGATGGAACAGAACATGGCCCGTCGAAACTCACCGGCCTTCGTGGCGTGCAACTGCACGGGCGGAACGTTGCCTCCCCTCGAGCTGCACGCAGACAGTTTGTGAAAAGGCCGTGATCCTCTTCGACCCTCAACCTCACCCGAGTGCGCTGCCAACGCGATTTCCGAGCCCGTTCGATCCCATTGCGCCCCAGCCATTGGCGCTTCGTGCGGCCGAAGAGCTTCAAGCCCACCTGCGCAGCCCGGGCTTCACAGCGCTCGAAGCACCGGAAGCCGGAAAGATGTTTGGAGTGCTGGTCGTCGCGACGCCCGAGGGTCGCATCGGAACGTTGCGCGCATTTTCGGGAATGCTCGACGGTCGCTGGCACGCCGAAGGGTTTGCGCCTCCGCTGTTTGATCTGCGCGCGTTCGAAGCGTTCTGGCCCGGTGGACAGGACGAGCTGCGCGCCCTCGAGCTCGAGCATCGCGCGCTCGTCGACGGGCCACCCGGGGTTCGATCGGCCCTCGCGCTGCTGCTCGAGCATCACCAGGAAAGCCTGATCCAGCTTCAGTTGCGCCACCGCGAAAGCCGAAAAATTCGGCATCAGGCGCGCGACGCCGGCGGTGACAGCCAGGTGCTCGATCAGCAAAGCCGCGCCGATACCGCCGAGCGCCGCCGCTTCGATGCCGCGTTCGACCTCGAGCGCGAAGCTCTCGAGTCACAACTTCGCCCCGTCGACGCGCAGCGGATCACGGTCGAGACGCGCCGCGCCGAACGTTCAAACCAACTTCTGATCCAGATGCAGGACCTCTACACAGTGACGAACGCCCACGGCGAGCACCGAACGCTGCGGGAAATCTTCGGTTCAGACAACCCTCCACCCGGAGGAGCTGGGGACTGCGCGGCTCCCCGACTCTTCGGCGAAGCGTACCGACGGCACCTTCGTCCGCTCGCGCTCGCCGAGTTCTGGTGGGGAGCTCCGCCGGCTTCCGGAGCGCGTCGCGCCGGCGCGTATTACCCTGCGTGTCGCGGGAAGTGCGGAATCGTCCTTCCCTTCATGCTCGAGGGCTCAGGGGTCGAAGCGCCTTCGCTGTTGGGATCTGATTCGGCTGCGCTCGCCGAGCCCCGCGTGGTCTTCGAAGATGACTGGGTGGTGGTCATCGACAAGCCGGCAGGCCTGCTCTCGGTGCCCGGGCGCCACGCGAAGCTTCGCGACTCGGTGTGGGTGAGGTTGGGGCAACGCCTCGCCGAGCCCCTGGTCGTGCATCGGCTCGATTTGGACACCTCTGGGTTGATGCTCGTGGCGAAAGATCCCGCGACACACGCGGCGATTCAGCGGCAGTTCGCGCTGCGCGAAATCGAGAAGCGCTACATCGCCTGGCTCGAGGGCACGGTGGCGAGGGATCAAGGCCAGGTTGAGCTTCCGCTTCGGCTCGACCCAACCGATCGCCCGCGACAGATCTACGACCCCGAGCATGGAAAATCGGCGCTGACCGAATGGCGCGTGCTCGAGCGAACCTCGAACCGAACGCGCGTCGCGCTGTTTCCACGCACCGGCCGGACCCATCAACTTCGGGTTCACGCCGCCCACCCGCTGGGCCTCAACGCGCCCATCGTCGGCGATCGCCTTTACGGAACGAATGACACCCGGTTGCTGCTGCACGCCGAGGCCTTGACCTTCACTCACCCGCGCACCCTCGAACGGATTGCGCTCGAAGCGCCGGCGCCCTTCTGAAGAGACGCGCAGGCCTGCAGTTGCCCAACGACCCGGGAGCACGCGGCCCCCGGGACGGTGGACCCGGCGCAGGCTACTGGCAGCTGCCGCCGTCGAGACCGGGGGGGATTCCGTCCACACCTTCGGTGCAGCGCGCGGTCAGCCGGGCGCACGCTTCCGCGTCGGCTCCAGCAACGGCACACAGCGCGAGGCCCTCATCGCATTTGGCCTGGAACTGCGCGCGGACGATCACTGGCCGACTGCAACATTCTACAGATGCAGTATGCCGCACCCCGACATGTCGACCGAAAAGCCTGTCTCGTTCAGCACCCTCTCGGTGCACGGGGGTGAACCTCGCAAGAAAGCGCACGACGCGATCACCACTCCGATCATCAACGCGTCGACCTTCGTCTTCGAATCGACCGCTGAGCTGCGTTCCTACTTCGATGGGGACATCGACCGCGAAGAGTACGGCCGCTACGGCAACCCGACCGTGCGCGCGGCGGAATTGAAGCTCGCGCACCTCGAGGGCGCGGGCGACTGCGTCCTCTTCCCCAGCGGAATGTCGGCCGTCACCACCACTTTGCTGCTGCTGCTGAAGACCGGCGATCACGTGGTGATGACCTCGGACTGCTATCGCCGAACGCGGCAGTTCGTCGGAACCGTGCTCGGTCGGTTTGGAGTGACCGCCACCTTGGTCGAGCCCGGCGACTATCAAGGGCTCGAGGCGGCGATCGTCCCCGGGAAGACGCGGCTGCTCATTTCGGAATCGCCGACCAACCCCTACCTGCGCGTCGTCGATTTGCCCCGCCTGGCGAAGATTCGAGATCGCCACAGCGGGGTGAAGATCCTGATCGACTCGACCTTCGCCACCCCGATCAACCAGCGGCCACTCGAGCTGGGTGCCGACCTCGTCCTCCATTCGTGCACCAAGTATTTCGGAGGCCACAACGATCTGCTCGCCGGCGCCGTTTGCGGCAACCCCGCCTTGCTCTCGGCGCTGAGAGATTTTCGCGGAGTGATGGGCGGCGTCCTCGACCCCCAGAGCGCCTACCTGCTCGTCCGCGGAATCAAGACCCTCGCGCTGCGGGTCGACCGGCAAAACCAAAGCGCGTTGGCCATCGCCCGGTTCCTCGAGGGCCACCGCCGGGTCGAGCAGGTCTATTACCCCTTTCTTCCCAGCCACCCGGACCACGCGATCGCCCGCGAGCAACTGCGCGGCGGCGGTGGAGTGGTCAGCTTCCTCGTCCGCGGCGGGCTCGACGCGGCCTCGAAGGTGATCGACGCCTGCAAGGTGGCCACGCTCGCCCCCTCGCTCGGTGGAGTCGAGACCTTGATCGAACAGCCGGCGCTGATGTCGTTCTATGAAATGACGACCGAGCAGCGGCTGCAGATTGGCATTCGCGACAACCTGATTCGCCTGGCGGTGGGAATCGAAGACGTGGCTGATTTGCTCGCCGATCTCGGTCAAGCCCTCGAAGCCGGGGCCGCATGAGCCCGCTGACGGTGATGAAGTTCGGGGGCTCTTCGGTCGGCCGACGACTGCCCCAGGTGGTGGACCTGATTGCCTCCGAGCACGCCAAAGGACCCATCGCGGTCGTCGTCTCGGCAATGGGCGACACCACCGACGGGTTGATCGAAGCGGCGGGCGCGGCGTCGCGAGGAGAGCTGCCCAGCGCGCACGCCGAGGTCGACCGCATCGCCCTGTTGGTGCGGGCCAATGCAGCGGGCGTGGCGGGAAGCGCGATCGACGCGTTGATTGCTTCCTTGCGCCAACTGCTCGAAGGCATCGCCACCGTTCGAGAGCAGACGGCGCAGATGCTCGATACCGTGATGTCGTTCGGCGAACGGCTGAGCGCGGTGGTGCTCGTGGATCTGCTGAAGGCGAAAGGGTTGCCCGCGCTGGTCCTCGATTCTCGCCAGTGGACGGTGACCGACGATCAGTTCGGCGCTGCGCGCGTCGACGTGGCCGCCACGCATCTGAAGCTCACAGCTTTGGCGACGACCTTTCAAAACCACCTCGTCGTCACCACCGGCTTTCTCGGGCAGACCGTGGACGGCCGAACCACCACGCTGGGCCGCAACGGGTCGGACTACACCGCGACGTTGCTCGCGCGCGGGCTGAAGGCCGCCGAGGTTCACGTCTGGACGGACGTGCCGGGGGTGATGACCGCGGACCCTGCGATCGTCCCCGACGCCTATTCGCTCGAGCGACTGTCCTACATGGAAGCCCTCGAGCTCGCGAGCTTCGGCGCCCGAATGTTCCACCCGCGCACGATGATTCCGTTGATCGAGTCCGGCATTCGGCTGCGCATTCGCAACACGATGCAGCCGCAGGCCGCAGGCACGGTCATCGACGCCGCCGGAGCCGCCGACAGCAACAAGGCCACCTCGGTCACTTCGCTCGAGCACCTGGCAGTGATCGGCGTCGAATGCCGGCAGCTGTCTCAGGGCGTGCGGTTGGGAGGTCGGGTGCTGCACGCGCTCGAGGCCGCCGGCGTCACCGTCTGGATGGCGACCCAATCGGCGCATGGCCAGGCGGTCGCGGTGGTCGTTCCTCAGGCGGCAGTCGCCGCCGCACAGCGGGCGATCGCCGATGAGCTCGAGCTCGAAATGACCCGCGGCGAAGTCGAGCCTCCGCGGGTGCGTCAGCCGGTGACGCTGCTCACCCTGGTCGCCGAGACGATGGGGCAAAGGCCGGACGTGGCCGGACGTTTTCTCCACGCCCTGGGCTCGGTCGGAATCAACGTCCATGCGATCGCGCAAGGCGCCAGCGCGCGCTCGGTCTCTTGTGTCATCGAGGCGGCCGATACTGCAGTCGCGGTGCGCACCGTTCACGCCACGTTCCACTTCGCGAAGGAAGAAGTCAGCGTGCTGGTCCTCGGCACCGGCACGGTCGGCAGCCAACTGCTGGCCCAGATTCAAGCGCAACAGCACAAGCTCGCCGAGGAACACGGCATCGCGATTCGGGTGGTCGCCGTGTGCGACAGCAAGAAGGTGGCGTGGGACGGAATCGCCGAGCCGTTCGACGGGTCGCCTTCGGCCCGAAGGGCGTTGCTCGAAAAGTTGCGGCGTCTGCCCTTGCCCGTTCTTGTCGACTGCACCGCCGCGTCAGGAATGGAAGCGCTGTACGCCGAAGCGTTCGAGCGGGGAATTCACGTCGTCACTGCCAACAAGAAGCCGCTGACCCTGCCGTGGGACGCGCGGCAGGCGCTGATCGCTGCGGCCCGCCAACACCACCGGGCCTTCAACTACGAGACGACGGTCGGAGCGAGCCTGCCCGTCATCGGCACGCTCAAAGATTTGATTCGCACCGGCGATGAAGTGCTGTCGATCGAAGGGTGCTTCTCAGGAACGCTAGGCTACCTGGCCAACGAGCTGATGAAGGGCGTGCCTCTCGCGCGTGCGGTCCTCGAGGCCAGGCGGCTGGGGTACACCGAACCCAACCCCCAGGACGACCTGTCCGGGCTGGACGTGGCGCGCAAGGCACTGATCCTCGCGCGAGAGCTCGGGTTGCCGCTGTCGCTCGAAGAGGTCACCATCGAACCTTTCGTGCCGCGCGAGCTGATGGCCGAGCCGTCGCTGGAACGTTTCCTCGAGGCGCTCGCTCAGGACCGCGTCGTCGCGCAGACCATCGAGACCTGCCGCAAAGAGGGCAAGGTGCTGCGTTACCTGGCGCGAATCGAGCCCTCGACCCGAACGGTGAAGGTCGGCCCGATGGCCCTCGAGGCCGCCCACCCCGCCACCCGCCTTCGTGGCTCGGAAGCTTTCGTCGCGTTCACCACGGCGCGCTACCAGGAATACCCGCTGATCGTGCAGGGCGCCGGCGCAGGCGGTGCGGTCACTGCCGCGGGTGTCCTCGCCGACGTCTTGAAAATCGCGCAGCGAACGCGCGATGCGTGAATCGACGTAGCCCGCGCAAAATCGGCGAAGCCGCAAAACCAACCTGTTGCGACTGGGCCCTGCCAGATTGGCAGCGCGCTGCACTCGCGGCCTTATTCCTGCACTGACCGCTGTCCTCGGTCGACTTCTCAACGTGATGCAGGAGTTACGGATGGCCACACATGCCGAAGCAAGCGAGCCCACTTCAACCGACCTGTCTGCTGAAATTCTTCAGCTGCGAAGCCGGCTGAGGTCGCTCGAGCCCGAAGACATTCACAAGCTGGGTGACGGCCTGCGCCGATTGCGAGAGACGCTTGCCACCGTCGACGAACGGCTCAGCGCGGCCGGAGTCACCATTGCCAGCCGAGTGCCCTCGCGGTTGTGGCGGTCAACCTGGGTGGTGCGCTGTCAGCTGCTGCTCGGCCGCCGGATTCCGGTGGGCCACGCTGCCGAAACGCAGGCGGTTTTCTGCACAGAGGTAAATGACGCAGCCGTCAGCCAGCCGGGGAATTGCCAGTCGAGCCACCCGCTCGAGCGTGACCAACAGGTCCAGTGAGGTGGGCAGGGCGCGGCCGGTGTCGGCGAGCAGCTCGAGCCGTTCCCGTTCTCGCGCCCGGGCCTCGTTGAGGCGAACAATCTGCAGCGCGTAGCTGATGCGTCGGGCAAACATCCCCAGGCTCAGCTCGTCCTGCACCGAGAACTCGTCGGACCCCAGCTTGTTCGCGACGAACAGGGTGCCCGAGGTCATTCCTTCATGGGGAATCGCCACGGCCACCACGTTCGAAATCCGCGGGTGACTGGCGGGAAAGCCGTTGAAAACGGGGTGGGACCGATTGCGCTAACCCGCAGGGGTTCTTCCGGCGGGCAGCAATTTCGCGGCCGTAGGTATTCAGCACCGTTCGAGGGTGTCGATTTTCGGCTTCCGAGCCGTGGCGTGCTTGTTGCTCGATGTGTCCGGCAGGTTCGAGGTGGCCCATGCTTTCAGTCACCAGCGTGAAGGGCAGCGGGCAGATCGTCTTGACGAGCCACGGCCCGCTGGACGAGGCCTCGGTCGATGCGCTCCTTCAAGCGCTGTCGCTCACCTCCGAGAACGCGCCGGTGCTCATCGACCTCTCGCGCGCCGAGATCTCGGCCTCCGAACAGCTGCGCCAGCTCGCATTCGAGTTGGCCAAGCGCACCGGGCCGGTCAAGTTCCTGGGTCCGGCCTGGGCCAGAGTCGTGCGCTCGGCCCGATAGCCCACCTGTTTGGTCGCGGGTTTCCCCACCCTTCAAAGTTTGCGCCCGGTGCGCGAATGATGCGCCGGGCGGGAGCTGCCGACTATTGCGGCAAGGTCGATGCCGCGAGAGCCGCGTACTCTTTCAACTTGTATTGGATTTTGCGCACGCTGATTCCCAGCACCTCTGCGGCCTGGGAAGTCGAGCCCCCGACCAGCTCGAGCGTCTTGAGGATCGCTTCCCGCTCGATCACGTTCAGAGGAGCGCCCGGCAGCAGGCCACCGACCTTGCTCTCTTTTTTAGACTGGCCGTTCGAGGGCGCCAGGTCATCGGACGTCAGAATGTTTCCGTGAGAGAGGACCACCCCCCGCTCGACCACATTGCTCAGCTCGCGAACGTTGCCGGGCCAGTTGTGTGACAGCAGCGCGTTGAGCGTGCCGGGGGCGAGCCCGGTGATTTTCTTGTCGTGCTCCATTGCGTACTTCTGGATGAAGTAGGTGCACAGCAGCGGAATGTCGGCTTTTCGCTGGCGCAGGGGAGGCAGCGTGACGGACACGACATTGAGCCGATAGAAGAGGTCCTCACGGAACTTGCCGGCCCGGACCTGCGCCTCGAGGTCCTTGTTGGTGGCAGCCACCAGTCGGACGTCGGTCTTGACGGTCTGGGTGCCTCCGACCCGTTCGAACTCGTGCTGCTGCAGCACGCGCAACAGCTTCACCTGCATCCCGGAAGAGATGTCTCCAATCTCGTCGAGAAAGAGCGTGCCTCCATTGGCCAGCTCGAACCGACCCTCGCGGCGACCCACCGCTCCGGTGAAGCTGCCCTTCTCGTGACCGAAGAGCTCGCTCTCGAGCAGACTTTCAGAGAGCGCTGCGCAGTTGACCTTCACGAACGGCTTGTCGCGCCGGGTCGATTCTTCGTGAATGACCTGCGCGATCAGCTCTTTGCCTGTGCCCGATTCTCCGAGCACCAGGACCGTCGCCCGGGTGGGGGCGGCGCGCTTGATGATGTCGAACACCGCGTGGAGCTCGGGGCTCTCGCCGATGATGTTGGTGTACGGCTGCTTTTGTTGAAGCCGATCACTCAAGAGCGCCACGTCCTGGCGAAGGCTGCGCCTCTCGATCGCTTTTTCCACTGCCACCAGCACGGCGCTGATTTCCAGCGGCTTGACGAGGTAGCTCTCGGCGCTCAAGCGCATCGCTTCGACCGCTTCTTCGATGCTCGCGAAGGCGGTCATCATGATGAAGCTGCAATCGGAACCCGTCTCACGCGCCTTGCGCAGCAATGAGATGCCGTCGAGCTTGGGCATCCGAACGTCGCAGCGGACCACGGCTGGGTGGAACTGCTGAATTTGCGCCAGGGCATCTTCGCCGTCTGCGGCTTCCGCAACTTCAAATCCTTCCTCGCTGAGAATGGTTCGAAGTGCTTCCCGAGCATTTTGCTCGTCGTCCACCACCAGGATCCGGATCGCCGTTCGGTTGTTATCTGCACTCATTCGATCTCCGCTACGCAAAAAGCGCCGCCACTCGCGTGGGCTGCCTCGGTGAACAGGTACTGCCGTCGTGTTGCCGAGGCTCGACGTGCCAAAAGCAGGCCGAGTCCCGAGCCCCCGACTTGTTCAAAGGCGGTATGCGGTTTTGCGTGGCGCAACATGCATCGCGGCATGGCACGTTTTGTCGAAGTGGGGCAATTCGACCCAGCAGGCCGTTGTTGCGAGCGCGGCCCCTGATGCCCGGCCTGCTTCGGTGGGTCCAAGAACGGCTGAGCCAAGCTCCCACAAAACGCGTCAGACCCGGCGGAGGCGGTGCGCCGATCACCCCCGTCTGCCACAAGGTCGTCTAGCCAGGTAGACGGAAAGAAGTTATCATTCCGATGAAAGCCAAGGACTTGCTGCGGACATTGATGGCGCTTGGGTGCGTCGAAGTCAGAACGAGAGGATCCCACGTGGTCATTTGCTGCGGAAAGTGCACCACCGTTGTCCCCGTGCCCGCGGGCATCGATCTCGGCACGGGCTTGCTCCACGCCATTCGGCGTGATCTCGAGGACTGCCTCGGGAAGGACTGGTGGAAGAAATGAAGCCCTACAAAGTGAAGTATGAGCGCGACAGCGATGGCTGGTGGGTGGCGTCGGCCACCGGGTTGAAGGGATGCCACACCCAGGGCCGCTCGATCGACGAGGCACGCCGCCACATTCGTGAAGCGATTGCCGCGTGCCTCGATCTGTCGGCGAAGGACGAAGCAGCGCTCGAGATTCACGAGGCCATCAAAGTGCCCGCCGCGACGAAGCGGCTGCTCGCCAAGCTGGCCAAGGCGAGAGCGAAGGAGGAGGCGGCGAGCACCGCCGCGCGTAAGGCGGCCGGGCGGGCCGTTCGTGAGCTCACCGAGCGGATGAAATTGAGCCGACGCGACGCCGCTGTCCTGACTGGCTACTCCTTCCAGCGCATCCAGCAGCTCGCGCAGGAGCGTTGACGTGAGCGTATTCAAGCGTGACGGCGGCTGAGTCATCAAGTGGAAGGACGGCGCAGGACGCTGGCGCCAGCAGCGCACCAACTCGGCGACCAAGTCGGAAGCTCAAGAGATTGGGCGGAGCTGGAAGGCCGACACCATCAAGGTCGGCTCTGCTGCGGTGCTGCCCATTCACCGCGACCTGAAGCCCTTCCTCGCCGAAGCGCTTCGCCAGTCGCCCTCAGCGCTCGTCTTCCCTCGCGCTGACGGATCGATGCAGTCGGAGAACGTCGACCTCCCGCGGCTGCTTCGCTCAGCCCTCAACCGCGCCGGCCTGGTGGACGGCTGGACCCACAAGTGCCGCCGCTGCGGTCACCACGAGAAAGCGCACACCTCCGACGCTCGGCACTGCACATGTGGCTTCAAGCTCTGGCCCGCCCCCCAGGCCCGACGCATCCGGTTCCACGATCTGCGGCACACGACGGCCACGTTGCTCCTCAAGGCCGGCGCTCCGCTGGCGGTCGTCCAGCGCATCCTCCGGCACTGGTCACCGACGATCACGACCGAGATCTACGGCCACCTCGACCTCGACGACATGCGCGACGCGCTTCACCGTCTCGACTTCCAGCCGACCAACGAGCCAGTCGCTGAAGTGCTCAAGCTGGCGGCAAATGCCCCGCGCAGTGCGCCGGTGGTGCGGAACGGGGAAGGTGACCAAAACGAAAGCCCCGGCCTCGTGGATTTCTCCAACGAAACCGGGGCCCTCAAACTGTCGGGAAGACAGGATTCGAACCTGCGACCCCTTGGTCCCGAAGGCTTTCCAGCCATTTCTCACGAGCCGCACCGTCGGCACCTGTCGCACGGGCTGGTTGATTCCGCGGTGTTGCGTCCGGCCTCAATCGCACTGGCCGTATCAAACGCACCGACTGTGACCGATGCGCGGGGCGCCGGCGGGGCGCGGCGCGCTGTCGAGCCGGCTGAGATGGGCGGACGCGCCCAAGAGCTTTTCGCGAGGTTCGCTCGAGCCGTTCCTTCGGAGGTGATGGGTGCCAGAGCGCGGGCTTTGCTCGTTGCCTACGGGAGTAGGGGATGACCACAAAGACGGTCGCGAAAGGCGGGAACGACAGGACGCCAAACGAGATCCCACAGAACAAGCCAGCAACTGGGCGGGATGAGGCTGGTCGGCTGCTTCCAGGTGCAAAGCTAAATCCGGGGGGACGCCCAAAAGAAGACATCGCCTTCCGCGCGCGCGCTCGCAAGGCGGTCGACGAGTTCGTCGCCCAGAAGTGGATCGACGAGGTGGAGCGGGATGGCCCCGATTGGCTCAAGGCGTCCGAGCTTTTGGCCGCTTACGCCTACGGCAAGCCCTCGCAGTCGCTAGAGGTGACCCCAATGGCTCAACCACGCCGTGCTGGCACCGGCTGGCCCATCGAGCGGCTAAAGGAGTTGGCGACCCTGCTGCTCAAGAAGGAGGCGGCGGCGTTGTCGCCGACGGAAAGCGAGCGCCTTGGGGACCTGCGGGCGCAGATGCTCGTCGAAGAGGCGCTTGCTCACGACGGTAAACTCTGACGACGAGGGGTGTATGGAATGACCACAAAGACGGTCGCTGTGGCCAAGGGCCGCGCCAGCACTCAATTAAAGGCAGGCGAGAACCGCAACCCAGGTGGCCTCACGAAGGACGAGCGCGAGGCACGCGACCCGTCGTCAAGCCGCTACTCCGCCAACTGCGGGAACGCGGCAAGCTGCTCGAACGCACCCTTGGCATCTGAGCGCGCGAGTTCGTCATCGAGCAATTGGGCGCAGACATCGAGCAACTGCCCGGCGCAGTGAACGCACAGGTCCACCGCCGCTCTGATTGATTCGAGGCTCGATGGTAGGTTCGAATGGATCGCGGAGTTCGCCGTACCGTGACAAGGGATGCTCAGGGTTCCCTGAAACTTTTCGTACTCGCCGAGCACACCAGCGGCTCCAGCGAATTCGGCAAGCTGCGTCAGCCCGCCGGCGCCCTGCTCCTTGGCCACCCTGCCTGCGTTCTCGAGATTTCGGAGGAAGCTTTCTTCGAAGTGTTCGGGGACGTGTTTGCCCAGAAACTTGAACATCGCTGCGTCGTG
>JAYVCD010000028.1:0-53372 GCA_043750125.1 Archangiaceae bacterium | reverse complement strand
CCCGCCGCGCTGCCGCCGCCCGCCGCGCTGCCGCCGCCCGCCGCGCTGCCGCCGCCTGCCGCGCTGCCGCCGCCGGAGCCCCCATCGGAACAGGCCGGCGACGAGCGACAGTCGATGTCCATGCAGTCCGTCTTGCCGTCTCCGTCATTGTCCAACCCGTCACCGCAGTCGCTCTCGCTGCGAAGTGTCGCGACACACACGCAACCGACTCCGCACCGCTGTCCGTCACACATCGGATCCAGGCAGTCCGCGAGGCCATCGCCATTGTCGTCGGTGCCGTTGTCGCAGACCTCGGCCATTCCAATGCAGCGCGGGTCCTTGAAGCATTTCGGGTCGGCGCAATCGACTTTCCCGTCGCCGTTGTCATCCTTCCGGTTGTTGCAGTCCTCTGCGCCCAGAGCAGGCTTGTCCGGCGGCTTGTTCCCACAGCAGGGCAACACTGCCGAGGCTGAGATCAGGAGCAGAAGTGCAGGGCGGCGCAGCATGGAGACTTTTCGTACCTCGACGGCGGCCCTTTCCGATCACCCTACCATGTAGGTGCAGACGAAGCCTCTTTCGATGCCCGCAGACTACCGCTGACGCTATTCGTCCGCGGATTCCGCCGGCGCGCCACCCATCTTGGCGATGTCTTCCTTGTGCACTCCGGCTACGTCAATCTTGAGCACCGCCGCTTTCAACTTGTCGATCGTCTGATCGAAATCGAAGCTGCCTTCCTTCTTGAAGCGCAGAAAGTTCACCCGGGCGACGACGTAGTTCTTCAGATAAACGCTTTGAAACCCGCGCGCCTTGAGCGCCTCGACGACCTTCACTACCTCGTCGTCGAACGCGATCAACTTGTCGGCCCGCGCCTCTCGAAGCTTCAGGCCCTTCTCCAGCGAGATGTCCTCGAAGCCCTCGAGCCGCTTCACCACGACGCTGTACGCTCCGGCCGCATAGCGGGGCCGCTTTTCGTAAGCCGCACCGAATGTTGCGAAGTGCGGCTCTTCGAAAATCCCCACGAAGTCGCTCTCTTTCTCCTCGCCCCGCGCTCCGACCAGGCCGCGGTACATCCGAATCACTTCAAGCGACCTTTCCTTCAAGTTGTGCGCCTTCTCGGTGTTGAGCGCGAGGATCTTGTAGGCGGTGTCTTCATCCGGGAGCACCAAAGACGTGATCGCCTTCATTCCCATCAGCTTCATGGCTCCGAGGCGGTGGTTGCCATTGGGCGTCCAGTAGGTCCCGTCTTTGCGAACTGCGATCAACGGGTCGAGGAAGCTGCCGACGCGCTCCATCGCATTGGCGAGCTTCTTCACGTGCGTCTCGCTGCGATCGCGCTGGTACGGAGTCGGCTCGACCTTGTCGATCGGCAGCACCGCGAGCACGACCGGGTGTCCTCCCAATGGCTCCCGGTACATCCCGATGACCTCACCGCCGTCTGCCTTGATCAGCTCGGCCAAAGCTTTCGCTTCGTCCGTCGAAGAGTTGGTCTCGGCGGGGCTAAGACCCTTGCTCGCCACCTCGACCTTCTTGCGCCGAGGTGCGCGCTTCTTTGCTGCCGCCATTCTTCATTCCCCCGAGACAGTCAGTTCTTTGAAGCGAATTGTCGGTGCCGCAGTGCTGCCGCGAAAAGTCAGGTCATTTCCAATCGCGTCGATGTCCTGAAGCATGGTCAGCAACTGACCTGCGACGGTGACTTCCTGAACCGGGCGGGTCAGCTCGCCGTTCTCAATCCACAATCCATTGGCGCCGCGCGAAAACTCGCCAGTCACCAGGTTGGCGCCATGACCCAGCATCGCGGTGACGTAGAAGCCATTCTTTACGCCCTTGATGATCGACTCGGGGCTCTGGCTACCCGCTTCCATGTAGAGGTTGTTGGTCCCGATGTGGGGCATCGTCCGGTAGCCCCGCGCCGCATTGCCGGTCGAGTGGGCCTTCGCTTTCCGGGCCGTGAACGCATCGTAGAGAAACGCTTTCAGCACGCCCTGATCGATGAGCTTGGTGGTGCGCGTGGCCACCCCTTCGCCATCGAAAGGGGAGGTCGCGATTCCGTCTTTGAGCAGCCCGTCATCGACAATGCTCACGCTTTCCGGCGCGATCTTCTTTCCCAGCTTCGAGGCGAGAAAAGAGCTTTGCTTGAAGACCGCGTCGCCGTTGGCCGCCGATGCGATGCTGCCGACGAACGAGGCTGCCATCATCGGGTCGAAAATCACCGGCACCTTCTGTGACTTCACCTTCTTGGCGCCGAGCATTCGCACCGCCCGTCGAGCTGCTTCCTTTCCCACCGCTTCGGGGCTGTCGAGCTTGTCGAGGAACCGCTTGTAGTCGACCCAGTAGCTGGTCTGCAGCTGGTCGCCCTCGGCCGCCACCGGCATCGCATACAAGAAGGCATACGTTCCCTGGTAGCCGCCGGTGAAACCCTCGCTGCTGGCCAGGTACACCTCGCTGACGCTCTCGCCCGCGCCGACGCTGTCGAAGGTCTTGATCCGCGGGTCGACCGATCGGCCGGCTTTCTCCATCTCGATTGCCGCTTCAATTTTCCACTCGGGGCGAAGGTTCGCGATCTGCGGGTCAAACAGCGCGCCCACGTCGTGGTGGCCGCGCAGGTCTGACCGGTCAGGAAGGCCGTTGAGGCTGTTGGGCGCCGCCGCTTCTGCCAGCTCGACTGCGCGATCGACGAACGCATTGAGGCTGCCTTCGGTGAAATCGCTGGTCCAGGCAAACCCCAGCCGCTTCTTCACGAACACCCGGACCCCCACTCCCTTCGAGGTGGCCTGGGTGAGGTCTTCGATTTCTCCATCGCGTACCCGAACGCTCGCCTCGCGCCCGACCTCGATGAAGACTTCCGCCTGTTGGGCGCCCTTCTTCTTGGCGCGCGCCATCAGCTTCTTCGCCAGTGCCTGGTAGTCCGTGCTCATGCTGCACCTCCCAGCTTGGTACCGCCGACGGTCATCTTGTCGATTCGCAGCGTCGGTAACCCCACGCCCACCGGCACGCTCTGGCCATCTTTTCCGCAGGTGCCCATGCCGGGGTCCGGCATCGGGTTGTTTCCCACCATCGAGACGTTCTTCAACGCCTCGGGACCTACGCCGATCAAGGTCACTCCTTTCAGGGGGCGGCCGACTTTGCCCTTATTGATTTCGTAGGCCTCGCTGACTTCGAATACGAAGTTGCCATTGGTGATGTCCACCTGCCCACCTCCGAAGTGGGCGCAGTAGATCCCGCTGTCGACCGAGTGGATGATTTCGTCGTGGGTCGATTCACCCGGAGCCAGGTAGGTGTTCGTCATTCGCGGCAACGGCAGATGCTTGAAGCTCTCGCGCCGTCCGCTGCCCGAAGAGCTTTGACCCATCAGCTTTGCGTTGAGCGAGTCGTACATGAAGCCCTTGAGCACCCCGCGCTCGATCAGCACCTTGAACTGAGCCGGGTTGCCCTCATCGTCCACGTTCAACGAGCCGCGCGCATTGGCGACCGTCCCATCGTCGATCACCGTCACCAGATCTGAAGCCACCTTCTGATTCTCTTTGCCGGCAAACAGCGAGGTGCCTTTGCGAATGAAGTCCGCCTCCAGTCCGTGGCCCACCGCTTCGTGAAGTAGAATCCCGCTCCAGCCCGGAGCGAGGACCACCGTCTGCTGGCCCGCCTTCGCATCCGCCGCTCCCAGCGTTTCAATAGCCTGGCGCGCGGCCTCGGTCGCGACCACCTCGGGCGTGAAGGTCTCGAAATGGCTGAACGGCACCCGGCCGCCTCCGCCGTAGAAACCGGTGCGCAAATCTCCTTTCTTTCCCTCGGCGACCACGTGGGCCGACAGCCGGCACAAATCCTGGGTGTCCTCGGCAAGGCGTCCCTGGGTGTTGGCCACCAGCACCCGCTTGGTCGAGTCGGCGTAGGTGGCGATGACCTGCTTCACCCTCTTGTCGTAGGCATGCGCGGCCTTGTTGGCTCGCACCACCAGCGCCACCTTCTTGTCCACTTCGACCTGGGCCAATGAGGTGACCACCCGGTAGAAGCTCGGCAGTGCAGTCCGGGCGACGTTGAAAGATTGGTCACTGCCTCCGCCCTGCGCGATCAACGCCGCCGTCCGCGCCGCACGAAACAAGGCCTCGTCGTCGAGGTCATCGGAATACGCGTACCCCACCTTCGCGCCCGAGATGACGCGAACGCCCACTCCTTGCGAGAGGCCGGCCTGGGCGCTCTTCACTTTTTTCTCTTCGAGGATCACCGCGCAGCTCTCGTTGCGCTCGACATACACCTCGGCAAAATCTCCGCCTTTTTCCATCGCGGCCGAAAGCAGCCGTTCGATCAGTGGGACTGAAAGCAACGTCGGAACCTGGGGCTTGGGGGTCTTGGCCATGGCGGGTCGGACACTAACAATCCCGTCTTCAACTTCCCTGCTAGAGTTTTCGGGACGATATGCCCCCGCCGCCGAGCAAGCGCAGCCCCGCAGTCGAACGGGGCAACAAGGACAAAGAGAACGATCCCGAGCGGCTGCAGCGCACTCAGGCCAAGATCAAGGTTCCGCCCGCGGGCCGCAAAAGCCGCAAAGTCGCGGCGGACCCCGAGGTTTCAAGGCCCACCGAAGCCCGGGTGAAGCTTCCCGCCAGCGCTCGCCCGTCGGGTTCTCATGACGCCGACCCGGTTGAGAACGACGACCCAGAGCGCGCGCTTTCCACCGAAGCCCAGCCCAAACGCAAGGGCTCGAACTGGGACGCGCCGCCTGGAAAGATGTCCCGGGAACAGCCCCGGGTGGGCCCGGAATACGAGACGGGCAGCGCCTATGCCTCGCTGGAAGATGAAGCCCCCGCCGAATACCAGACAGGCAACGACTACGAGCCGCTGGAAGAGCGCCCACTGAATCTCGAAGGCGATGGTCTGGATGCGCTCGATGCGGACCTCGGGCCTCCGAAGACCCGGGGCCTCGACGCCCTGCTCGCCGAAGATGCCGAGGAAGAGGAAGAAGAGGAAGGGAACGAAACCCGAGCCGGCCCTCCCCTGAGCCTGCAGATTACCGCTGGCCCCGACGAAGGTAAAAAGAAGAAGTTTCGCGGCGTCCGGATGGTGATTGGGCGGACCCCGGGGGTCGATCTTCAGCTTTCCGACCAGTCGGTCTCACGCCGTCACGTCGAGCTGATTCAGGGCGACAAGGGGGTGATGCTTCGGGACCTCGGCAGCGGAAACGGGACCAAGGTCAACGGCGAGAAGATCGCCGAGAAGGTGCTCGAGCACGGCGATGAGATTCACATCGGCAAGACGAAGATGAAGTTCGTCGACGAGCTCGCTGCTTTCAAAAAACTGCGCGAGGAAAAGAAAAAAGAAGAGGTTCCGGAAGAGGTCGCGCCCGTCGATTCTGCGCAAAGCGAATCCGACACCGAAAAAGCAGAAGCCAGTGAGGCCGAGCCTGCCGAAGGGCAGGGCGGAGAACCAGGCCCGAAGACACTCGCCCGTCCTGCGCTCGATCGTTCGGACCGCAAGCCCGTGGCGCGCCGGGAAGGCGAAGCGCTTGGGCTGGTCGAACGGTTCAAAGGTCTCGACCGGAAAAAGCGGTTGGGGGTGCTGGCGGCGGTGGCTGGGGTTTTGGTGTTCCTGGCCATCCTCGGCAGCGTGACCCGCGCGCCTCCTGTTCCCGTCGTTGATCCCCGCCAGAAGATGGCAGGCGAGAAGATGCAGCTGGCGCGCGATGCGGTGCGCGCTACCAAATACGAAGAGGCGATTTCTTTGATCGAGGCTGCCGAGAAGCTTCAGCCGGGCTCCGACCAAACCAAGCTTGCGGCCCAGGCCCGGGACGAGCTGGGAATCCAGAAATCGCTCGAAGGGGTGAAGGGAATGATCGAGCAGGGCCGCTTCGATGATGCCCGTTCCGAGTTGGCGCGCGTTCCCCAGGGGTCGATCAAGACCGAAGAGCTCAAAAAGGCGGTCGACGAGCAGCTGAAGCTCGCCGAGACGAAGTTCAAGCGGCAGAAGATCGACGATCTGCTCGCGGCCGGTGAGCTCGAGGGCTCGAAGCAATTGATGGCCGAGTTGCCCGACAGCGATCAGAAAGAAGTCGCCGGGAAAATCGCCGAAGCCGAGGCGCTTGCCGAGGACCTGAAGAAGCAAGCCGACCTCGACGCGCGCCGGGCCGTTGGAAATCGAATCGCGGGCGAGAAAAACCGGGCAGCCGAGGCGATGTCCCTCGCGTTCGCCGTCGTCCAACGCAAGTACGTCGCCAACGAGTGGCAGCGGGCGGGCGCCGAGTGTGACCGGGTCATCGAACAAAACCCCGGCGATGACGCGATTCGAAAGCGCGCCAAGTTGTTGCAGCAGCTGATTCCGAACTTCGGACGCAACTACGAAGAGGGGATCAAGAAATTTCGAGAGGGTCAGGTTGCCAGCGCGGCCAAACCGCTCAGGCAAGCCCGCACCCTCTACCAGCAGATTGCGCTGCCTTCGGCCCTGGGCCCCGAGATCGACGAAAAGCTGGCGCAGGCCGCAGTGATGGCCGGAAAAGAAGCGCTGCTTCGCGAAGACCTGGCCAACGCTGCGTCGAATTTTCGTGACGCGATAAAGCTGGACCCCAACGATGCCCGCGCGAAGGCGGGTCTGGACGATGCCATCGGCCGGGCGGACGACCTCTACCAGTCGGCGTACATGATTCGCGATCGCGACCCGCGCGAGGCATTGAAGAAGTTCAAGGTCGTGGTCGAGGTGACGCCTCCGGGCTCAGCGACCCACGAGAAGGCGAAAAATCAGATCGCCGCGATGCAGCCCTGAGCGGCCCTTTTCAAGTTTCTTAAGCCCTTCCTGTTCGCGCGCCTCGAAGTTACCTTCGACCCAATGAGTGGTTCTTCCCTTCGTGAGCTGGGCCTTGATCTCGTCGCGGACGCGCAGTGGGAACGCGCATTGGGCGTCTTCGCCGAAGCGGTGCGCCGCCAACCGGGCGATCACCGCTCTCGCATGCTCGCCGCGCGCTGTTACGAGAAGCTGAGCGAGCCCGAGCGCGCAGTCACCGTGCTCCACGCGTGCGCCGAAGGGCTGCTGCGTCGCGACTATCTTTTGTCGGGCATTGCCGCCTGCAAACAGGCACTGCTGCTGTCCCCCAACGAAAAGCGGCTCAAAGAGACGCTGCATCGAATTCACAACCGGGCCGAGCGCGCTGCGGCAGGTCGTGCGTCGGGGCCTCCTCCGCTTCCCCCAGAGACGCTGTACGACGGCAAGGTCGAGACCGACTTGATGGCGTTGCTGGGCTCGGACCTGTCCGACAAGGCGATCGAAGTCCTCGGCGCTCCCGACATCAGCGGGCCGGCCGCAGATCCGAATGCGCGGCCGCCTCTGCCCCTGTTCGCCGAGCTCAGCCAAGAGGCTTTCGCCGAGCTCGTCGAGTTGATGGGGTACCGAGAAGCAGCCCCTGGCACGGTGGTGAGCGAAGAAGGCCGATCGGGTGAGGCCATTTGCGTCATCGTCGCCGGTAAGGCCGAGGTCACCCGCATGGTCGACAAGGAAGCCAAGACGCTGGCTTTCCTCTCGGGCGGCAGCATCTTTGGCGAGCTCTCGGTGCTCACCGGTGCCTCACCCACCGCGACCGTCACCGCCGTCTCAGACCTCGACCTCTTCGAGATCAAGCGCGACCACCTCAATCAGCTCGCGCGCGAGCACCCTTCCGTTCCGCAGGTGCTGGCGACCTTCGCCCAGGCCCGCATGGCAAAAAATCTGGTCTCCACGTCGCCGCTGTTTCAGAGCATTCCCGAAGCCGAACGCGGCGCCCTGCTCAGTCGCTTCCTCTTTAGAGGGCTGCAGACGAACGAGAACGCGATCGTCGAAGGAGAGTACTCGCCCGGAATGTACATGGTGCTCGCCGGCGAGCTGGTGGTGCAGAAGTCAGACCCCTCGGGGGGCATGGTGTCGCTTGGAATCTTGCGCGAAGGCGACATCGCCGGAGAAATGTCGTTGCTCACCGGCCTGCGTGCGTCGGCTACGGTCCAGGCCACCCGTAAGACGGCAACCGCGTTTCTGGAACGAAAGACCTTCGATGAGCTGCTGGCGCGCTTTCCCACCGTTCGGCCCTACCTCGAAGGGCTGTCGGTCAAGCGGATGAAGCTCATCGGCGAAGCCCTGCGCCCGTCGGAAATCCTGGACGCCGACGAGCTGGTCGTCGAGTGAAAGCCGCGTCAACTCACTGAATCAGCTTGGTCGCTTCTTCCTTCCAGGCCTTCGCAATTTCTTTCTGCTTGGCCGCGACCAGCTTCTTCGAGACATCGTCGAGCAAAGCGTTGAGCTGCTCGCGCGGGGCCTGCATCATCTTCATCCGGGTGAGCGCGAACGCGAAGCTCTGGCAGCCCGGCGCATAATCGGTCTTGGCGAACTGAATCTGCCCCATCGCCACGTACGCTTCAGCGAGCACGCCGGTGCCGTCCGGAGGCGTGATGTCGACCAGCAACTCGGCCGCCTTGTCGTACTCCTTTCGCGCCACCAGCAACGCCGCCTTCGAATAATTGGCGCGGACCTGGTTGATGCTCTTGGCGGCGATCGCCTTGTCGTAGGCCGCCATCGCGTCGTCCGGCTTCTTCGCGGCGAGCAACACATCGCCCCGGGCCAGCCAGTACCGGTCATCGCGGCCGATGTACGTCTCTTCCTTGCCGGTCGAGTCGGTGAACTTCACGTTCTTGAACTGGGCCTCGTACTTGTCGAGCAGGGCGATCGCCGCATCGAGGCTGCCCGACTGCTGAAGCAGCGAAGCACCATCGAAGTAGAACAGCGGAGCGACCTTGTTCTTCACCAGCACCGCATCGAACGCCGCGGCCGCCTTCGGGTCTTTCTTCAGGCCCAGCGCCCGGGCCTTGGCGAACTCAGCCCAGGCGTCGCTCGGGTTGGCCGCAATCGCCTCGTCGGCCGCTTTGATCGCATCGTCGTAGCGGGCCTCGATGTTTGCCAGCTCGGCCACCACCGTCAGCCGGCGAGCCTTCAGCGCCGGAGTGAGCTCCGCCGCCGCCAGCTCGTTCACCAGGTCTTGCGCGTCCTTGACGTTGATTCCCCGGAAGGTCTTGGTGAGCGCAGATCCCAGACGAGCCCGCAGGTGCTCTGGGTTTGCAGCCAGCGCCTTGTTGAACGCGTCGGCGGCTTGAGGAAACAACCCTTCGGCCAGGTTCGCTTCGCCAAACCCGGTCGTATACGAGGGATCTTTCCAGGCCTTGTCGGCGGCCGAGATGAAGCCGGCGCGGGCCAGCTTCAGGTTGCCTTCTGCCTGAAGGGCAAGTGCCTGGGCGAAGAACAACCGGGGGCTTGCGCCACCGCGCTTTCGCAGGTCGTCGATATACGCCTCGGCCTCGGCGAATTTCCCTTCCGAGATCATCAGCAACGCCTTGCTCGCGTGGCGATCTTCGCGGTTCCGGTCGTCCGCTTTCTCGGCCCGGACGAGCAGCTCTTTGGCCTTCGCCTCTTCTCCAGCCACCTTGTGCACCGTCCACAGTTCGGTGTGCAGCGCGGCAGCAAACGCCAACCCGTCGGCCGACGCAGCGTCAATCGCGAGGATCTCGTCCGCCTGCTTGAGCGCGGCATAGATGTCGACCGGGTTGTTGCGAATGGCGACCAGTCGGGCGGTCGTCATCTTTTCGCCGACTTCTTTCTTCACCGTGCCGCGCTGATAGAAGAAATAGACGGCCCCACCGAGCACCGCTGCGACCAGGCCAATCTGGAGAACGGCAGAGCCGAGGCTCTCTTTCTTCTTCCAGTCGCTCGATTCCTTCGTCTGCTCGGCCGCCATTACGACTCCCTGTGTGAAAGCGGGCCGATATAGCGGCGCCCAAATCAGAGTGTCAACGAACCGCTAGTACTTCTCGTAGGGAAGTCGCACGCGCTCGTTCCACTTGACGACACTGGGCCGCTTCCACTGGGCCTCGGCGAACGCCTTGAGCTTTGCGGGCATCGGGTCGCCGTTCAGATTGAGTCGTTGCAGCATCATCGCCAGGTCCGTATCGGCGATACACCAGGGACCAAAGAGGCTGGTGTTTCCTTCGGGAATCAACCGCTCGGCGATTCCAACCAGGCGTTCGGCGGCGCGCTTGCCGTCGTCGGACAGGGGCTGGCGGGTGTGCTCGTACCAGACGGTGTGGGTCGATCGTTCCTCGCGAATCGCCATCAGGTCCGACCGCAGCCACGCCTGCACTTCACGGCAGATTCCGCGCTGACGAAGGTCTTCCGGGAACAGGCGGGGGTGCTTGGGAAACGGAAAAGTCTCGGCGAGGTACTCGCAGATCGCCGACGACTCGGCCAACCAGTAGTCGCCGTGTTGAAGCGCGGGAACGCGTCCCGTGTGGGCGAGGTACTGACCCTGGTGGTGCTCTTTCTTGTTCAGCTTCAGTTCCCTCACCGCATAGGGAAGGCCCTTCTCTTCGAGCGCGACGAAGGCACTGAGCGCGTAGGGGCTGATCCAGAACCCGTCGACGTAGAGGGTGAGCGGTTCCATTAGATTCCCGAGGTGATTTTCCACAGCCGCTTCGACTTGTCGGCCAGGGTGAAGGTCATCTGTTTGATTTCCGATTCGCTCTGCGCCTTCGAGTTCAGGCCGGGCAGCTTGAAGCTGGCGTTGTAGGTGTAAGTCGCTCGCGCGGTGCCGACCTCTTTGTCGACCTCGATTTTTCGCACCGCGATCTCGAGCTTGATGTCGTCCATCTTCGACAACCGAGCGGGAAGCACGGTGAACAGCTGGCTGTACTCGAGGTCGTCCTCCGGAGCTGCGCTGCCCCCGTCGTCTTTGAAGCTCGGGTCCGACAGGTCGAGAATCGTCTGGGCGTTCCTGGTCTCGACGGCCTTCCGGTATTGCTCCATCACCGAGAGAATGATCCGGGTGTCGTCGGTGTCGTCGATCTCCGTCCCGGGAATTTTTTTCGCGGAACAACCGGCAAGCAGCGAGAGCACCAGCACGGCGATCGTCGTTTTCATGTGTGATTCCAACAGGGTGAAGAGTGTCGGCATTTCCGGGCCATCACTTCGGCGCGCGAATGACCTCGGAAACGTAGCGGTTGAGCACCGGCAACTGAGCGTCGAAGATCTTCAGGCCTTCGCGCTGAATCACCGCTTCGCCCACCATCGCCAGTGGCTTCAAGAAGAAGGGCAGCTTCAGCTTGATTTCACCGTCCATCGTGATTTCGCACTGTCCACCCGCTTCGCGCAGGCGCAGGACGCCCGTGTTTTCCATCATCGAGCTGATCTTGTTGCTGGTCGGGACATTGACGAACTTCAGTTCTTTCTTCGTCCGGTCCCAGGTCGAGGTCTCGATGAACGCAAAGAACTCGGGCGGCACTTTTTTCGGACCGATGGATTCAATCACCGGCTTGGGGCGATAGCGGACCTTGCGTTCAATGCGAACCCCGTCGTCCTTCTTTTCGATCAGAGCGACTTCCAGAAGCACTCCGTGGTGCTTGAGCAGGAAGTCGAGATACTTCTCATCGGTGAGTGCGGCTTCGACTTCGGCCACGGTTCCATTGATTCGCTGACGCGCTTCGAAGTGCATGGGGCGGCGCTGTTAGCGCAAAGGTTGCTCAGGTGCCAGCGACTGGAAGCTCAACCGCCGTCGTCACCCCGCAGTGGGCCCCCGAATGCGCGCTGCTCGAAAGCGCACCGGGCTTCCCACTCTTTGGCGCGCACGGTGAACGCGGTCGAGAACGAAGGCAGCTTTCCCACCGCGTCTTTGACGCCGGCACAGTCGCCGGAAAGAAAGAGTGCCTCGAGCTGTAGCCGCAAGGTCTCTTTGCGAATGCTCTCGGGCAACGTGGCCGGAACGAGCGCCGCTGCGAGGTAGGGCAACGCGAGCGCGGGCGCGCTGCCTTGCGCGAGGCGGCGACCGAGCAGGTAGCTCAAGAAGACATCCGACGGGCTGCCCTTGAGCGCCTCGCGCAGCACCAATAACTTCACGTCTTCTCCGCCGGGCTTGAAGTAGCTCCACAACGCCTTGCCGGCTTCCGGGTTTTCGAGCGCGGCCAGCTTCACCCGCGCGGTGCGGTCCATCGCGGGCGCCGGGTCAAGAGTGAGAATCGAAGTGAAGTAGGTGCGCGCCTCGGTGGGCTTGCCACGGGCCCAGGCGAGATCTCCTCGCGCCATCGCCACTTCTGCGGCCGGCCCGGGCTGATCTTTGACGGTGAGCCAAAGCGTTGCCAGCACGTCCCCCGCCTCTGCTTTGCGGCCGCTCTTCTGCAGCGCATTGGCTTGCGCCAGCGCATACCCCGGCTCGTCGGGTTGAAGCTGGGCGCACCGCTGGTAGCGCGCCACGGCTTCGTCGGGGGCGCTCTGCAGCAGCTCGGCCGCCTCGTTCGACAGCCGGGCCACTTCGCGCGCGCAGGGTCGGGCGAAGAGGCTGCCGCGACGAAACCGACCGAACGCCTGATTGATGGCCGAGGGTTCCAGCGGCAGGGCGTCCAGCGATTTTTCCCACTCGGACGCCAGAGAATCGAGCGACTGCCCATAGACATTGGAAAAATCACCTCGAGCATAGAGCGCCCTGAGCTTCTCGCCGCCGTGGGTCTGCCCCAGCCATCGGATGAAGCTGCCCGCGGCGGTGTACGCGCGGGACGCCGGCGCGGCGTAGAAGCCCGTGGGGGCAAGCAGCTGGCGCACGTCGGGCAGCAACTTTTGTTGCTTCATTCCTGCCGCCCACTCGTGGAGCGTCAAATCATCGACCGGATCGTCGGCCGCCACCGCGAGGCCTTCGATGATGCCTGCGTTGGCCAGCAGCCCCCCCAGGGTCGCGGTCACTCCGAAGGGAGCGGATCCAAACGGAGCGGCCATCGCATGCACCAGCTCGTGCTTGAGCACCGGGTGGGGAAAGGGTGCTTCGTTGACGTGCACCTCGCGCCGCCAGGGCTTGGCAAACTGGGTGCCACCGGCGCCGACCAAAGCCTGTTTTTCCTGCGCCGATCGATACCACCAGACGTGAACCTTTCCCGGCGGAGATCCGCCCAGAAAGTCCGAAATTTGCGCGTGACGGAACTCGAGGTCCCGCACCAGGCGGTCGAGCTCGTCTTTGGGCTTCCCGCGCGGGTGGTGGAGCACGAAGTGCTCGCTCTCGCGCTTGCCGCCCAGCTTCTCTTCCAGCACTGCGTCGTTCATCCGGGTGCCCAGCTGTGGGCCGCGTTCTTCAAGGGTGACAATCGCCGCGATCAGCCCGACCAGCAGCAGCGCCGCCCCGGGCCGCAGGTGCGGACGGGTGAGCGAGCCCGACTTCATGTCGAGCATCAGCGCCGGCCAAACGATGACGGTCATTGCGAGCAGCAGGGTCTCGAGCCGGAACCACCCCAGCGCAGAAGTGACTGACAGCGCTTCGTCGTACAGCGGGCCGGGCACGTAGCCGAGCAGGTGGTTGAAGGCGAAGACCTGCGGCCCGAAGAGAATCGGAGGCACCGTGACCGCCAGCGAGCTGAGCAGAATGGCGAAATACAACACGCTCGCGGTCCACACCCGCCGGGTTGCGAAACCCACGAAGACTCCGACAGTACCCGAGAGGATGGCCGAGGGAATCGTCAGCAGCGGAAAGAAGCCGATGTGACTAAACGGGTTGCACCGGGTCGAGCTGAGCGCATACAGCACGGAGGCCAGCAGCGGGGGGACCAGGGCAGAGAAGTTCACCAGGCAAGCAGCGGCGCCCGCATTGAGCGTGGAAGTCAGCGCCGAATCGAACCGCTTTGCATTCCTCGGCCGGGGGTCAATCGACCGAATCAGTCGCCGTTCCAGTCGGGCGGCGGCAATCCCCGCGATGCCACCCAGCAGCCCCTGGCCCAGTGCGAGCGCTGCCGACAACTCGTACCCCGGAAGGCCGAACAGCGGCAGCGCCACCAGCGCGGCGCCGGCCCCCGCCAGCAACAGCCAGGTCAGCGCAACCGGAATGCGCCGAAAGACAGAGCCCGTGCGGATCAACACTTGCGCCATCGTCGCCCCTATACTTGCCAGATGGCGGAAACCAAAGCTGGCATCGAGGGACGGCAGGCAGGCCGCGCGCCGATCGAGCTGAAGGTCGATTACAAAAAGCTGAACTCTTTCTTCGCCGATTACACGAAGAACATCAGCAAAGGTGGCACCTTCATCAAGACCAAGAAGCCGCTGCCCATCGGCACCCGCTTTCTGTTCAAGCTCACCGTTCCTCAGCGTGAGGCGCCGTTCGAGCTGCTGGGTGAGGTGGTGTGGAGCCAGACCGAAGGCGAAGAGCCGGGCATGGGGATCCGTTTCATCTACACCAACGATCATCAGCGCAGCGACTTCGAGTCGGTGGTCGAAGAGCTGATGGCGCAGAGCCTCGGTTCCGAGCTGACCGGCAAGCTACTCAACAAGCCGATGAAATCGTGAGGAAGGCACGGCTGAGTGGGTGGGTGTTGTTCCTGGCGATGGTGGCCTGTACGTCCGAGGCCCGTTTGCCGGCTGCGCCTGTCGCGAAGCAGCCGCCGGCGCAGGCAGTCAAGGCCGTCCAGCAGGACCCTGCCGCCGAAGACTACGTCATGCCCTCGATGCCGATGGCGAAGGTCACTTTGACCGACGCGTTCAAAGGGACCCATGTCGTCGAGGTGGAAGTTGCTCCGAACGCAGTGATGCGCACCCGCGGCATGATGTGGCGTACCTCACTGGAGGACGGGAAGGGAATGCTGTTCCTCTTTCCCGTCGAGCAGCCGCTGAGCTTCTGGATGCGGAACACGCTGATCCCCCTGGACATGATCTTCATCGGAAAAGATTTGAAGGTCACCGGAATCGTGAGCAAAGCCGAGCCGAAGACGATGAGCTCTCGGGGAGTCGCCACCCCCTCGATGTATGTGCTCGAAGTGCCCGGCGGCTGGGCCGAGAAAACGGGGATCAAGATCGGCAGCGCGGTGAAGCTGGACGGGACGATGGGAATCGAGGTTACGCCGTAAACCTCTTCACCAGACGTCGACGATCGTCAGCTCTCGCCGTCCGGACTTGACCTTCAGCTCGATGACTTCGCCCCGAGTGCGGCCAAGCAGCGCAGTGCCCAGGGGCGAGGGTGGGGTGACCACTTGTATTTTGTTGCCCTCGAGCTCGAGCACCACCCCACCAAACGACGGCAACAGCAAAAACGAGCTGTGCTCCCCCTCTTCGTCTTCCAGTGTGACCACTGCCGTGGCGGTGATGGGGGCGGTCTTCGGAAGCTCGAGCAGGTCCAGCCCGGTGAGCACCTTCAACGAAACTTCGAGCTGGCGAAACCGAGCCGCCTGACCTGCCGCCAGGTAGGAAGCTTCGATCGCCCGGGTGTCTTTGTCGTTTTCGGGTTTGGCTTCGGCATGAGTCGCGCCTTCTGCAGCGTCGAGCGCTGCCTTCCGCATCGTCGCCATCTCGGCCTGGACGTGGGTAATCAGATGCGCGATCAGCTTCTTCTTTTTGGCGTGGCTCACGGGCGACGCACCGTAGCGTGGGGAAGAAATGTCCTCGTCGATGAAGTGCATTTTCAGTGCTTGACGCTCTGACTCGAGCTGCCCGCAAGATCGGCTTCATCGCCTTCCGTTGCTGCAATGGGAGAAATCGGCGCTCCCACGATTCCCTCAGCCACCTTGACCGCCAGTCGCAGCTCGGCTTCCTGCGTGGCCAGCTCGCTGCCGGTCGCGACCTCATGGGCCAGCTTCGCCTCATCGGCCTGTGCACCGGCGAGGGCGTTGAACTTCCTCGACAAGGCGCTCAGTTCGGCCGCCTTGATTTGCGCGTGCCCGCTGCGCATGCCAATCAGCGCCACGCGGGCGCGCTCGAGCAGCGCGACCTGGGACTTCAGCTTGGCGAGGATCCGTTCGCGTTTGACCTGAAGCTCGGCAAATCGATCGATCTCTTCCTTCAATGAGGCGGCGGCCATCTGCAGTTGCCGGCGGGCGATGGGGTCTTTGGCTTCGTTGGCGCTCTTGTTCAGATCGGCCACTTCCCGCGCCAGCTCTCTTTGGGTGTCGTCCTGCAGTTGGGTCTCGACCCCCGCCCACTGCGCCGCGAGCTCGACTGCTTCCCGGGTCAGCTTCTGCAGCGTCCTCGCGAGCTCTTCGCGGGCCGGCTCGCGGGGCAGCGCCTGCAGCGACTGGCCGCACGCCCGGTAGAGCGTCAGCGCGCGCTGCGCCTGCGTCTGAAACTCACCGGTCAGCTGCGGAATGAGCTCTTCGCAGCGGGCCTCGACCGGGTCGGCCTTCAACGCCAGGTGGGCTGCCATGCCTCCGATGGACGTGAACAGGGCCATCACCAGGCCGGTGATCAGCACCACCAACAGGGGCGGGGTCTGAAAGTCCGCCATTCGCGCGCCGAGCACCCGGGTGACTTCGAAGCCCGCCACCGCCAGCCCTCCGGTCGCAATCGAAGCGACAAAATAGTTGAGCATTCCGGGCCGGCTGGTGGCGACCAGACCTTCTTCGCCGCGCTCGCACAGTCGGGACTTCACCATCAGCGCCCCCGCCGCAGCGCCTGACAGCGCAATCGTCCATGCCATCGAGAGCCCGAACAGCCAGGGCGCTGCGCACAACGCCACGGAAAGGCCGGCGAGAAGAAGCTTGTCGAGCTTGTCTCCCCGAACTGCAGCAAGCGAGGTTCCGGCGATTGCCAGGAATGACAGCGGCACCGGAGCACCCATACGGGCCGTGAGCAGAGCCAGCGCTCCGGCCGAAGCGCCTGCCGCGAGGGCTCGAGCGACGTTGCTCTCGAAGATTTCGCGCTGGTGCATTTGGATGACGGCGTGGGTGGTCGACATGGTCGTCCTCTTGAAAGAAGGTGTCAGTAGGTCGAGCCCTGAAGGCCGAAATCGAGCCGGGCCTTTCGCTTGGCCGCCTTGGTCACAGCCTGTCGGCCCTCGTCGTCCCGCGCGTTCCCGAAGTCCTCGCGCATCGTCTTCTGCTCGGCCAGGTCCGTGGCCACCGAAGCCGGCCCGGCCACTTGCGAGGCTTCCTCGAAGAAGAAGCTGTTCTGGTCGAGCAACGCGTTGGCCTTGTCGGTCTGTCCTTGCTTGAGCAGGTCGGCTGCCTGCCGGGTGTTGACAGCGCTGCGAGCGCGGGCGGCGAACACCGAGGCTTCCTTGTCGCGGTTCAGCATCACCACTTCGCTTTTGTCGGTGACCATCGCGCTCAGCGAGGCGTCGTCAGAGACCGACTCATTCTTCAGCAAGTCGGTGTATTCGAGGCGCAGGTGGGCCACGTCGATTGAACTGCCCGAGGTTGCGCCATCGACCACGACGCGGGCCACGATGCGCTCGAGCTGCGAGGCCGCGAAGTCCGGCATCGAAATCCGAACGCTGCGCCCAGTTTGAATCGCGCGGTATCCGAGCACTTCGCCCAGCTCGATTCCGGGGGGCAGCTCGAAGCTCAAGCTGACTGCGCGTGCGACCTGGGTGCCGGCCTGGTTCAAATCTTTCTGGAAGATGGTGGTCAGCTGCGAAGCATCGGCGAGGTACGCGTACGCGCCTGAGCCGGCCTCGGCAAAGCTCTGCATCAGGTCTTCGTTGAAATCGGTGCCGACTCCGATGCTCGAGACCGAGATCCCCTGCTGCCGGGTCTGGCGAACGATGGCGTTGAGCCCGTCGGGGTCGGTGAGCCCTTCGGTGGGCTGGCCGTCCGAGATGAGGATCATTCGATTGACCCGGAAGTCGCTCTTGGCGGCGAGCAGCAGATCTCTGCCGGTGGAAAGTCCCGCCCCGATGTTGGTGCCGCCGTCGTCCCAGATGCCTTCGATGTACGAGAGCATCCGCTCTTTGTTCTCGGTGGTGGCGAACGCGCCCGCCATGGACTTCACGTCACTGCCGTAGTGAACAATCGACAATCTGTCATTTTGGGTCAGCTGCGAGACCAGCTGCTTGGCGGCCTGTTTGGCCTGGGTCAGCTTGAAGCCGGACATCGACCCCGATCGATCAATGACCAACGCCAGGTTCAGGGGCGCGCGCGCAGCCCCTGGTGCGTCGACGCCTTGAAGGTCGACGGAAAGGAAGATGTCTGAGCGGCCCAATCCCACGTAGGGGTGGGAAAGTCGGCCGGTCATCTTCAGACTGCCGGTGCTGGAGGTCGACGGGGGCTTCACGGCGGGAAAGTGAGCGGGAGTATCGCGGCCCACATGCGGCAGGCCGGCCACGAGGGCGACGAGGGCCAGCACTGCAGCGGCAGCAAGGAAGATTCCGGTTCGGTTCATCTGTGCTCCTGGGATTTGTTGAGGCAACGAACGGACAGCAAGGTCCGTTCCCAAGGTTCACGAACCAGTCAGCCGGAAGATCTAGTCCGTACGAACTACCAACCCGGCGGGGCAAGCGTAGGCAGCCCACCTACACGGCTGGCAAACTTCAGATGCCCGCGTCGGGAAGGACTCCACCGCGCGCGCAGAAGTCGGGCTTACTGGTGTTACCAAAATACGCTTTGCACTTGGCTCTGTCTTCCGGGCTTCCGTTGCAAATCAAGGCCAGCGTTTCGGTGTCGAGCAACAGCGGGCGGCAGGTCAACCTCAGCCGCGCGTCGTTGTCGTCGTTTCCGTTTTGAGCGGGGCAGGCGGCTCCGGGGGCACAGTGGTCCGAGCAGTATCCCGACGCGATCTCGTCTGGGACGAAGCCTCCATCGGGAACCGGGTAGTCGGCGTCGCGCACGCAAACAAAATTTTCGCATTGAGTGGCGCCGAACGAGATGAAGTCCTTGTTGGCGCCCACCTTGATTTCGCTGTTCTTGATGAACAGGCGGCCCCCATCGACATTCGGATCGCGCTTGACCATCTGGCACGGACTGCCGAGGTCGGTGGCGGGCGTGCAGCCAACAAGAAGGGCCACTGCGAGGGAAACGATGAGCGAACGAGCGAGCATGGAAGCGATTCTCCGGAAAACGACCCCTTCGGAAGAAGCGCGCAGAACGTACCATGCCCCCTTCAGCAATGTTGAAGGCGTAAAATCCCGCCGGTAGAGTCCGGGCACTTTTCCAAAGGGGTTCGTCGGCTTGCACGCGGCGGGCTGAAGACGTGGAGATACCAATTTGATCCGGAAACTGCCGTTGGCAATCCTGCTGCTTGTGGGCTCGATCGCGTTTGCTCAAAAGGAACAGAAGGAATTTGAAGGGCTCGACCTCACAGATGACAAGAAGCCCGACAAGGCACCCGAGCCGGTAAAGGCCGCCCCGCCGCCCGAGAGGAAAGCGGTCAAGGCGAAGAATGACGGCCCGGCCGTCGAGCGCGACATCACCCAGGAAGACCGGGTGAAAAGTGTACAGCGCAAGCTGTACCTGAAACGCGGCCGCTTCGAGCTGGCGCCCTACGTGATGGTGAGCGTCAACGACCCGTACTACACGAAATTCGGCGGTGCGCTTCGGGCGGCCTTCTACCCCGCTGACGCCTTGGCGATCTCGGTGCGCGGCTCGTACATGACGGTGTTGAAATCGGACGATGTGCGGGTGGCCAAACTAGCGTTCCAATCGCAGATCTTCGTTTCCAAACCGATCTGGTCGGTGATGGGCGACTTCGAGTGGAGCCCGTTTTACGGAAAGGTTTCGTTCATGAACTCCATTCTCCATCTCGACGCGTACGTCTTGGGGGGGATGGGAGTGGTCTTCACCGAGACGAGCAAACTCGAAGGTCGCACGGTGAACCCCGCTGCGGATCTGGGCCTGGGCATTCGCTTCGTGGCGAAGGATTTTTTCGCCATCAACGTCGCTTTGATCAACACCACCTACGTCGATCAACCGGTGGGAACCACCAAGGGAATCGCGCAGAACGTGATGGCGATCTACGCCGGATTTTCGCTCTTCATTCCCTTCAAGTCGACCTACCGGGAGTCTGAATGATGCCGTCGCTTCGCCTGTTGTTGTTGCTCGCGTTGCTGCCGCTGGCAGCATTTGCGCAGAAGAGCGAGGAAGAGGCCGGAGACGTTTCGGAAGCCGACAAGGATTCCGCCGGGCCGTTGCGCGAGCGGGTGCGTCCTGTTTCGGGCCACCAGTTCCTGATGAAAGGCCGGTTCGAGGCGAGTCCGGGAGTAGGACTTTCGATCAAAGATGCCTTCTTCTTGAAGGTGACTCCGACTCTGGCGCTCACCTACCACTTCAGCGAAGTGGTAGGCTTGTCGCTGCGCGGTGCCTACAGCATTTCGAGTGTCTCGAACGCGGCGCAGATCTGCACCACCGAAGCGTCGGGTGGACGCGGGTGCCGGCCTCCAACGAAGGAAGAGCTGACCAACAACAGCGCCTACGGCCAGATGAGCCTCAACGCCGGCCTCGAGCTGCAGTTGGCCCCGATCTACGGGAAGATCGGCCTGGTGGCCGAGAAGTTCCTCGAGTTCAACATGTACGCCGCGCTGGGTCCGACGTTCATCATGTACGGGCCGAACAACACGCCGACGGTGGGCGGCAATGTCGGCGTGGGGGCGCGGTTTTTCGTCAACAAGTTCTTGAGCGTGCGGCTCGAGCTGCGGGACCTCCTCTACAATGAGTCGTTTACGTTGCCCGATGTGAAGTCCAGTTTCCGAAACCAACTGATGGGTGAGCTGGGCTTGAGCATCTTCCTTCCCACCACCTTCGAGCCGGGGTGACCGCCATGAACTTCAAACGCGCATTGGTGGTGGGAACACTGCTGGCCTTCGCGAGCCCGTTGGTCGCGCACGCCCAGATGAATTTTGAAGGGCTCGATCTGGGCGGCAAGAAAAAGAAAAAGAAGTCGCCAGGCAACGCCCCCAAGAAAGAAGAGAAGAAGGACGAAGAGAAGGACGCGGTGCCGATGCCGGAAGGAGGCCTCGACCTGACGCAGGACTCGAAAGCAGAGAGCAAGGGCGACGACAAGAAGAGGGACGGGAAGGCGGCTCCGACGATGAGCTTCGACGCGGTGGACGTGACCGGAAAGTCGGGTGACCGTCAAAAACTGGACGTGGTGATTACCCAGTTCAAGAACGAGCAGTATGACAAAGCGGCGCTGACCAGCTCGGAGCTGATGAATGACCCGAAGCTGGCCGCGCTTTCCGTCGAGGCGCAGTATTTTCTCGCGAAGAGCTTGTATCGAATGGGCATGTACCACTCGAGCCTGGGGCAGTTTTCCGCCATCCTCGGCCGTGGACCCCAGACGAAATTCTTCAAGAGCTCGCTCGAGTGGCTGTTCTTCATCAGTCGGAAGACGGTGAACGAGCAGGTGGTGCTCAACGAGATCGCCAAGTACGCGAACTTCGAGTTCCCCGAGCGGTTTCGAAATGAGTTTCGCTACCTGTTGGCGCGCTACTACTTCGTTCGCGGCAAGGCGCTCGACGAGGTCGACCCTCCGCAGACGGGCGAGGCGAACAAGAGCTTCGATGAGGTCAAGCGGTTGATTCTGATGATCCCCAAAGGAGACGTCTTCTACCCGAAGGCCAAGTACCTCGAGGGCCTGGCCTACTTCCGTGAGAACAAGCCCGAGAGCGCGCTGGAAGCGATGAAAGAGGTGATTCGCGTCACCCGCGTTCCGCCTGGGCCCATTACCGCAGAAGTGCGCGCGCTGCAGGCACTGCGCGAGTTGGCGTTCATGCAGCTGGGTCGAACCCACTACGGGGCGCGGCAGAATCGGTACGCGATTTTCTATTTCAACAAGGTCGAGCGCGGAAACACCCAGTGGCTCGAGGCGCTCTTCGAAGGCAGCTGGGCCAACTACCGCATCGGCCAGTACGAGCAATCGCTGGGCAATTTGATCACGCTGGCCTCGCCGTTCTTTCGCGAAGAGTATTTCCCCGAGGCTCTGATTTTGAAGGCAGTCATTTATTACGAGAATTGCCGGTACCGCGAGTCGCTGTCGATCATCGAGGACTTCGAGCGGATCTACGGCCCGGTGCAAGAAGAGCTGTCGGCGCTGGTCGACAAGGACATGGACGCTGCTGCGTACTTCGACGTGCTGGCGGGCATTCAGAAGAGGAACAAGGAAGGCCTGGTGAAGAAAGGCACCGACGAGCTGCTCGAGCGGATCTTGAAGCTCGCGCTGACGGACAAAGACCTGAAGAAAACGTCTGACTCGATTACCGAGCTGGAAGGCGAGATCGACGGCTTTGGGGCCAAGCCCGACGCGTTCAAGTTCAGCAACCTCGCCAAGAGTTTGATCGAGGGCCTCAAGGCGCAGCGGCTCGAGCTGATCAAAACCGCCGGGGTGATGGCGAAGAGCAAGCTGGAATTCGAGCTGGGGGCACTGAAGACGCTGAGGGCCAACGGCCTGCGCATCAAGTTCGAGACGAACGCCAAAGAGAAAGACTTCCTCGAGACCCAGCTGGGGCCCGACGGGAAGCGGACTGAAATTGTGAAGAAGGTCGCCTACAGCGTGGCGGTGAGCGATGACCACTTCTACTGGCCCTACGTGGGCGAGTACTGGCGCGATGAGCTGGGCACGTACCAGTACACGCTGACCAAGAGCTGCATTGAAAAAGAAGCGCCGGCCGCGGAGCGCAAAGAAGCAAGCGTCAATCCGTAAGGGGCGTCGAAGGTGGCAAGAAAAGAGAAAGCAGCCGAAAAGCCGCCTTCGCCGGGGTCGGTTCGCCCGGTGACGATCGCCTTCGACGTGATGGGGGGCGATCACGGGCCCGAAGAGATCATTCGGGGCGCGGCCCAGTTGACGCTCGACACCCCGCACATTCATGCTCTCTTCGTGGGAGATCGCGCGCTGATTGACCACGCGCTTTCGCGCATTCGCCACAACGCCGAACGGGTGGTGGTGCATCACGCAGCGCAGTTCGTTGCGATGCACGAGAAGCCCGCGGCGGCGCTCGATGAGAAGCGCGACGCCTCGGTATTGGTGGCGGCCCAGTTGGTCGCCGCAGGCGATGCCGAAGCGCTGGTGTCGGCAGGCAACACCGGGGCGGGAGTCCTGGCGTGCGCGCGGACCTTCAAGCTGATTCCGGGGGTCAAGCGGGCCGCGCTGGCCACCGTGTACCCGACGCAGAGCGCCCACGGAGAGAAGGACGACCCCTTCTCGTTGATCCTCGATGTCGGAGCGACGGTCGACGCCAGCGCCGATGACCTGGTGGCATTCGCGGTGATGGGGGCCGCGTACTCGCGGATCATCTCGCGAAACCCGAACCCCTCGGTCGCGCTGCTCTCGAATGGTACCGAGGCGCAGAAGGGTCCTCCGCGGGTGGTCGAAGCCAACGCCCGGCTGCAGCACGTCAAAGGTCTGCGCTTCATTGGCAACGTCGAAGGCATCGACATTCCCAAAGGCACCGCCGATGTCGTGGTGTGTGACGGCTTCGTGGGCAACGTGTGCCTGAAGATGCTCGAGGGAGTGCATGAGACGGTGATGGCGCTGGCGAAGTACGCGTACAAAGAGAAGCTGCTCTGGCGCGCGGGCCTGGCGATGCTGTCCAGCGGCTTCGAGCGGATCAAACAGGTGACCGACTGGGAACAGTACGGCGGCGCTCCGGTGCTGGGTTTCGATCGAATCTTCATCAAGGCTCACGGTCGTTCGAAGTCCCGGGCGATCACCAATGCAGGAAAGGTGGCGGCGAAGGCCGTTGCCAATGACCTGGCCCGTTCGATTCAGGAAGGCCTCAAAGCATCGTGAGCCTCGTCGACCGCATCGACCCGATTCCTCCCAAGCGCATCTACCGCTGGGACCTGGACAAGACGTACCTGCAGACGGACTTCGATTCGCTGCGGCAGTTGGTGAGGACCGCACTGCAAAAAGCGACCGAAAAGAAAGCGGTGCCCGGAGCGGCGGCATTGATTCGCGAGCTGAAGGCCCGCGGCGACTCTCGGCTGTGCATCGTCTCGGGCAGCCCGACCCAGATGCGCGCGGTACTGTCAGAGAAGCTGAAGCTCGACGGGGTGGAATTCGACGAGCTGGTACTCAAAGACAACGTCAGCAACATTCTGCGGGGGCGGTTCAAGGCCTTGCGCGGCCAGGTGGGCTACAAGTTGCCGGTGCTGCTCGAGAGCCGCGCGCGCGCACCGGTAGACTCGGAAGAGGTGCTGTTCGGCGACGATGCCGAGGCCGACGCGTTCATCTATTCGCTCTACGCAGACATGGTGGCGCGGCGGGTCAACGAGCCGGTGGTGTACCGGGTCCTCGAGGCCTCTGAGGTCTACCCGGACGACATCACCCGCATCATGCGGCAGTGGGAAAAGATCGGCGTCTCGGACCCGGTGCGAAGGATCTTCATCAACCTCGACCGACTGACGCCCCCGGCGTTCTTCACCAAGTACGGACCGCGGGTCGTGCCCATCTTCAACTATTTCCAGGCGGCGCTGGTGTTGATGGCCGATGGACACCTGACGGCGACCCAGGTGGTGAAGATCGCAGTCGAGATGATTCAGACCGCCGGCTACAACCTGCTGACGCTGTCGAACTCGTTTCAAGACCTGCTGCGGCGGGGCTTGCCGATGGCCGAAGTGGCGCAGTCTCTCACCGAGGCGCTGTCAGGGCCTTCGGCGCTGCTCAACTCGGTGCGGCCGGTTCCGGACATTCTGGCCGCTTTCACCAAGCGCATTGCCGCGCTGGGGGCGACGCCGGCCCCTCCGCCGGTGCGAGATGTCGATTACCTGTCGTTGATCGACGATGCGCGGCCCCGGGACAAGAAGGGCAAGAAGCGCTGAACGTGAGACGTGATTAGGTCATGAGGCGGGCTTTTCGGTATACCGCCCTCAGTCCCCGTGGCCTCCCCCTTGGAAGCTTTCTGGTTGGGCGAAAAAACGAATGATTCAAAACAACGAAGACAATCTCAGGCCGTTGCCGGACGACACCACCCCGGGTCCCACGGGCCCGCAGATCGACCCTGCGCGTCTGGATGCCGATGCCGTCCGAGTGGTGCTTCGTCTGCGCCAGCATGGGTACGAGGCTTTTCTGGTCGGCGGGTGCGTGCGCGATTTGCTGGTCAATCGTTCGCCCAAAGACTTCGACATCGCGACCAGCGCGACGCCGAACCAGGTGCGCGACCTGTTTCGCAACAGCCGGTTGATCGGCCGCAGGTTCCGCCTCGCCCACGTGTACTTCAAGGGAGGAAAGATCCTCGAGGTCTCTACTTTCCGGGCGAGCCCGATTACGTCGGTGGAAGAGCCCCCACAGCCTTCGGAAGCCGCCGAGGGTGAGATTCGTACCGAGGCTACGGCCGAGATGGCCGTCGCCGATGTCGAGGGAGTCGCCGAGGTGGCCCGGGAAGCGGTGGTCGAATCGACCGTTCACCCTGAGATCGAAGCGGACCTGGGCGAGGTTCCGATGGAAGACATGCCGGCGCCGCTGGCGTTCGTCGCGCCGGTGCCCGAACGAAAGCAGCCCGACCTTTTCATTGATGAAGACAATGTGTTCGGGACGGCGATCGAGGATGCGCGCCGGCGCGACTTCACCATCAACGGGCTCTTCTATGACCCGGGCGCGGGCAAGGTGATCGACCACGTCCGGGGGGTGCGCGACCTGGGGCTCAAAGAAATACGCACCATCGGCGACCCTGAAGTCCGCATGCGCGAAGACCCCGTACGCTTGCTGCGAGGGGTGCGGTTCGCCTGCAAGTTGGAGTTCGACATCGAGTCGCGCACCTACGCGGCGATGGAAGCGGCGGTCGAGGACCTCTCACGTTGCTCGGCGCCTCGTCTGCTGGAAGAAACGTTTCGCTTGATTCGAGGTGGCGTCTCGGCGCCCAGCCTCAAGTTGCTGCGAGCGCTCGACGCGCTGAAGGTGCTGCTGCCGCCGCTGGACAACTGGCTCAAAGAGCAAGACGCCGATGGCCAGGACGCCTACTGGGGCTTTGCCGAGGCGCTCGATGTGCTGGTGAAGTCTGGGGCGCTGTTTGAAGACTCGATGCTGCTGGCGGCGCTGTTGCTGCCCGTCGCGCTCGATGAGCCTGAATCGGACGCCGCTCAGGACGGGCGCCCGAGCGTGGCCAAGGCGATCGAGCTGTTGCTCCAGGAACTGGTGCGGACCGCGCGACTGCCGCGCCGCATCGCCGAACGTTGCCGGATGATCTTGATCGCCCAGCGCACTTTGTCGGGTCAGCGGCGCCGCCGGGGCGGGTTGATGAGCTTCCGAAAGCACCCGCTGTTCAACGAGTCGCTGAAGGTGTTCGAGGTCTGGGTCGAGGCGACCGACGAATTTCGAGAAGAGCTCGAGCAGTGGAAAACGGGGGCCGCTCCGGTTCCGTCGGCGGAGGCTCCGGCGGGTCCTGCGGGTCGCAAGCGCCGCCGTCGTCGCAAGCGTCGCGGGCCCAACGGCTCGGACGGGGTGATGGCCACCGCAGTCCCTCCGTCGTCTCAGCCGGTCTGAAAGCTACTCATCGTCCTGCCGCACGTCTCCGCGGCGGGCGCCCATCTGGCGGCGGTACTCGTCGCGCTCATCATCGGGCGTGCTGTCTTTGAGGTCCGCAGGGACAATCACTGCGCCTCCGTACTTCGAAGCAATCTTGTCGAGGGCCGCGTTGAGCTTGTCGGACTTCGAAGGCCCAGCCGCGGCAAACAGGCCGAGCTGGTCGCTGCTGCCGCCGAAGTCTTGCGCGCTGACTCCGGTGAGCCGAATCTTCCGCTTCAGATCTACCTTCGCCAGCAAGGCGATCGCTTCGCGGTAGAGGGCCTGCCCGTCGTCGGTCGACTGCTCGAGGGTGATTCGCCGGGTGAGAGAGGTGAAGTCCGAGTACTTCACGGACAGCTCGACCACCCGGGCCTTGACTCCCGCGCGCCGCATTCGCCGACCCACCCGCAGAGCCTGGGAATGTAAGTGGGGCAGCAGCGCGTCCTGCCCGAAGAGGTCTTCCTCGAAGGTGTCCTGCGCGCCGATGCTCTTGGCTTCGCGATCAGGCACCACCGGCCGATCATCGATGCCCTGGGAAAGTTCCCAGAGATGAAGTCCCGAAGGTCCGAGCTTCTGCTCGAGCCACGCACAATCTCTTCGGGCCAGATCTCCGATTGTCTTCAGCCCGAGCAGGCGCAGCGTCTCTTCGGTGCGAGGACCTACCCCCCACAGCCGCGACACCGGCAGCGGAGCCAGAAATTCCCTCGCCGTTCCGGGCAGGACTTCGCGCTGACCGTTGGGCTTTGCGAAGTCCGAGGCCACCTTGGCCACGTACTTCACTTCGGCGATTCCGGCCGAGGCAGGCAGCCCCACTTCTTTCAAGATTCGCGCGCGCAGATCTGCGGCAATTTCCGAGGGCGCGCCAAAAAGGGTCACCGAACCGGTTACGTCGAGAAAGGCCTCGTCGAGCGACAGCGGCTCGATCAGTGGAGTGACCTGCTCGAAGATCTTGAAGACCGCTTCGCTGGCGTCGGCATACGCGTGCGGGCGCGGAGCGACCACCCTTGCGTGGGGCGCGAGGCGAAGCGCCTGAGACATCGGGAGGGCGCTTTTGACTCCAAAGGGTCGGGCTTCGTAGCTGGCGGCGAGCACGACGCCGCGGGTGGGGTGACCTCCGACGATGACGGGCTTTCCTCGCAGGGAAGGGTCGTCGCGTTGTTCGACCGACGCATAGAACGCGTCCATGTCGAGGTGAAGAATCGCTCGCGTCACAGCCCGTGAGCGCGAAGGACAGCCGCCAGCTCTTCGGGCAGCGGGCTCTCGACCTTCAGCTTCGAGCCGGTGGTGGGGTGAGTGACCTGCAGCGAGCGGGCGTGAAGAAAGAAGCGGTTGAGCCCGGGCTCGGCCCGGCCGCCGTACAGCGAGTCGCCCACGATCGATGCTCCGACCGCCGCCAGGTGGGCGCGGACCTGGTGCATGACCCCGGTGAGGATCTGCACTTCGACCAGGGTGTATTCCCCGCTGCGGCCCAGGGCGACGAAGGTGCTGTGGGCCTCGCGCGCGTCGCTTCCTCCTGCTGCGGCGGGGCGAACCCGTTCACCATGGTGAGAGAGCTTGAGCTCGATTTCCCCCTCGTCGGCCAGGGGGCCGGTGACGAGCGCGAGGTAGCGCTTGTCGGTGCCGGTGCCTGAAAACGCTTCCCTCATTTTTTCCCAGGCGGCGCGGGTTCGAGCGGCGAGCAAGACTCCAGAGGTCTCAGTGTCGAGCCGATGACACAGGCCTCCTTCGCGTTCATCGAGACCTGCGGCAATGCACTCGGGGTAGCGGGCGACGAGCGCGTTGGCGACGGTGCCGGTCTCGCCGGGCAGCAGCGGGTGGCTGGGCAGGCCAGCCTGTTTGTCGATGAACACCAGCGCCTCGTCGACGTGCAAGACGACCAGCGGCGCCAGGGGTTCGGCCGTGGCGGCGCGCGGAGCTTCTTCGACCTGTTTGACCCAGACCGTCTGCCCGACCGCGATCACATCGCCCTTCTTCGCGCGACGTCCCTGCAGGCGGATCGCGTCGGCTTCGAAGAGCGCCTTGACCTTGCTGCGCGAGAGCTTGAGCTGCTCGCCGACGAAGAGGTCGAGCCGCTGGCCGTCCGAGCTTTGCGAGACGAGCAATTCAGTCATTCGTTGAGCGCCTCGAAAACTTCTTCAGCCGTCTGGAAACGATCGTGCGGCTCTTTGCGAATCAGCCGGTGCGCGACCCGGGACATGGCGCGGTCTCCCCGGGTGTTGATCGCACCGATCGGAGTTGCTTCGGTCTCGAGCACTTTTTGCCAAAGCTCATAGGGGGTCTTGGCGTCGAAGGGCGGGCGGCCGCTGAGCAATTCATAAAGAATCACTCCCAACGAATAGAGGTCGGCGCGCGCGTCGAGCTTCTCGCCCAGAATCTGTTCCGGGGACATGTAGCGGAAGGTGCCGACCAACCGCCCGTCGGCGGTGACCGCGGCGTCATCGGCGATGAACTTGGCCAGCCCGAAGTCCATCAGGCGCACCAGGCGATCTTCATCGACCATGATGTTCGAGGGCTTGAGGTCGCGATGAATCAACCCATGCGCGTGAATGTAGGAAAGCGCCTCGCAGATCTGCAGCATCGAGTCTTTCAATCGACCGACGCGCTCGGGGCGATTGAGCATGTTGATGTCGATCTGCGAGGCCTTGACCACCAGGCCCTGGTCTTCAGGCGCGGGAATGTCGTAGGGCATCGAGTACTCGGCAGACACCGAGGTCTCGGTGTCGGGCTCATCGGCGCGATCGGCCAGAGCGCGGACGGATTCCGGGCCGCTCTCGTACTCTTCGTCGTGCGATTCATCGATTTGATTTTCTTCGCTGGGTGCCTCTTGCGCGAAGGTCGAAAGCCCAAAGGGGGAAGGCGGGTAGTCGCCGCTGGTCTCGTCTTCGTTCAGTGACGACGTTTCGGACTGTGAGGCCCCGAGGGGGGCGTTGAGGTGCTTGCGGTGCTCGGCGATCGCGTTGGACAACCCCTGTTCGCTCGTCAAATCGGTCGGCGAAAGCGCGAGGTAGTGTCGCAGCGTCAGTCCTTCGACCAGTTCCATCGCCAGGTAGGGGTAGCCCTGGTAGACGCCGGTGTCATAGACCTTCACGACGTTGGGGTGTGAGAGGTCCTCGAGCGTTTCGAATTCTCGGGCCAGTCTGCGGGCGGCGCGCGGGTCGAGCGCAGGGCCGGTGGAAAGCAGTTTCAGGGCTGCCATCTCGCCGCTGCGCCGATCGATCGCCCGGTAGACCGTGCCGACCCCGCCGCTGCCCAGAGTCTCGAGGACGCGGTAGGGACCAATGACCTTCGGAGGCATATAGGGGCGCGGATGCTAGTCGAGTTCCGACGGCTCGCTGTCTCGGGACGACCGCCCGCCGTGGTTTTTATCTGCGATATCAGGTGAGGGGTTACTCCTTGGCTCACCATGACCTTCTGGTACGGTCCCGCGCCCCTTTTCCCTCGATGAGTCCATCCACCAGCCAGCGCGAAGATGAGGTGAAGGCCGGGCCGCTCCCGGGGCACGTGGGGATCATCATGGACGGCAACGGCCGCTGGGCCGAAGCCAAGGGCTGGCCGCGCCTGGAAGGGCACCGCGAGGGCAGCAAGAGCGTCAAAGAAATTACCCGCTGCGCCCGGCGGGTGGGGATCAAAGCGCTCACTCTGTACGCCTTCTCGGCGCAGAACTGGAGCCGGCCTCCCACCGAAGTCGCCGGGCTGATGGAGCTGCTGCGCGAGTACCTGGTTAAAGAGCGAAGCGAGATCCTCGAGAACGGAATCCGGTTGAATGCGGTCGGCGAGCTGGCCCGTCTGCCGGCGCTGGTGCGTGAGCCTCTGGAAGAGCTGCGGGCCGTGAGCGCGAAGAACACGGGGATGGTGCTGACGCTGGCACTCTCGTACGGCGGCCGCGAAGAGCTGGTTCAGGCGGCAAAGAGGCTGGCGATCAAGGTCGAAACCGGAAAGCTCAAAGCCAGCGAGATTGGAGAGGACCAGCTGGCGGCCGAGCTGTGGACCGCAGATCTTCCGTCGGTGGACCTGGTGATCCGCACCAGCGGGGAACATCGGATTTCCAATTTTCTGCTCTGGCAGTCGGCCTACGCAGAATTCGTGTTCACCGATGCGCTGTTTCCCGACTTTCGAGTGAGCCAATTGCTGGATTGCCTCGAGGCCTACCAGCGCCGCGAGCGTCGCTTTGGCCAGGTGCCGACCGGCCGTCGAGCCCCGTGACAGACAAGAACAAGAACCTGCTGATCCGACTTGGCTCGGCGGCGGTGCTGCTGCCGATCATCATTTACCTGCTCTATCGCGGAGGCTGGTTCACCGCGGTGCTGCTGGTGTGGGGCTCGTCGTCCGCGACGGGCGAGTACATCAAGATCACCTTGAAGGAACTGTCACCTATCGGGTGGTTCACCGTCCTGGTAGCTGGGCTGATGCCACTGACGGTGGTGTGGAATCCGTGGGAACCCGCGGCGCTGGTCGGGGGCCTGATCGGGGTGGTGGTCTTTGCCGCCTGGCTGTGGCACCTGGTGAAGGGCCCGCTGCTCGAAGCGCCCACCCGCGTCGCGCACCTGGTCACCGCGCTCGTGTACTGCGGAGGCGGAATGACCGCGCTGATGACCGTGCGCAACCTGCCCAACGGGGGTTGGTGGTTGGTCTGCGCTTTGGTGGTGACGTGGATGAACGACACGACGGCCTATTTCGCGGGGCGGCAGTTCGGCAAGCACAAGCTCTACCCCGCGGTCAGCCCGAACAAGACGTGGGAAGGCTTCGCGGGTGGAATGGTGGGAAGCATTCTGGGGCTGTTCATCGTGAAGTTCGGTTTCTTCACCGCAATGACGGCCCTGGACGCGCTGGTGATGGGAATCCTCGGGGGGATCCTCGGCCCGGCGGGAGATCTGTGCGAGTCGATGCTCAAGCGGGCGTACGAGGTGAAGGACTCGGGAAAAATGATTCCCGGGCACGGTGGAATGCTCGACCGAGTCGATGCGTTGCTCTTCAACGCCCCCATGGTTTTGCTCTGGGTCCAGTTCGGACGCGTGGCACTGCACCAGTGACCCGGTTAACCTGAGCTGAAATGTCGGCGATCCAGAACACCGTCTTCTTCATCATCTTCCTTGGCGTTCTGGTCACCGTGCACGAGCTGGGGCATTTCCTCGTTGCCAAGGCCTGCAACGTCAAGGTGCTGAAGTTCAGCATTGGCTTTGGTCCACGCATTTTCGGCTTCACCCGAGGTGAAACCGAGTACCGCGTCGCGTGGCTGCCGCTGGGTGGCTACGTGAAGATGGCGGGGCAAGAGCCGGACGACGAGGTGGCTCCGGCAGATTTGGGGCGAAGCTTCCAGGCCCAGACGTGGTGGAAGCGCGCGCTGATCGTGGTCGCGGGACCTTCTTTCAACCTGCTGTTTCCGATCATCGCGTTCTTCTTTCTCTACGTCGGCAGCACCCAGGTGATCGCTCCGCGGGTCGGGTGGCTCGAGCCCGAGCTTCCGGCGGCGCGCGCGGGGATCAAGCCCGGCGACTACATCAAGAAGATCGACGGGAAAGAGGTGCGCAGCTTTGGCGAGATTCGCGAGCTGGTCTCGGGGGCCGCCAATCAGGACGTGACCATCACTCTCGAGCGAGACAAGGAAGAGGTGGTGGTCACGCTCAAGCCGATGATGACCACCGAGACTGACCCGATCGAGAAAGTGCAGCGCGGCTTGCTGGGCATCTGGCCCCGCGGTCGAGCGCCAATCATCGGCGTACCGAAAGATTCCTCTGCTGAGGCTGCGGGGCTGCGTACCTTTGATCGGATTCTCTCAGTCAATGGCGAAGGGGTGCGGGATGAGCTGCAGTTTCAAAAGGCGATCGCAAAAGCGACGGGTGCCCTCGAGCTGTCGGTCGCGCGTTCGCAGCTTCAGCCGGTGGCAGGGGCGACGATTGTGGTGCCTGAGCTGCTGACGGTGAAGATGCAGAAGCAAGAGGGCGAAGGCTTTGCCGCGCTGGGCGCTGAGTCGGGCGACCTCTACGTGTGGAGCGTCAGCCCCGGTACGCCCGCGGCAGAAGCCCACATCAAGCGCGGCGACCGGTTGTTGAAAATCGACGCGCACACGCTCAGCTCGTGGATGTCGGTCGAGCTCGAGTTGGCCGCGCTGGAAAAAAAGCCGTTTCAACTCACCTGGCGCAGCGACGGTGTCGAAAAAACCCAACCGCTGGCGCAGGCGATGATCACCGTCGAGGACGACTTCAAGAATCGCATCGAGCAGCTCGAGCTCGGGCTGCTCGAACGGCCTGCGTTTCGCGGCGGACGCGATCCGCTGGCGGCGGGGCCAGCCGAAGAGCTGGTGACTCTGACGATGGGCCCGAAGGACGCGCTGGTCGCGTCGGTAAAAAACCTACCGAAGATCATTCGGAAGATTGGCCTCATCTTCTACCGACTGTTTACCGGGCACGTTCCTCTCGAGTCGGTGGGTGGGCCGATCATGCTCTTTCAGGTCGCCTCGAAGAGCGCCGAGCTGGGGATCGAAACATTCATTGGAAACATGGCCCTCGTTAGCGTCAACCTGGGCTTGGTGAATCTGTTGCCGATTCCGGTGCTCGATGGCTTCGCGCTGCTGGCAGCGCTGTGGGAAGGCATTCGCCGCAGACCGATTCCGATCAAGGCCCGCGAGTACGCGAACCTCGTGGGGTTGGCGATGCTCGCGGTGCTGATGGTGCTGGTGTTCAAGAACGACATTACCCGCATGCTGAGGTAGTAGCTCGGCTCAGTGCCGTGTGACTGTACCGGCTGGACGGTTTAGTCGGGGGGCAATGGCGAAGCCCGTACGAAGCAAGATTCTCGAATCGGCCGCGCGCCTGGTTGCCCGTGATGGAGTGGCATTCCTCACCCTGGAAGCAGTGGCGAAGGAAGCCGGCTTGAGCAAAGGCGGGCTGCTCTACCATTTTTCTTCGAAGGAACTGCTGGTGGCAGGGGTGCGCCCTGGCTGCGGCGAGCGATGCGAAGGCTTCGGGCCGCTTTACCCGCGCCTACCTGCGCACGTCGACGGCCGCCTCGGCCGCCCAAGCCGACGCAGCGGCTGCCGCAGTCATCTCTGCGGTGGCTCTGGCTCCTGCGCTGCTGGATCCGTTGAGAGAGGCGTATCGGCGTTGGCAGAAGCGACTGGAAGCCGACGGGCTGGATCCGGTCGATGCGACGCTCACACGGCTGGCGGTCGATGGGCTGTGGTTGTGCTCGATGATGGGAACGGACCCACTCTCGCCCCAGTTGCGCAGGCGCGTGTTCGAACGACTCGAGAAGCTGTCTTCGCCTCGGAAGAAAGCGTTCCGATGAAGACCTGGGAGAACAGCAGGGCCGTGCTGACGGAGCGTGCGGGTCGAGCGCTGCTCTTCATCGCTTTGCCGTTGCTGCCGTGGCCCACGAGTGCCGCGGCAGACGAGGCAGACGAGGCCGACGGAAGTCACCTTTCTGCGGCGCTGCTGGTGGGCAGCGGCTTTGCGCAGGTGGTCGAGTCGGCTGAAGAAAGAGACATTCACTTTGGGGCCCCGGTGGTGCTGGGAGTGGATCTGCATGCGGCGTGGCCCCGGCGTTCGGTCGGCTTCAGGCTTCGGACTTTGTCGTCCACCGTTCGGGTGAAGGGAGTGACCCGCGTTTCGGGCACTGCAGTCGATGGTTGGTTGGATCACCTGGTGGTGTACCCGATGCTCGACTGGCACCGGCAGTTCGACCCCTGGTTTCTCAGCCTGGTAGGGGGGCCCGGCTTTGGTGGAGAGAACTTCATCGTGGGACCCGAGGCCGGGGGGCGAAGCCAGTTCTTGCTCAACGTCGCGATGAGGATCGGCGCGGGGCTTCAGCTCGGCCCGGAGGTCCAGCTGTGGGTCGAGGACCAGATCATCGTTTCTGATTTTCCTCGGGCGGTCGCCTACCTGGCGGGTGGATGGAAAGACCAGAGCGGAGGGGAAGATGCATCGAACTTCGTGTTGCTCGGCGTTGCGGTGGCTTGGTGAGCCGCAGACGTTCAGCTGTGGTTGATCGCGTGCGGTGCTAAGCGCCACTGACTTTGCTGCTGGCGCTCGACACCTCGACCTTGACCCTGAGCCTGGCGCTGCTCGAGCCGGGCGGCGCGGTCATCGAACAGCTCGCCGTCGGACCGCCGCGCCGCACCAGCGAGGTATTGCCTGGTGAAATCGAGGCGCTGCTGCGGCGGCACGGACTGACTCCCAGCTCGTTGACGGGGTTGGTCGCGGGCCTTGGCCCCGGAAGCTTCACCGGACTTCGCATCGGCCTGGCCACGCTCAAGGGCCTCGCGTACGCGTTGAAGATTCCGCTGGCGGGCGTCTCGTCGCTGGCCGCAATCGCGCTCGAAGGCCCCCCAAGGGTAGAGCTGTCATGCGCTGCGGTGGTCAAGAAGGGCGAGCTGTTCCTCGGGCGCTACCGAAGGGAAGGCCAGGGGGTTGTCTTGTTGGGGCCGGAGCAGGCACTTGCGGTTTCGGATTTTGCCGCCGAAGTGCTGCGGCATCCGGGCTGGGTCCTGGGACCTGCGATCGCTGCATATTCCGAGCAACTGCAGGCGCTGGGAGTTCCAGTCGCCCGGTTGCTGCCGGGACCTTTGTTTCCGAGCGCAGTGTGCCTGGCGCGCCTGGCGAAACTTCCCCCGGCCTTTGATCTGCAAACGATGTTCGCGCTCGAGCCGCATTACCTGCGCTCGTCCGGAGCCGAGGACAACCCGAAGTTTCCGCCGCTGCCGGGGCCCGCTCCCACCTCTCGCCTCAAGGAAGACTAGCCATGGCCATTCAAGAACAGATTGCAGTTGTCGGGGCGACAGGCGCGGTGGGCCAACAGATCTTGCGCGCGCTGGAAGAGAAGGATCACCCCGCGCAGGGGTTGACGCTGTTTGCTTCCGAGCGGACGCAGGGCGCCGACGTGGACTATTCGGGCGAGAGCCTCGAGGTCGAGCAGCTGAGCCAGGAAGCGTTCGTCGGGATCAAGGTGGTGGTGCTCGCGTGCCCCGCTGAAGTCGCGCGCCCGTTGGCTTTGTCCGCGCAGCAAAGCGGCGCCTGGGTCGTCGATTTGTCGGGGGCCTTTCGCAGCGACCTGGCCATTCCCCTGGTGTTGGCAGAGAACGACTTGCTGCTCACCAGGCCGTTCAACGGGCGGATCATTTCGGTGGCGAGCCCCGCGACGCAGGCGGTCCTCGCCGCGCTCGAGCCGGTGCAGAGCACGGTCGGTCTGCAGGCGGTTCAGGTGGTGGTGTTGTTCGGCGCCGCCCATGGAGGCCAGCCGGGAATCACCGCGTTCGAAAAACAGACCGCGGCGCTGCTCAATGCGTCGGAAGTGGACCCCAGCGTCTTTCCGCACCGCCTCGCCTTCAACCTCGTGCCCCAGGTGGGGGCTTTCGTCGGCGCGCACACCAGTGACGAGGTCGCGTTGAAGCTCGAGGTCGCCCGGCGGCTGGGTCCGACCCCGCTGTCGTGCACGATGATCGCCGCTCCGTTTTTTCACGGCACGCTGCTGGTGATCAGTGCCCAGCTCGAACGGGTGTTCGATGCCGACGCGCTGCGCGAGCGACTCAAAGGCGTCGCGGGGCTGAAGGTGCTCGACTCGCCGGCCGAGGGGATCTACCCGATGCCGATGCTGGTGACCGCCGACCCGTCGATTCACGTGGGAAGGATTCGTCTCGAGGGCAAGTCGCTTCAGCTGGTGGCCGCGCTCGACAATGCCGGGCGGGCGGGGGAAGTCGCCGCGTCGCTGGCGATCAAGTTGGCTTCCCGGCCGTGACAAAATGGCAGTCGGGCGAACAGCGATTGAGGCTCAAGGTGCCGATTAGACTGGGTAACTTGCTGGCTTCAGGTGGCCGAGGCGTTGCTTAATGGCGCGAGACAAATGACCCGCACTTTCCTACTCCTTGGGCTGCTTACGACTTCGGGTGCCTGGGCGCAAAGCGTGGCCCTCGACTACACGTTTCAGGAATCGGACATCTACCGCTTCAATGCGTCCTCGTGCAGCGCGACCATTCAGGTGACCTGGACCTCCACGATTGTTCTGGGGGCGTGCGGCAGTGGCCTGACGCTGTGGGTGACCGAGGGCGAGTGCCAGGACACTCCGGGTGTCAATGATCCCCGTTTCACCACTGTCCCGATCACAGAGCTGGCGCGCAAGACCGGCACCTTCACCGTGGCCCTCGCAGATCTTCCCGGCTTCAAATACAGCGACGCGGGCTACACCTGTGGCACCCCCGACATCGAAAAGCCCCACCGAATTTGCGGCGCGGTTGGAATCGCCAGCGCAACCATCGGGGCGACCTGTGTCCAACAGCAGGCCAAGTCGCTGAGCTTGATTTACGACACCAAGGCTCCGGCGGCCCCGACGATTGGCGAGGTCAGCGAGCAGGACAGCGCCCTGCAGATCAAGTTCACCGCCCAGACCGACACGTCGGTGGTGCACTTCGACACCCGGGCCCAAGGTGAGGTGACCTTCGCCGAACGAGCACAGATCGCCACCACGGCCGGCTCGTCGATTCGAATCCAGAACCTGATCAACGGGACGACCTATGACATTCAGGCCCGGGCCGAAGACTCGGCCAGCAACTTCAGCGTGCCGTCGGCGATGGTCGCTGCCACTCCGCGATTGACCAAGGGCTTCTGGGCCAATGTTCGCGAGGCAGGCAGTGCGGAAAAGGGAGGCTGCCAGGTGGTGGACGGCGTTCCGCTGTTCGTCGTTGGTGGCCTGTGGCTGCTGCGTAGAAACAGGAAGAGGAGCTGACGATGCGCTTTCTCGTTTTAATTGTGGCCTCGGTGGGCGCAAATGCTTTTGCTGCGGACGTCTACGGTGCAACCGACCAGTCCTTCGCGTTCGAAATCAAGCTTGGGCCGCACAAACCGCTGATTGATCGGGACGAGTCGCTCACTGCCAAGCCGTACTACAACACTTTCGGCAACTCGCAGATGTTGATGGGCGAGCTCGAGCTCGACTACCAGTTCTGGCGGCCGTTGGGGTCGCTGGCGGTGGGGTTTTCAGTGGGTTACGCGGAGAAATTTGGTCCTGCAACCGATGCCGTGACCGGGATGAAGGCGGCGGAAAGCACCGGGTTGCGTTTGTTTCCGATGAAGCTGATGGCGGTCTACCGGTTCGATTGGCTGTCGCAGAAACACAACATTCCATTCGTGCCGTACGTCAAAGGCGGCTTCGTGGCTGAGCCGTGGTGGGTGGTGAAAGGAGGTAAGACCGAGCTGGCCGATGGGCAGGAGGGGGTGGGGGTGCGGTTCGGGGTCGCCGCGACGATCGGGCTCGCGTTGCAGATCGACTTTCTCGACCCGCGGCTGGCGCGGGACTTCGACACCAGCGCAGGGGTCAACCACACCTACCTGTTCGCCGAATGGGCCATCACCGAGGTAAACAACTTCGGAGCCAAGCGAGCGAATGGGCAGGCCGACGGCCTCGACCTGTCGAGCCGCAACGCGATGTTCGGCATCGCCATCGAATTCTAAAGAACCACTTCTCCGCGTGTCCGTTCGCGTCGTAGCCCTGACTTTTCTCGCCGTGCTTGCGGGCTGTCATCGCGTTCTGCGAGCGACCCGGGTGGAAGTTGCGATCGACACTGGAGTGGGGGTCGACTTCGGCCTGCCCGGCGACGGCGTGCTCAGCTGGGACTTTGCCGACGGCAGTGCGCGCGTCGCGGCCTCTCAAGCCAGTCACGCGTTTGCCAAAGCCGGGCACTACGTCGTGCAGGGCTTCGAAGCCGAAACGTTGATCGATCGCGTCGAGCTCACCGTGGTACCCCGAGCGCTGGTGCGGGCCGTGCCCGAGGACGTCGAAGCGATTCTCTGGACCCCCTCGCTCAAAGAAGATCTCGGCCCGGCGGTGGACTTCTTCGAGCGCGTCGCCGGGCCGGGCAACCTGCAGCGCGCGCTCGAACAGACCTGGCTGCCGGCGCTCGCGCTCGAGCTGTCGATGGGCGAGGGCTCGGTGGTGGATCCCCAGGAAGGCGTGGGGGTGATGATGCTGCCCGGCTTCAGCGGGACGATCGCGCTGTTGGGCGTCGTCGACGCAGACCGCGCGATGAAGGCCTTGGCGCTGAAGCTGCTCGCCTCGGGGGCCGAAGAGAGCCCGAAGACGGTCGATGGAATCCGGATTTTCGCAGCGGCGTGGGGGAAGGCGGCCGCGTTCGTCGACCGGGGCTACCTCTACCTCGCGCTGCCGGAACCCGAGGCGGACGCGGAGGAAGTTGCGAACATCGTGGCGCACGTTCGGGCCGCAAGCGGGCGTGGGCTTCAGGCCGACCCGCTGTTCGCCGAGTCGTACGCCGGGCTCGGCAACAGCACGCTTTGCCTTTACGCGCGCGAGCGGCCCGATGAGCCCGCGCTGACCCGAGGTCCCCTGTTCCAATCGGTGATGGCCGGGGTTCGGGTGGGAACGCGAAGCGCGACACTCGAAGGGTCGGTTCGCACCGCGCGTCCGTTGAAGCCCAACCTGGTTCCTCCGGGAATGTTCGCTCGCGGAGCCGAAGGGCCAGTGGCGGCGCTGAAGTTGTCGCTGCCCCCGGACGAGCTGGCCGACCTGTTTCTGGCCACAGGCAGCAAAAGTCAAAAGCCGGGCCTGCTCGCGCGGCTCGACGGGGCGGGGCTCGATACCCGCGCGGCGGTGCGGGCCTTTACCGGAGAGCTCGGTGCGCTCGCGTGGTTCGACGCTGAAGGCTTTTTGAGAAACCTCGTCGACGGCACCGGGAAGCCCGAGTGGCGCGGCGTCATTCATCTCATTGCCGGCCTCACGGCCCGCGAGCCGGTGGCTCCGGTGCTCTCTTCCCTGCTCGGAGCGCCGGTGCGGGCCCCCTACGCCGATGACCGCGACGCGCTGCTGTGGCAACGAAGGCTCTCGAGCCTGACCGCGACGATCGCCTTGACCCCTCGGGCCCTGATGATTCGCAGCGGAGATGCCAGTGGTCCCCGCACCAATGCTGACCTGGCCAAAGAACTCGGCGCGCGGTTCAATGGAGCGTTTGGGCCGGGGCACAGCTCGTTGCTCGTCGACGTGGGCCGGCTGAAGGCCGAGCTTCAGATTCCCCGCAGCCTCGCCGGAATAGATTCCGCCAAAGTGGTGACGGTTCAAGGGTTCAGCTCTGCGTTTCTCGATCAGCTGACGCCGATCGACTTTCTGGTGCTCGACTTCGAGCCCGGGGCCCGCGGCGGAAAGCTATGGGGTTTGATCTCGCTCAGAGAGCGCTGATCAGATCGAACATCAACTTCCCGACGGCAATGACGCCCACCCCGGTTCCGAACAGGACGCCGGGCACGAAGGCCCACGGCTTCCGGTCGAGGCCGTGGGTCAACATCAACAATCCGCGCTTGGCCATGGTTCGCGCGCATTTGACCTCGAAGCGGCCGTCGAGGACCTGCTGCAGGACGGCGATCATCTCGTCGACCGACTGGAAGCGGTCTTCGGCCTTTTTCTCGAAGCCGTGCGTCATGTACCACTGCAGCTCGGCAGGCACCGAATCGTCGACCGCCAATTTGGGGCCGACCCTCGGGCTGATTGTCTTCACCCCTTCGACGACTTCGGCCAAGGTGTTTCGACCTGCGAGGTAGTGGGTGCCAAAGCACAGCTCGTGGAAGAGGACGGTCAGGCTGTAGATGTCGCTGCGCTCGTCCACCTTGTCGTGCTCGCCCCGCGCCTGCTCGGGAGACATGTACAGCGGAGTTCCCATCATCGAGCCCAACTGGGTACTGAGCACGCTCGGGCGTCGCGGCCCGGATCGATGCTCGTCGACCATTCCCGGTTGCGGCAGCCCCTTCGATTTCGGACCGCGAATCTGTTTGGCGAGGCCCCAATCCATCACGGTCACCTCGCCAAAGGGGCCGAGCATGATGTTGGCGGGCTTCAGATCGCGGTGAATGAACCCCTGTTTGTGCGCGTACGCGACGGCCGCGAGGATCCCCAAGAAGATCTGCGCGCGCATCGGAAAGGTGAGCTTGTCCCGCGCCGATTGAGCTCCGTCTCGCAGCGAGGTGATCACCGTTTCCAGGGTCTGCCCGTCCAGCCGCTTCATCACGAAGAAAAACCGACCGGCGGAATCGATGCCCACGTCGTGCACGGGGACGATGTTGGGGTGCTCGAGGCTTCCCACCGCGCGCACCTCGTCGACGAAGCGCAGCACCGTGGCCATGTCCTTGCCCGGCAACATCCGCTTCAGCGCGACCGTGCGGCCGATGTCGTGATCCCGGGCCAGGACCACTTCGCCCATTCCTCCGACCCCCAGCACTCCAAGCTCTTCGAAGCGATCGCGGTTGTTGCTGACCAGGTGGGGGACTTCTCCGACCCACTCGACCTTGGGCAATACCGTGTTGATCCGCGAGTCAGTCGGCAGGGGCGACTCGCCGCTGATGGGACCGCGACTGGCGAGCGTGTCGGCTGAGAGAGTGTCCATGGAAGACTTGAAAGCTTAACGGAGAAGAAGGATTTTCAAGTCGAACGGGTGTTTAACCCGGTGCGTCTCGCACCCACCGCAACGGAGGATGTATGGGCTGGTTGGACAGTTTGAACGCGACCGCAAAGGCAGCTTCGAAGAAGAAGCTCAATACGGCTCAGTCAGAAGAGATTGCCCGGGACCTGGTGATGATGTCGTCGTTCGGTTCGGCGGTCGTCACCCTGGTGCCGATTCCGTTCTCGGACTTCGTGGCGGTCACTGCCGTCCAGGCCACGATGGTGACCGCGATCGGCCGGGTCTACGGACGAGAGCTGAATCGTGAAGAGGCCAAGCACCTGGTGCTCGAGCTGGCCTCGGTCTGCGGGGCCGGGCTGGTGGCGCAGAAGAGCTTCGCGACGCTGACGAAGATTTTCCTGCCTGGGCTGGGTGGAGTGCTCGCCGCGCCCTGGGCGTTCGGCATCACCTGGGGAATGGGCCATGTCGCGATGGCCTACTTCGCGAATCGCGACGTGACGAAGGCGGTGCTGAAGACGGTGTTCACGAAAGCCAAATCTGAAGCGGGCAGCGTGTTCACCAAAGAGAAGTTCGACGAGTTCCGCAAGAAACACGGCAGTGGGGTCGAAGAGCTCATTCGGGACGAAGCCGAAGGCCACGACCCCGACGACGATGGGCCGGCGATCAAACCCAGGCCGAAGAAGAAGAGGCCTACGGCGAAATGGAAGAAGCCCGACAGCGGCGAGCCCACTTCCAAAGGCTGACGTGAACGCGGTGACCTTGCGGTATTTCGCCGCTGCGCGTGAGCGGGCCGGCTGCTCTGGGGAAGAGGTGCAGCTGGCCGAAGGGGCGAGCGTCCGCCAGCTGCTGCAGCTGCTCTGCAGGCTCCACCCCGAGCTTGCGGCGCTGCTGCCCCACCTTCGGGTGGCGGTGGACCACCAGTTCGTCGCTCTCGAGACCCAGGTCCCGGCGAACGCGGAAGTGGCGCTGATTCCTCCGGTGGCCGGAGGAAGTGGGGCTCCGCAGTTTTGGGTCACGCAAGCCCCGCTGTCGCTGGACGCGGTGGTGCGCGCGGTCAGCGGCAACGGGCAGGGTGGAATGGTGACGTTCAGTGGTGCGGTGCGGGAGTCGACCGAGGGCAAGGCGGTGGTTCGCCTCGAATACGAAGCCTACGCGCCGATGGCGGAGAAGAAGTTTGCCGAGATCTCGCTCGAAGCCGCCGCATTGTGGCCCGGGTCCCGGCTCGCCATTCACCACCGGGTGGGGGTGTTGAGTCCGGGAGAGCTGGCGGTGGTAATCGCCGCTTCGACCCCTCACCGCGCAGAGGCCTTTGCGGCCTGCCGCCATGCGATTGAACGATTGAAAGCCGACGTTCCCATCTGGAAAAAGGAGGTCTTCGCCGATGGGGCGGTCTGGGTGGGCTTGGGCCCGTGATTTCAGCTATAGGCACCCCCCTCTCAGGCCGACTTTCCATTTTTCGAGGCTTAACCACATGAGCTGGACGCAAGTTCGCTGGGCAATCACCGGCATGGCCATCGGCCTGTTGATCGCAGTCGCTCCTTCCTGCACTCCAAAGGCCTGTGGCCCGGACAACTGCACCCTGGGGTGCTGTAACGACAAGGGCACCTGCGTCGGCGGAAAGGAAACGGCGGCCTGTGGCGCCAGCGGCGTGGCGTGCGCGGCGTGTACGGCCAGCCAGGCGTGCATCCTGGGCGCGTGCAGCGGTGGAACCGGCGGTGGGGCCGGCGGAAGCGGCACCGGTGGAGGCAGCGGGGGGGGCAGTGGCGGCGGGGCGGTGACCGTCGACGCGGGCCAGCCGTGCGCAAAGGACGACGACTGCGCGGTCTACAAGAACGGAACCTTCTGCAGCCAGTCGACCGGGCAGTGCGTCCCGGGGACGGGGTGCAATGTCAGCAGCGACTGCTCGTCGCTCGATCCGCTCTCGCCCTGCTACCAGTACGGCCTGCAGTGCCGTTGCGTGACCGAGACGGGATCCAAGCCGAACTTCACCGGAGTCTGCCGCCGTCGCCTCGCGCCTTGCGAAGAGTGCACCGATTCGGCGCAGTGTGGCAGCGAGTTCCTCTTCGATCCCCAAGGCACCTGCAAGATTCTCCAGGGCGACCCCAGCGGGAAGAAGTTCTGCTTTCAACAAAAGAGCGGCGCGTGCCCCTGCGGGACCATCGATGACGGGCTGGGCTACTGCAAGCCGCAGAGCAACAGCTGCAGCTCGGTCGGCTGCGTCGAGGACAAGAGCTGCCCGTCGGGCTCGGTCTGCAACAAGGGCGCGTGCCTGTGCGAGCCGCGCTGCCGTTGGGACTTCGTGAAGAAAGAGCCAGCCTCGCCGGGCTGCCCTCCGGGAAAGACCTGCTGGGTGGACGATGCGAACCTGGCGATCAACTCGGTGTTTTATGGAGCCGGCCGCTGCCGGACGCCCTGCACCAGCGAGGCCGACTGCAAGAAGTCGACGACCAACGCCTTTGGCGGAGATCGGTTGACCTGCCGCGGCGAGAACCTTTCGGGCGGTGGAACTTCTGACAAGCGCTGCCGGGCGAACGGCGATTGCATGGACAACCAGGAATGCCCTGAGCAGCCGCCCGCGAGCATCCCGCTGGGGTATTGCGACCGCGGGACCTTGACCTGCAAGACCGACTGCCGCACCGGCACGGACCCTTCCAGCGGAGTGGCCTACAAAGACTGCCGTTCACCGTTTGCGTGTGCCAGCGACGGCGGCTCGCCGGACGCGGGCAGTGTGAACTTCTGCCGGCTGTTGACCTGCGTCGAGCAGGGCGGCGCGGCCATCGCCTGCACCCGGGGTGAGTATTGCTGTGGCGAAGACAAGAACAACGATGGGGTGGCTGACCCGTGCCCCCCGGTTTCCGATCGTGGCCCGGACAATTGCTACACCGCGCCGAAGCCTCCGTTCTGCACCACCTGCATGAGCAACGACGACTGCAAGAACCAGCAGTTGCCCGCGTACTTGCAGGGGGGCGGAGCGTGCGCCAACGGCAGCAAGTCCCCCAGCTGCAGTCCGATGCCGATGTTGTGCCTGCAGGCGTCGATGAACACCGCGGTCTGCGCGCCTTCGACCTTCAACGATGGGACCCGCGACGTGTTCGGCGTCGGACGCGACATCAAGGGCTGCCCGGCGGGTTATCCCCCGATCATCATTCGGCCGAAGCTGGCGATGGGGGACGACTACTGCAACACCGACTCGGACTGCAGCCAGGGCAACGACGGCGGCAGCTGCAAGCCGGAACAGGCGCTGACCTTAAAAGACGGAGGGCACCCCAAGACGTGCCAATGCACGGTGGGCACGGCGAACAGCTGCCCGAACAACGACGCGGGGCTCACCAGCGAGTGCAAGTTCGGGATCAGTGGCCAGACTCTGCCGTGCGTGCAGAGCGTGGTGTGCGCGGCGAGCAACGGGACCTTGTTCTCGGACGCGGGTTCCCCCGTGTTCGGGTGCGGGTTGACGCCGTAGCGCCATGTCGGCCCCGCTCGTCTCGATCGTCGTCCTCAACTACAACTACGCGCGGTTTCTGCCGCGCAGCCTGGGCAGTGCGCTCGGTCAGGACTACCCGAACATCGAGATCATCGTCGTCGACGACGCCTCGACCGATTCGTCGGCCGAGGTGATTGCAGGCTTCGCGGGCGCGGTTACCGCGGTGATGCAGACGAAGAACAGGGGGCAGGGCGGGGCGATGAATGCCGGGTTCAAGGCGGCGAAGGGGGACCTGATTTTCTTCCTCGACGCCGACGATCACCTCTACCCCCAGGCGGTTTCGAAGGTGGTCTCGGTCTGGGCACCGTGGGTGGCGATGGTGCAGTTCCGGTTGAACCTGGTGGGCCCAGACGGGGAAGTCATCGACGTCTACCCGGCCCCCGAAGTGTCGTTCGACAGTGGCAACGTGGTTCGGTTGCTGCTGACCACCGGGCGTTTCGAAGGGGCAGTGACCAGCGGAAACGGGTTCTCGCGCCGAACGCTCGAAGCGATTTTACCGATTCCGGAGCAGGACTTTCGAATGTCGGCCGACGGCTATTTGGTGACGGTCGCTCCGTTGCTCGGGCCGGTCATCTCGGTGGAAGAGCCGCTGGGTGCGTACTGGCAGCACGGAAACAATTCCTGGGCGGGCAAGCGCGCGACCGGAGAGAAGTTCCGCAAGCTGCTTGCGCACGATGCACATCGGTACCGCGCGCTGAAGGAAAAGGCGATGGGTCTGGGGTTGGAAGTGGCGCCGAACCTGGGCGAGAAGGACCATCGACACGTCGCCAACCAGGTGGCCTCGCTGACGCTGGACCCAGACAACCACCCGACCCCCGGCGATTCCCGCATCAACCTGGCCTGGCGGGGCATGAAGTCCGTGGGTCATGCCCGGCTGCCCCTCGCGCGGCGCGCGTTGCTGGGAGGCTGGTTCGCGGCCAGCGGGGTGTTGCCCAAGGTGTTGGCGAAGCCCTGGGTGGCCTGGTACCTGGACAAGGTCTCGCGCCCACCGATTGTTCAGAAAGTGCTGCAAGCGGTGCGCGCCGTCAGTCGATGACCGGTGGCGCGCGGCGCGATTCTGACACCGCAGCCAGCGCGACCCCCACCAGGACCACGGTTCCGCCGATCGCGCGGACCCACCCCGGGCGCTCGTCGAGAATGGGAATGGCGAGCAAGGTCGAGAACACCGGCTCGCCGAGAATGGCCACGGACACCAGCCCCGCCGAGGTGTGCTTCAGCGCCCAGTTGAAGAGCGAATGGCCGATCAGCTGCGGCACCCCGGCCAGGGCCGCGAAGAGCAGCCAGGTCTGGGCTGGAAAGTGGACCAGGGGCGCGCCGGTGAAGACGGCCGCGGCGAGCAGGGATAACCCGGCCACGGGGTAGACGACGCCGATGTAGGGGGCGAGGCCGAGCGCGTTTCGAGCGTGGCGGCCGATGGTCAGGTAGACCGCACCGAAGATCGCGCCTGCCAGGGCGAGCGCGTCGCCCCGCAGGGCCTGGGCGTCGAGGGCGAAGTCGGCTCCGGCGATCAGCAGGCTGCCGCAGATGGCCACGGCCATCGCGAGCAGGGTGAGGGCGCGGGCTCGTTCCTTCAGCAGCACTCCGGAAAGAATTGCGACCCAGACCGGGGTGGTGGTGACGAGGGCGACGCTGCTGGCGACGGTCGTCAGCTTGAGTGAGGCGATCCACGTGCCGAAGTGCAGCGCGAGCGCGAAGCCCGAGCCGAACAGGAACAGCCAGGTGCGTCGCGTCGAGGCGAGAAGCTCGGCGCGGTGACGCAGCAGCGCCCACGGCAGAACGATCGCCCCGGCGAGGCACAGCCGCCAGGCTCCGATGGTCAGAGGAGGGGCATCGGTGAGCCGGACGAAGATCGCCGCCCACGAGACGGCGAGCACTCCGAGGAAGAGCCCAATCGCTACCCGGGAATTCAAGCCCGTTCAGCCGTTGCGAAACCGGCGGCTGGCGTCAACCACCGAACGGTAGTGCGAGAGCTCTCTGGCTGTCTGGGCGTCGGTCCAACCCAGCTTGTGCTGCAGCCGGGCGGCGACCTTCGGAGCAATGCGCAAGCCTTGATCGCGGCCGCGCAGGACCAGGGGAATTCGCCGGGTGAGGACGTCATCGAGCGTTCGGGCAAACTCGTTCTCGATCGCCTCGTCAATCTGCGCGGTGAGGTAGGGCAGCTCGGCGTCCAATGGCTCGGCGCAGGTGGGGTCCCCCTTGAGCCTCGCGGCGACGGTGGCGCTGCGGGTGCCAAAGGTGGTGGCCAGGTGCGCGGCGGAAGCGGGAGTGAGCCCTTCGGCCATGAGGGGGTGGACGAGGCCTTCGAGCTGGGCGTCGGATTCCAGGCCCACCGAGCCGGGCAGAAAGCGATCTTGAGTCTGGGAGGCTTTCTTCAGCCCGAGCTGTTCCATCGCGCGATCGACGACCTCGAACGCAATGCGTCGGTAGGTGGTCAGCTTGCCTCCGGCAATGGTGAGGAAGCCGGGCTGCTCGAACATCATGTGTTCGCGTGAGACCTGCGAGGCGCCCACCCCTTCATGATCGGACTTGAGCAGGGGTCGAAGCCCGGACCAGGTGGCGAGCACGTCTTCCAGGCCAAGCTTCGCATCGGGAAAATAATGGTTGCCGATCTCGAGCAGGTATTCGGTGTCGGCGCGGTCGGCATGGACGTCGTCGGGACTGCCGCTGAAGAAAGTATCGGTGGTCCCAATCACGCTTCGACCCAAGCCCCACGGAATGGCGAAGACCGCCCGCCCGTCGCGCGGCCCGAGCATCATCAGCGCGTTTCGAACCGGCAGCCGCTGCGAGTCGATGACGATGTGGGTGCCTTTGGTCGGGGTCAGAATCGGCCGTTCCGAATTGAGCGCGCGCACCTCGTCGCTCCAGGGGCCGGTGGCGTTGATCACCAGCCGGGCCCGAATGTCGATCGCCGCTTGCGAGCCGGCCGGTTCCTCGTCATGAGCGGTAAGGCCGATGATCCGCCCGCTGCCGTCTTTGAGCAGCGCTCCGGCGCGAACGTGGTTGACGATGACTGCTCCGAGTGCGTAGGCATCGATCGCATTCTCGAGCGTCAGCCGCGCGTCGTCGGTGAAGCAGTCGTAATAGAGGATGCCGCCGGTCAGGCCTTCCTTCTTCAGGGCTGGCTCGAGCTTGAGCGTTCGGGTCGCACCAAACGTGCGGTGGTTCTTGTAGCTGCCGAACAGGCACAGAGCGTCGTAGATCCACAACCCGAGATCGAGGGTCACCAGCCAGCGGCGATCGCCTTTGAAGTGAGCGACGAGGAAGGGAAGCGGGCGCACCAGATGTCGTGCGCGACTCATCAATAACTTGCGCTCGCTCACCGATTCGAAGACCAGCTTGAATTCGGCCTGCTCGAGGTAGCGCAGTCCCCCGTGCACCAGCTTCGAAGACTTGCTCGAGGTGCCCGAAGCGAAGTCGAGCTTTTCGATCAGCGCGACCTTCAACCCGCGCAAGGCGGCGTCACGCGCGATGCCACAGCCGGTGATTCCTCCCCCGACGATGACGAGGTCGAACGTTTCATCGGCGAGCGCCTTGAGGGCGCGCTGTCGGGGTGTGGGGGTCAAATCTTTCGGCGCTTTCCGGTGCGTTTGTAGGTGGCGTAGTCGGACAAGATCGTCCCGTGGTCAAAGCACAGGTTCGAGGGCAGTTGATCGAGGGTGAAGCCGCGGGCCTCGGCCGCGTCGTCGCCGCCTTGAGGCTCGCCGTCGGCCCAGCCGATGTAGACGGTGCTCAGGGTGTGCTTGCGCGGATCTCGGGCGGGGTCGGAGTAGGTGAAAAACTGCTCGGACAGGTCGACATCGAGGCCGGTCTCTTCTTTCACTTCCCGGACGCAGGCGGCATGCAGGGGCTCGCCAGCGTCGACAAAACCTCCGGGAAGCGCCCAGCCGATCGGCTCGTTCTTGCGCAGCACGAGGACGATGCGATCTCTCGGAAGCTCGACGATGCAGTCGACCGTGGGAAGCGGGTTTTTGAACACAGCCATGGGCGCCCACTCTAACCATCGGCCGGGTGGTTTGTGCCTAAAGTCACGCCCCTTGCCGATGGGGTCGCAACGAGCAAAAGGAGCAGCGCCGGCGCCACGACTGACCTTCACCCCGAGCAGGGAAGCCTGCGCCGACACGTGATCGTCTTCGTCGATTCCGAGCAGCTCAAGGACCGCGCGCAGCAATCAGACCCGGTGGGCGAGCACACCGAGCTGTACGTATTGCAGGCACTCTCAGGAGGTTGAAAAAACATGGCCAAACGACTTTTTCTCGCGACCCGAATGAGCGCTGAAGAAATCGGCCCCGCATGCTGCCTCGCAGCGTCGGCGGTGCAGGGTTCGGGGATGAAGCTGCCGCTGCCGGGCCTGAATGATGAAGAAGGGCCGTGCTTGCCGGATCTGCTGCCGCCCGTGGTCGACGCACACGTGCATCTGTTCCCCGACCCGGTCTTCGACGCGTTGTGGAAGTGGTTCGACGCCCACGCGTGGCCGGTGCGCTACAAGCTTCGAACGCCGCAGGTGATTCGCTTTCTGCTCGACCGGGGGCTGTCGCACGTCGTGGCGCTGCACTACTCGCACCGCGCGGGCATGGCCCGGACCTTGAACAACTACATCGCCGAGGTCTGCCGCACCGAGCCGCGGGTCATCGGTGTGGCGACGGTCTTTCCGGGCGAGCCGGGGGCGGTCAAGGTCCTCGAAGACGCCTTCGCCGCGGGGCTCAAAGGGGTGAAGCTTCACTGCCACGTGCAGTGCTTTGCGCCCGACGCGCCCGAGCTCGATGAAATCTATGCGACGTGCGCTGCGCACGGACGCCCGCTGGTGATGCACGCGGGACGCGAGCCGAAGTCCGACAGCTACAAGGTCGACCCCTACTCGGTGTGCGCGGTCGAGCGGGTCGAGCGGGTCTTGCAGGCGCACCCGACCTTGAAGCTGTGCGTTCCCCACCTGGGGGCCGACGAGTTCGAAGGCTACCTGCGGCTGCTCGAGCGGCACGACAACCTGTGGCTCGACACCACGATGATGGGCGCCCAATACTTTCCGATTGCCGTGCCGCTGCGGCTGTTCACCGCCCGGCCGGATCGAATTCTCTACGGCACCGATTTCCCCAACATTCCCTATGCCTGGGACCGCGAGCTGAAGCACCTGACGGCGATGAAGCTGCCGGCGCACGACGAGGCCGCGATGCTGGGCGGCAACGCGTTGCGATTGTTCGGCGTTGCCTGATGGCCTGCAATCGGGTTTTGTCCGCCCATGCTCAGCTCGAACTCGACTTCCCTGGTCACGTTTCTTCGAAGCGTGCCGGTTTTTGGTGGCCTGGAAGGTCACTCGCTCGATCGATTGATCGACCTGCTCGAAGAGCGGACCTTCGACTCGGGCGAGACGATCTTCGCCGAGGGTGAGCTGGGGCGGACGATGTACGTGCTGCGCGATGGCGAGGTCGAAGTCTCGCGCCGGTCGGACACCGGAAACCGGGTGCCGATCGTGCGGTTGGGCTCGGGCGAGACCTTCGGCGAGATGACGCTGGTCGAGCTGCAGCCCCGGTCGGGAACGGTGGTCGCGCGAAAGAAGGTGCGCACCTACTCGCTCACCAACATGGACCTCTACAACCTGTACCGCGAAGACAACTACGCGTACGTCATCGTGCTGCAGAACATCTGCCGAATGCTCAGCCGCCGCCTGCGCAAGGCCGACAGCCGGATCGTGGAATTCATCGACGGGGTGTCCACCCCGAAGCGGTCGAAGGCCAGGAACGGCGCCGCGAAGAAGGCTGCGAAGAAGCGCTGATGTTCACCGGCCTGATTCAGGATCTCGGCCGCGTCGAGCGGGTCAGCTCAGGGGCGATGACCGAGGTGTGGATCGCCTCGCACTTTCCCGCCGACCTGCAGCTGGGCGAGTCGATTGCCTGCGAGGGCTGCTGCCTGACCGTCGTCGAGCAGCAGGGCTCGACGTTTCGAGTCGACGCTTCGCCCGAGACGCTGCGCCACACCACGCTGGGCAGTTGGCGCACCGGCACCCCCGTCAATCTCGAGCGCGCGCTCAAAGTGGGGGACCGCATGGGCGGCCATTGGGTGCAGGGGCACGTCGACTCGGTCGCCGAAATTCTCGAAGCGCGGGCCGAAGGTGGCTCGTGGGTGATGGCGATCGCCCTGCCGCCTCAGCTTGCGGTCTGCTTCATCGACAAGGGCTCGGTGACGCTCGATGGCATCAGCCTCACCGTCAATCGGGTCGAACAAGCCCGATTCTGGGTGGCGTTGATTCCCGAGACGGTCGCGCGGACCTCGCTGAGGGCCAAGGGAGTCGGCAGCCGGGTGAATCTCGAGGCCGATCTGTTCGGCAAATACGTGGCCCGCCTTCACGGGTTGCGCACCGGCCTGACCGAAGAGCAGCTGCGCCAGGCCGGGTTTTAAAAAGGCGGCGACCGGTACCGATTGCCATCTGGCACGTTGTCCGCCAAGAGCCCATGAACATGGTTTCCACGCAGCAACAGCGCTCGTTGGAGCTCGTCGACAAGGCGCTCGCCGAGGTTCGGCGGGGAAAGATGGTGATCCTCACCGATGACGAAGATCGCGAGAACGAAGGCGATCTGGTGATGGCGGCCGAGAAGGTGACTCCCGACGCGATCAACTTCATGGCCCGGCACGGGCGCGGCCTGATTTGTCTGTCGCTCACCGAGCAGCGCATCGCGCAGCTGGGCCTGCCGTTGATGGTCCAGGACAACTCTTCGCCGTTTCAGACCGCGTTCACGGTGTCGATCGAAGCGGCCAAAGGAGTTACGACCGGGATCTCAGCGGCCGATCGCTCTCGCACGGTGAAGGCCGCTGTCGCGACCAACGCCAAGCCCAGCGACCTCGTTCGCCCCGGTCACATCTTTCCCTTGCGAGCACGCAATGGCGGAGTCCTCGTTCGCACAGGGCAGACCGAAGGTTCGGTCGACCTCGCGCGCCTGGCCGGCCTCAAGCCCGCGGGAGTGATCTGCGAGATCATGAAAGAAGACGGCACGATGGCGCGGCGGCCGGACCTGATCCGCTTCGCCAAGAAGCACAAGATGGTCCTGCTTTCGGTCGCGGACCTCATCTCGTGGCGGCTGGCCCGCGAGCGGCTGGTCAAGCGCATTGGAGTGACCGAAGTCGAGCGCCCCCCGTTCGGCAAGCTGCTCGCGTACGCGTACACCAGCGACGTGGACCCCACCGTGCACCTCGCGCTGGTGAAGGGAGACTTGACCCGGCCCGGCCCGGTGCTGGTGCGCGTTCACCGAGGAACCCTGCTGTCCGACGTGCTCGACAGCGCGGGCGGCGCAGGCTCGCTCAAGCTGGCGATGGAAGCGATTTCGAAAGAGGGCAGGGGGGTGTTGGTCTACCTGCGCAAGCCGGTCGGACCGCTGCAGGCGCTGCAAAAAGAGGCTCCCTCGAACGATGAAAATGTTCCGGGTCACCTGGAACAGACCCGCCTGCGCGAGTTCGGGGTCGGCGCCCAGATCTTGACCGACCTCGGGCTGACCGAGCTGAAGCTGTTGACCAACCACCCGAAGCAGATTGTCGGCCTCGACAGCTACGGCTTGAAGTTGGTCGCGCAGATCCCCCTGTCTGCGGCTCCTGCTCGCCGCCGCGCCCGTTGAGGTAAGGTCCGCGCCCCCATGCCTCGCACTTTCGAAGGAAACCTGGTCTCACCCAAAGGGCGCTTCGCGATCTGCGTCAGCCGCTTCAATGGCTTCATCACCGAGCCGCTGCTGTCCGGCGCGCTCGACGCCCTCGTTCGCCACGGGGTGAAAGACGAGCAGATCGACGTCTATCGCTGCCCTGGAACCTTTGAGCTCTCGGGCCTCGTCGCCCGGGTGGCCAAGACGGGAAAGTACGCCGGGGTGGTGGCGCTGGGCTGCGTGATTCGCGGGGGCACTCCGCACTTCGAGTACGTGGCGGGCGAGGTGTCGAAGGGCATCGGTCGCGCGGCGCTCGAGTCGGACTGTCCGGTCACCTTTGGCGTTCTGACCACCGACAACGTCGAGCAGGCCGTCGATCGCGCGGGGGTGAAGAGCGGCAACAAGGGCGCCGAAGCCGCGGTGTCCTGCATCGAGATGGTGAATCTCTACGCTTCCATGGGAGCGCAGTAGCCCGCATGGGCGCACGGCGCACGGCCCGTGAGCGCGCACTTCAGGCGCTCTTTCAGCTCGATGGGGAGCCCGCTGCTTCTACGTCCAGTGGCGCGCTCGATTCGGCGTGGGGGGCCAGCGATGACGAAGGGCCGGGAGATCCCGCCGCCCACAGCTTCGCGCTCGAGATCGTCGAAGGGGTTCGCGCTCGGCTGACCGAGATTGACCCCCTGCTGGAGCAGCACAGCCACAACTGGCGGCTCGAGCGGATGTCGCGCATCGATCGCAACGTGCTGCGGCTGGGCGCGTGGGAACTGAAGTACCGCGATGACATTCCCCGCAAGGTCACGCTCAACGAGGCGGTCGAGCTCGGAAAGAAGTTCGGCAACGAAGAGTCGTCGGGGTTCATCAATGGGCTGCTCGACAAGATCGCGGCCACTTTGAACAAGCCATGACCCCGGCACACGAGCCGAGCCTCGAAGCGCTGGACGGCCTGATTGGCTGTGATGCGCTGTGCTTGTTCGTCGCCGAGGATGATCGCCCCCTTTCCGGGGCGGCGGGGTTCGTCGACTGGCGCCTGGGAGGCGCACTCTCGCGGGTTCTGCAGCAGGGCTTTTTCGTCGGGGCGGCCGATGACCGATTGCTGTTTCCGACCGGGGGAACGCTGCCGGTGCCGTGCGTCTTCGCCGTCGGAGTCGGGCTCGAAGCGTCGGTTGACGCGGCGCGGCTGGGAAGGTTTCTCGAGGGCGCGGCGGCGATGTTGAAGAAGGCCAAAGTGGGCTCGGTGGCGCTCGCCCTGCCTCGGGCGGCGTCGGTGGGAGACGCGGCCCGGGTCGAGGCGCTCGAGCGTCATTTCAGGCCCGGCTTCGGTAACGGAGCAGTAACTGTGCTCGCCGAGCGTGGAGTGCGGGCACTGCTGAGCGGAACGCGGTAACCTTCTGAGGGGCCGTGAAGGTATTAATCGTCGAAGACTCGAAGGCTACCCGCGAACTGCTCGCCACTACGGTGCAGACGATCAGCGGGGTTGAAGTGGTATGCGCGGTCAGTGGCTTCGAAGCGCTGAAGGTGCTCCCCCGGTTTCAGTTCGCGTTGATCATCACCGACATCAACATGCCGGACATCAACGGGCTCGAGCTCATCAACTTCGTGAAGAGGAACCCCCACTACCGCGAGACGCCGCTGTTCGTCGTCACCACCGAAGGCCGCGACCAGGATCGCGCGCGCGGGCTGGCGCTGGGCGCCTCGGAGTACCTCATCAAGCCGTTCGAGTCCGAGGTGCTGGTCGCGCTGGTGAAGCAGTACC
>JAYVCD010000027.1:0-8930 GCA_043750125.1 Archangiaceae bacterium | reverse complement strand
GGCGGGATTCGCGGTAGTCGATGCGCGCGGCGCGTCCTGCATCGCACTGCGGGCCGCGTCGGAATCGAGCGCTACCAGCCGGTTCCAGGATTCCGCGTTCTACACCGTGGTCGATCGCGCCAACCAGGTGACGGCGAGGGCGCAGGCCACATTGTCCGAAAGCGGCTTCGCCTGGGCCTGGGCGCCGAATGATGCGACCGCGATCGACGTGCTCTACCTCGCGCTCGGTGCGCCGTGACTGGCGCTCAAGGTGACTTTCAGCTCGGTGGTCTTCGCCGGGCTCACCGTCACCGGGTAGCTGCGCCGCACGTTCAGTGATTCGTTGATCAGCACCACGGTGTGTCTTCCCGCCGGGACCCGAATCGGCACCAGCGGCGTCTGGCCCACTTTCTTCCCGTCGATCATCACTTCCGCCCAGGGCCGGACCCTGATCCACAGCGAGCCCGGCTCGTTGCTTCGTCGGGACACTTTCGCAGCGTGGGGCTCGGGTTCCTCGGGCGGCGACGGCACGGGGGGCTCTGGCGAAAGTACGGCCGTCGCCGGTGCCGGTGCCGGTGCGGGTGCCGGTGCCGGTGCGGGTGCGGGTGCCGGTGCCGGGTGCGGCGGCTCGGCGATCGCAAGAGGAGCCACTGCCCTGGGGGCGGGCCATAGCGCGAGCCCGAGAGCGACCAGCGCGGCCAGGCCAAGCGCCCACCCAAGCCAGCGTCCACGGCGCGCTCGAATCGGCTGCCCGACCGACCCCGCCCCGAGCGTCGGGGGCATCGGTTCCCGGGTGCGAAGCCAGGGCGCCAGGTGTTCGGCGATGGCCGCCTGGCGTTGCTCGCGGCTGCCCATCAGCACCCGCAGCTCGGCATTCAAGCCAACGAGATTCCGTGGCCGGTCCGTCGCCCGCTTCTGGAGCGCGGCCTCAATCCAATCGGCGATCGGCCGAGGAACTTCAGAGCGCAGCATGTCCACCCGGGGCGGTACCACGCTCCAGACCCGCTTCATCAGCTCTGCGTCGGTAGGGGCCGAAAAGGGAGGCACTCCGGTGAAAATCTCGAACATCACGCCTGCGAGCGCATAGAGGTCGGTGCTGGCGCTGTGCGCAACGCCATCGAAGAGCTCGGGGGCCAGAAATCGAAGCTTCCCCTGCAGCATTCCATCTGCGGTGATCTGGGTCGCTTCCACTGCGCGGGCGAGGCCGAAGTCAGCAACGCGAGCGATGCCCGAAAAATCGACCAGCACATTGTCGGGGGAAATGTCGCGGTGAATGACTCCCGGCTCGCGGTCGGGGCGTTCCTGGAAGTTGTGGGCGTAGTCGAGGCCTTCAGCGATGTCGGCGACGATCGCGAGCGCGACCGACAGCGGCAGCACCGCGCTCTGTCCGGGCTCGCCTTTGAGCAGCTGCGCGACGGTCGGCCCGTCGACGTACTCGAGGGCCAGAAAGGGCCCATCGGCATCGCTTCCCCGGCACTTCACGCTCACTACGTTTCGGTGGGTCAGCAACGCCCCAAGCTGACCTTCGCGATCGAATTGCTGTCGGTGGTGGGGGTCAGCGGCGAGCGTCGGGCGCATCCGCTTCACGGCGACCCAGGATGAAGCTCCCCCCAGCCACATGCGGGCAAGACAGACGTCTGCCATTCCGCCCCCACCCAGAGAGCGGACGACTTCGAAGCGGGGTTTCAGCTGCCGTCTCCGGCGAGCCCAAGGCGTCGGATGACCTCGTGGAGGTGCACCCGGTTGAGTCCAGCCCCATGCGCGGCTTCGGTGATGTTGCCCTGGTGCCGCTCGAGCAACTGGCCGATGTAAGCGCGCTCGAAGTCGTTGATCACCTGGGCCTTGTGAATCCGGAAGGCGACCGACAGATCTACTTTTCCGCTTGGCGTTCCGGCCCCCTTGTCGCGCTTTGGAAAGTCGAGCCCAAGGGCAGCGCGCTCTACCGCATTGCGCAGCTCACGGACGTTGCCCGGGTAATCGCGCGCGCACAGCTGCTCGAGCACCGCCGGAGCCAGAGCGACGGTGGCGCCCAGGTCGCGCAGAAAGTGAGAGACCAACATCAAGGTGTCTTCTGCCCGCTCGCGCAAGGCGGGGAGCGCAATCGTCACCGCCGCGAGGCGAAAATAGAGGTCGGCGCGGAAAGTTCCGCGGTTCACGTCGCGCTCGAGGCGCCGGTGGGTGGCCGAGATGATTCTTGTGTCGACGGCGATGGGTTGGGTTCCGCCCACCCGGGTGAAGGCTTTGCGTTCGAGGGCGCCCAGCAACTTCGGCTGGAGCGCCATCGGCAATTCACCCACCTCATCGAGGAAGAGCGTGCCGCCGTGAGCGCGTTCGAAGGCGCCGCGGTGCAGTTGATCGGCGCCGGTGAAGGCCCCCTTTTCATGGCCGAAGAGCTCGCTGTCGGCCAGGTCCGCGGTGAGGCGGGTGCAGTCCAACACCACCAGCGGCCCGCGTTTTCGCTGGCCGGCGTTGACGATCGCGTCGGCCGCGAGCTCTTTGCCGGTGCCGGTCTCGCCCCACAGATGCACGGAAGCGTCGGTCGCGGCGGCCCGCTCGAGTTGGCCGTAGAGCTCGCGCATGCGCCACGAGCTGCCCTGAAGGCGACCGAACGAGACCCGATCGTCGAGCTCTCGCTCGATCGGGTCGGTGTCGAAGTGAATCCGCAGGCGACAATCGCCCAGCAGCAGGGCTTCTTCGTCGTCGACCCAGGCATCCTTCACCCTGCGGCGGCCGATTCGGGTGCCGTTCTTGGCGTCGAGATCAATGACGCGAATCCCTTCCTCATCGGCGCGCAGCTCGCAGTGAATCGCGCTCACCGTGGGGTCTGCGATGCGGAAGTCGGCTGCGCTTCCACCGCCGATGCGGACCACGCGTTGGTCGGTGACGAAGCGCGCGCCGAGGGCGGGGCCGGTTTCGACTGAAAGCCGCAGCGTGGGGATCTCGAGCAGGCGTCGCGACCCTGAAGGGTCGAGCACGGTGCGCAGGGTCTTGGTCGCGGTCATGGCCATTCGCCCGTAAGCTGGGCGCGCTCATGATGGGTGCCACCGCGATTGCGCTGCAAGTGTTGTTGCTCGCTGCGCCTGCCGAATTCCACAACCCGTGGCTGATGAAAGCCATCGGGCAGCTGCAGGAATTTCAGGAACCTCAGGCACTGCTCACACTGGAAAAGGCGAAAGCCTGGCCGGACAACACCGTCAACGATCTCGCGGAAATCGAAATGTACATCGGCCTCGCGCGGGCTGAGCTGTCGGGGCAGAAGGACGCCACGTCGAGCTTTCGAATCGCGCGGAAGTTGGCGCCCACGCTCAGGTTGCCACCGGGCGTAGCTCCGCGAGTGGTCGAGTGGTGGGAAGCGGCTGCGAGCGCAGCGCCGGTCGTGCCTGCGCCCCCGCTCGAGCCGCCTGCGGTGAGCCTGATTCCTGCGCCAGCGCCAGCGCCGCCTCCGGTATGGGTCGAGGTGATTCCACGTCCGGTGCGCGCGCTCAGGGGCGCAGCGCTCGCAGCCTTGTTGGCGGCCTCAGCAGCGCTCGCGGTCGGAATCGGTCTGAGCGTGAACGCCAACGCGCGGTTTGGTGCCTCGCGAGACGCCCCGAGCGCGGGCCTGGCGGTCGAAAATTATCAGCGAGGGAAGAACAGCACCGTCGCCTCGGGGGTGGCGTTTGGCTCGACCGGGCTGCTGGCCGGGATCTCTGTCTTGCTCTGGAACCTCGAGCCGGCTGCCTTTTGATGTTCAAGGAGCTCGGCAGCTGCGCGCGCGCACCGTCTTTGCGTCAAGAACCCACCGTCAGCTTCAAAGGTTGCTCAAAGACATTGGGCAATGTCTCTCAAGGCAAAATCTATCTCACACTCAAGATCGCGATGTCGTAGGTGGCCAACGCGTCGAATATGAGAGTGGTCTGCCAGCCGCCCAATTTGGCGACTTGACTGTACTGTCCGGTGACCTTGCCTTGCTTGTCGAGGTATTGGCTCATCAACTTCCAATGATTGCCAGGTCGTCCGGCTTGCTCAAGAGCCCCGCCACGCTGGAAATCGAGATCGCTGGAAACATTTCGACGCTGAACGTGGGCGCGGGGATTCAGAGGTTGGCGATTCCGCTCGTGCCGGGGACGCCGACCTTCCGCATTCGCCGCAACCACGACCATCACGTTTCAGGATCCGCTCTATCACGCGGGGGCCAGGCCGACCTGCGGGCCTTGCTCAAGCTTCCCGTGAACGGCTGAGCGGGCTCGTCAAGCAGGCAAGAGCTGCGCAATCGCCTGGCTTCGTGCCACGAGGCCGAGATCGGCTCCGAAGGCGGCATCAGGAAGTGCCAGCGCGCGCAGCAAGGTCATCGGAACCTTCCCGACGCGCTCTGCGCTGGTGGACCGGTAGTGGACACCGCTCTTGATCGCGCCCGCGCCGGTTCCCGCGATGAGAATCGGCATGTCTGAGCGATCGTGGCTTAAGCCTTCGGCGACGCAGCTGGTGCCGTAGACGATGCAGCGGTCGAGCAGCGTCGTTCCCGGCCCTTCAGGAATCGAGTCGAGCTTCACGAGCAAGAACGCCAGTTGCCTCATCGTGAAGTCGATGACGTCGTCCACCTTTGCTTGCGCCACGGCGCCAGAGTCGTGGGTCAGCTCGTGCCAACCCAGGGTCGCGCCGACCGGCCAGAACAACGTCTCGCCCAGCACGGACGAATAGGCCATCGAGAAGACTCGGGTCAGGTCGCACGAGAGCGCGATCGCCAACAACTCGGACATTGCCCGGTTGACCGGTTCCAGCTGCTCGTGCGACCCATTGAGCGGCATTTCAGAGGGCCGGTCGAGGGTGAGGCAGGTCGTCGGTGCCGCCAATATCTTTCGATCGAGATCAGCGATCGAATCGAGGTGGAGATCCAGCCGCTGGCGATCGGCAACACCGAGCCTGGCTTTCAGCCTTCGGGTGTCATCAGCCACGAGGTCGAGTACCGCATGCCGTGCCCGGTTGCGGCGTTGGGCTTTCGGATCGGTCGACTGAAGCCCGAAGAGACGATCGAAGGCCGCTCGGGGCCGGAATTCGGCGGGCAGATTTTGACCTGGGCCAGACCACGAGACGCATTCTGCCGGTCGGAAGCCGTCACCTTGCTGCGAGATGCCAAGTTGCAGCGAACGCAGCGGGGTTCGATTTGCCCAGGCCTTGGCGACCAATTGATCGATCGAAGGCAGCGACCCTGTTCCGTAGTCGGTCGCGGGGCTCGTGCCCGACAACATTCCTGAACGCCCCCCCCAATGATCAAAGCCAGGTGAGAAGTTGGCCAACCCGCTGACAATCGAAATCTTCGACTTCACCGGTTCCATCGCCGCGAGGTGAGCCGGCAGTGCCCACCCGGTACCGGTCGTGGTCGGTACCCACTTCGACAGGCGCACCCCGTTCGCCCAGAACCAGGTTCCGAATCGCACCGGCAGTGACGTGCCGTCTCCAAATGCTTCGCCTGAGGTATTGAGCATCGCTTCGAGCACAGGCAATGCCACGGTTGCACCGAGGCCACGAAGCACGTCTCGTCGATTCAAACGCATGGCTGCTCCAGAAGTCAGTTTTTCGGCAGGCTGCCGAATCGGAAACCGTCACTCGTCGCTACGTCGAGGAACAAGTTCCGCAGCGGTTGCTTCGAGGTGCGGAACTTTCCAGCGAGGTCAGAAATCACCGGCGCTTCGCCCTCGGTCTCGACGTGGCCTGACGCGAACCGATAAAGCTGGCGGGTCAAACAGGTCGCGGTGCGCTCGTCGGCCGCCAGAGCTGCGCCCAGCTCTCGGGGGCCCTTGAAGGCGACTCCGTCGAGGTCGCCGCGGGCATCGATCGCGAGGCCGTCTTCCATCGTTCGTTCTCGTCCCACAGCATCGAAGGCCTCGAGGCCGAAGCCGATCGGGTCCATCAGCGAATGACAGCCGGCACAGCTGGCCCGCTTCGTATGACCTTCGAGGCGCTGACGAAGGGTCTGCGGCGGGGCATCGACCGGCTGAAGCGGAATCGAAGTATCGAGGCCCGGAGGGGGCGGCGAAATGGTTTGGCACAGCAACCGTTCACGAACGAATCCCCCCCGGCGCGCGGGCGAGGTGTGCGCGACATGCGCGTTGAGAGACAGAAATGCGGCGGTGCCGAGTAGACCTCCACGAGCGCTGCCGGGAGGAAGCTCGACCCGACTGAAACCCTCGCCAGGCGGAGCAGGAAGCCCGTAGAACGCAGCGAGCTCGAAGTTCACATAGGTGTTGGTTGCGACGAAGAGATCTCGAAGATTCGCGTCCGGCCCGAGCAGAGAACCCACGAGGAACTCGAGCTCGCGCTGCTGCGAGGCGAGCAGCGTCGGCGTCACCAGCGTCGAGGTTTTTTGAAGTGCTCCAACCTGCGGGACGTCGAGGAGCTCGTCCCAGAACTGGCGAGCGGTCACGCTCCATGACGGGTCTGCTTGAAGTCGGCTCGCGTGGTGGCGCACCGAGACCACGTCGACCAGGTCGCCACGTTCACCGGCTGCCACGAGCTCTGCGTCCGGCAGCGTGCCCGTAAGGAAGAACGCCAATCGCGTCGCCATTTCTCTCGAGGTCAAGCGCAACCGAGAGCCGTCGGTCGGATCTGCTTCGCCTTCCTCGAGGACATACAGAAAGCCCGGTGACTGCAGAATGCCCGCCGTCGCATCGCCAATCGCTTCCCACACTTCAACCGAGTCGGCGACGAGCGCGCTCACCAAGGCCTGGTAGCGCTGCACCTCGGCCGGGTCGACGGGTCGGCGAAACGCTCGCGAAGCGAATGAGGCGAAGTGCCGCGCAACACACGGGTCGCTCGCGCCCTGAGGTTCGCAACCGACGAGCGCACGGCGGCGATTCGAATCTGAAAACACCGCTGCGATTGCGGTCATCGTCTGCGCTTCGAGCGTCTCGATCGACAGTGGCGAGAAGGTGCCTCTGGCCGCCCAAACGGTGCCGAAATGTGCCGTGCGAATTTGTTGTTCGAAGCCCCCAGCCACAACGTCGCTGCCGACCAGTGTTGCAAGCGCGCGCCGATGCTGTTCAACCGTCAATCGACGAAGGCCGAGAGGAGCGGGCGTGAACGCGACAATCCCAGCGTCTGGCAGCGGAGCAATGAAGGGATCAATCACCGGTGTGCAGGCAGAAGAGCCGAGGACTGCGCACCAGATTGCCGTCTTACAGGCTTGAGATGAAGGCATGCGACGGTGAATGTCCTCAAGCCCAAGAACCGTTCATCTTTTTAATTGAGAAGTTGCCACTCATCCGCGCGGAGGTGGCCCATCACCACCCCGTCGCCGCCTTCGCGGGCTACCGCGGCCCACGCGAAAGCCGTCGCCGACACCCTCGGCCCCTACCTCGAGAAGAGGAACTCTTCCGAAAGCAACAGCCGCTCAGACTCCAGGCGCTGCGGTCAGGACTTTCAAGGTGTCTGGATCGCGCCTATCTCGAAATTGGGGTGGGACGCACACCGGAACCCATAGGTCCCAAACGAGCTCAGGCCCGTCACCGTGACCGTGCTGCCGAACGTGTTGGGCGAGGCCTGATTCGGCCCGCACGTCTGTTCGAGGGGGTGGACGATGCCCGAGTTGGAAAACCTTACCGAGGTGTTCAGGTTGACCCGTACACATTTGGGATTGAAAGGTGCTCCGATCGCGATCGAGCCGCCGTCGTAGGCGATGAACGTGGTGCACCCATTCACGAACGCCGAGCACCCAGGGACCTTGCACTGTCCCGCGGCGTTGCAGAGTTTCGGCGCGGTGCAGTCTGCGTTGGTGCAGCAGTCCGCGACCGGAATGCATGCGCTCGCGTTGCACGCTTTTTCTCCGGCCGCGCAGACGATCGTCTGAGACTGGCTGCCCCCGTCCAGGCCCGTGGCATTGACCGAGACGAGGGTGTTCCCTGGCGCTGAATCGAGGAAATACACCTCGAGGTTATTGGCTCCTGCGGGAATGGCGAACAAGGCTGGCTTTCCGATGCAGGCCGGGTCACCGAAGAACTCGGTGCTCGCGACGCTTGCTGCGAAGGCGAGAGGAAGATCTGATTGCGAGCTCACCGGCGCGCCGCACGCGTTCTGCAGCTGAACTTTGAGTCCTGCGGAACACGTCCGCGCAGTGATCGTCTGGGGCGCAGAAGAGAACGCGACCTGGACAGCATCCGTCGCGCCGCAGCCGGCATCGACCAAGGGATCCAGCCCCGCATCGACTCCGGCGTCGAAGCCACCGTCCTGAGCACCTGAATCGTTTCTGTTCCCAGCATCGAGACTGGCAACCGGCACAAAGGACGAGCACGAGGCCAGCAGCATCCAGCCCACCACCCCGACGGACTTGACGCGTTTTTTCACCTTCCAATCTTACAGCCGCACCCGATCGATTGGTCGACGCAGGTGATCGCGAGGGCTAGTTTTGCCCCGATGCGAATTTCGGTTGGGCCTTTCGCGGTATTCCTGCTGGCGCTGGGAGGGTGTTTCAATTTCGACGCCGCCTACGAGCAGTATTGCTCACTGAAGATGTGCCCAGACGGCGGTGGCGGCGGTACCGCAGGGGGCAGCGGCGGTGGTGGAATGGGTGGAGGCGCCGGCGACGCCGGTTTTGACGCGGGTGTTCGCGACGCCGGAGCGCCGGTCTGTGACGCGGGCCTTTGCTTCGTCCGCTCCTACGACGTTCCCAAGGTCATCCTGCAAAGCCTGTGGGCCGTCTCGCCCACCGAAGTGTTCGCCGGGGGCGAACGCGGAACCATCGTGCACTTCGATGGCACCAACTTCATTCCAGCCAAGACACCGGGCATGACCGGACGGCTGTGGGCCGTTCACGGGACGAGTCCTACCAATGTCTGGGCTGTCGGGACCCCGGGGGGGAACACCAACCGCTGGGACGGATCGGGCTGGGTTCCCTACGGCAACCCCACGGGCCAGGGCAGCTTTTACGGAATCTATGCCTTGCCCAATGGAATCGAAGCCTGGGGTACGACAAGCGC
>JAYVCD010000026.1:0-17031 GCA_043750125.1 Archangiaceae bacterium | reverse complement strand
TACATCGACTCCATCACCCAGTGGTTGGGAGAAGAGAGGATGTAGAGCGCTTCCCGCTTGCAGCCTCGGACGCGGCCCAGATCGTCGCGGGTGAAGACGCTCAGGTCCGCTGCGGGGCAACCCATCTGCGGCGCGGCGACGACCCGAAGCGAGTCAGAGCGTTGCTGCCAGGCACAGCCGGTCAACATCAACAGCCACAGCGCGCGCTTCAGACGTCCTTCGGGTTCTTGAAGAACGTCTGCTGGTAGTACGCAAGCTCGCCAATCGACGCGCGCAGGTCGGACAGCACGGTGTGTGCCGCGTCGACCTTCGATCGCCCGGGCGCATTCGGGTACCACGCGCGGGTCAGCATCTTCAGGCCCGAGACATCGAGCATCCGGTAGTGAAGATACCGATCGAAGCCGGGCATGAACTTCGCGATGAACGACCGGTCGGTGTGAATCGAGTTCCCGGCGAGAATGCCTTCGCCGAAGTCGATGTGGCGGCTGATCAGCGCGGTGGCTTCCTTCTCGGCCGTGCGCAACGAGCAGTCGGACTTGCGCACCCGTTCGAGCAGCCCGTTGCGAGTGTGCATCTCTTTGACGAACGGCTCGGTGCGGGTGAGCACGTCTTCCGGCTGCCAGATCGCCCGCTCGAACTCGGCGATCGGCTTCAGATCGCCCCCGGTGATGATCATGCCCATCTCGATGATCGCGCACGAGGCGGGATCCAGCCCTGTCATTTCGAGATCGCACCACACGAAACGAATGTCGGTGTTTGCCGTGCCCATAGGCGTCAGGTGTTCTCACGGCGAGCCCATTGTGTCGAGCGGCTTTCTGTTAGTTACACCGTCGACCATGGACCCCGCCGCCCTCAATCAACGCCTCGGCAATCTCGCCGACGGTGGACCGCTGGACCAACTGGCCGAGCTCACCCTCGACGGGCTGCTCGACACGTCGCTGATGACCCTGGTCCCCGAGGACCTCGCCGTCCGCGCGTTTCGGCTCGCGATCGAAGGGTGGCTGCAGTCGCCCCAGGCGGTCCCCGCGCTCAACCGACTGGTCGAAGCGGCGGTCAACGCGCTGCAAAGCGACGGACGCACGCTGCGCGAAGTCACGGCCGAGGACCTCAAGACGACCCTGGTCCAGCTGCTCGAGCGTCCCTACTCGCCCGACCGGCGGCTGGTGCTGACGATCATCGATCGCCCTCCGGTGCGCGAGCTGATCCGCGGCCTGCTGTTGCAGACCGTGACCGACTTCGGAAAAAAGGTGACCTCGCCCGTCGCCGGAGTCGCAAAGTCTCTCGGAGGCCTCGCAAGGTTTGCAGTGGATACCGCCAAAGCGCGGTCCGGAGCGATCGGCTCGATGGTCGGCGCCGTCTCGAGCGAAGTCGAACGGCAGCTCGAGAAGCGGGCGGTGGATTTCGTCGACGCCTCGTTGTCCGGGGTGTTCGCCGAGCTCGCCGATTCGGTGAGCAACCCGAAGCGGGCACACGAAGCAGCCGAGCTGCGGGTGGCCTTCTTCGAGGGGGTGCTCGACCTGACTTTACCTCAGTTGGCGCGCGAGCTGATGAACCTCGACATTCCCGGCGGAACCCAGGCGCTGCGCGAGGGCCTCGAGCAGTGGATCGCCACCCCCGCGTCCGACCTGGCGCTGAAGGAAATCGCCCAGCGCCTGACCCTGCGCGAAGGCGGACGTTCGCTGCGAGAAGTCCTCGAAGAAAGTGGTCAACTGCAGGCCTACCGGATTCTCGGTCGGCAGACGTTGAGGGCGCGCATGGCAGAAGTGGTCGCCGCGCCTGCCTTTGCCGCGTGGCTGGCCGAGCTGATGAAGCCTTAGAACGGAAGCGCGGCCACGGTGGCGGTCTGTCCGGTCGCCAGGGTCAACACCGTGCCCACGGCCAGAGCGTCGCGGTGGACGTAACCCAGGGCAATGGTCTGCCCGACCCTGGGCGAACGGACGACCGAGCCAATCCACCCGACCTTTTTTTCACCTCGGCGCAGCTCGGTTCCGCGCTCGGCCGTGGCGTCTCCCAGCAACAGCCCCGAAAGCTTTCGCTGCATCTGCCCGCGATGGGTGGCGCGGGCGATGACCTCCTGCCCGATGTAGCAACCCTTGGTGTACGAGATGGCGTGGTCCAGTGAGGCTTCGAGCGGAATGGTGGTCTCGAGCAGCTCGGCGCCCCAGCGTGGCTGGCCCGCTTCGACCCGAAGGACCTCGAAGGTCTCGAAGTCGACGCAGGGAAAATCGGCGAGCGCCGCGCGAACGGACTCGAGCGCGTCACGGTGAATCAACAGGTCAATCGGGGTGCCATGCAGTCCCACCAGCATTCCCACCTGGGCCCCCGCCGGCAGCTTGCCGAGCAGCTCGGCGTGGCGAGGGCCGAGCAGGCCAATCACCGCGAGATCCGAGGCGTCGATGACTTCCGCGTCTTCCGAGATGAGGTACTTCTCGAGGAAGGCTTTGACCGTCGGCAGCGCCCCGGGCTCGAGGTCCAGCACCACGTCCTCGTCGCGCTTGAGCACCCGAAGGTCGGCGACCATCGCGCCCCTGGCGGTGAGCATCGTCGCGTAGAGGGAAGCCCCGACGCCGAGCTTCTCTACGTCGTTCGTCACCATTCCCTGCACGTAGCTGACCCGCTCGCCGCCAATCACCCGCAGTTGTTGGCGTGCGGACAAATCAACCCAGGCCGCGGCCTCATGGGCGGCCCGATACGTCAACGCCGAAGACGAAACGGACACCGTCTCTATATAGAGGCTTTGCGGCGCTCTCGCTGCACGTTAAGAGCGGCGCGCCGTGAACAAGATCTCTCCCAATGCTCTGAGCTTGATGTTCGTGACGGCGCTGGCCGAATCGCTGTTGTCCGTCTACCAGTGGATGGAGCTGCTGCTGGTTCGCGGAGGCGGCACGGCGGTCTGCGCGATCAACGACACCGTCAACTGCGCGACGGTGTGGAACTCGGACTTCGCGTTGCGGGTGCACGCGATGCTCGGAATGCCGGTCGCAGGTCTCGGGCTCGTCTGGGGGCTGACCGCTTTCGGGGTGACGGTCGTGCTCGCCCGAAGAATGCTGGTCGGCGGAGATCTCTCTGGGCCGATCGCGGCGGCCAAGGTCTGGGCGGCGCTCGGCGTCTTGTCGTGCATCACCTTCAGCGTCGCGTCGGCGAAGATGGGAGCCCTCTGCCTCACCTGCCTGGGCACGTACGCGCTGACCATCTGCTTCGCGCTGCCGGTGCTGTTGTTGCTGCCGAAGGTGGAATCGTTCACTCCCGCCGCGGCGTGGTTGGCTTCGATTGCGGTGCCGGTTTTCCTGGTGCTGCTCTGGCCGGGCAGCCAGACGCCGAAGGGAACCGCGACTGCGATCAAAGAACGTCCGAAGGAAGAGGACATCGAAAAATACTTCGCCGGACTTCAGTGGGGCGAAGCCCAGGCGGCGTCCGAGGCGCGCGCGACGTGGCTCAAATCGGTCGTCCCCGACGTGACCGCTTTCCCCGTGCACCAGCGCTATGGGCCGGCCGATGCACCGGTGAAGTTGGTCGAGTTCACGGACATCTTGTGCACCCACTGCCGGACGTTGCTGTCGACGCTCGAGGGCCTGAAGAAAGCAGTGCCCGTCGCGAACCTGTCGATCGAGCCGCGGTATTTCCCCCTCGATGCCGAGTGCAACAAGAAGATGTCGACCTCGCCCGGCGATGGCGTTCGGTGCCTGGGGGCGAAGGCTCAGATTTGCCTGGAAAGCAGCCCGCAATACTGGGCGCTGCGGACGGAGATGTTCGAGAACCAGGCCGCGCTGGGCAAAGCACAGATTCTTCAGATTGCGTCGAAGGGGATGCCGCTCGAGAAGCTTCAGGCGTGCATCGACAATCCACAGACCCAGGCCCGGGTCGACGAGGACGTAGAATACGCGTCGCTGTACAACCCGGAAGGGACGCCGCTGGTGTTGATCAATGGCCGCGAGACGCCCCCAGTCCCGGCGTTCCTGTACGGGATGATGATGTCGAAAGGCGACGCCAACACGAAGTACTTCGCCAAGCTGCCTCCTCCGCCGCCGCCTCGGTGACGGATGGCCGACGACGAGAAGAAACCGTTCCACAATCCGTTCGCTGCGCTCGCCGGTCTGAAAGACAAACTGCCCGAGGGAAAAGCCCCGCGGCAGAAAGCGGTGCCCGAGAAGAAGCCGCCCGCGCGCGCGGTGGTTCGGCTCGAACGGGCCGGGCGCAGAGGAAAGGAAGTGACGATCGTCTCTCACCTCGAGCTTTCGGTGAAGGATCGCGACGAGTGGCTCAAGGCGCTCAAGACCGGGCTTGGCTGTGGTGGCCAGGTCGAAGACGACGCGCTGGTGTTGCAGGGAGACCAGCGCGATCGCCTGCCGGCGCTGCTCGAAAAGCGGGGAGTGAAGAAGGTGACCGTCGCGAATTGAAAACCGGCATCAAATTCGTGTCCGCCGCGACGTGGCTGCCCTGCCTTGAAGGTCAGGAACGGATAGGAGGGTCTGCGATTACAATTGCTTACGTTCGGCCTTTGATTTGCATCGGGCCCGGCACAATCCAGGGGGCAGTCCGAAATGCGAAGTGGCGAAATCGAAGGTTCGATCGTGGTTGCGTTGCGTTCAGGCAGAGGCCTGGTGCTCTTCGCAGGGTCCTTGCTGTCGCTGCTTTCGGCGTGCGGCCATCCTCCGTCCCCCTGTGACGCGGTCTCGTGCGCGACGGGATGTTGTGATTCGACGGGAACCTGCCGACTGCAGGCCAGTTCGACCTGCGGCAACGCGGGCGTGGCCTGTCAGGCGTGTACCGCTGGCAACGTGTGCTCAAGCGGTGCGTGCGTCGCGGGCAGCGGCGGCGGCAGTGGAACCGGCGGCGGAACTGGAACCGGCGGCGGAACTGGAACCGGCGGCGGAACTGGAACCGGTGGCGGCGTTGGAACCGGTGGCGGCACTGGAACCGGCGGCGGCGTTGGAACCGGTGGCGGCACTGGAACCGGCGGCGGCGTTGGAACGGGCGGAGGAACTGGAACCGGCGGCGGCGTTGGAACGGGCGGCGGCACTGGAACCGGCGGCGGCACTGGAACGGGCGGCGGCACTGGAACGGGCGGCGGCACTGGAACGGGCGGCGGCACTGGAACGGGCGGCGGCGTTGCGGCCTATGACGCGTTCAACGCAACCATCTTGTCCAAGGTTTGCGCGTACGAAACACGGTGCGGTCTGACTGCCACCGAGTCCTCCTGCGCCGACTACCTCGGTCGCTTTGTCACGGGTTTGGGCTATCAGGAAAGGCCAGCCATCAAAGACGGTCGGATGACGTTTGATGGTGCAGCCGCTCAACGTTGCCTCAACAAATATGCGACGAGCTTCAGCTGCACCGCGCCCGAATTCGACACGGACGTGGATTGCCAAGGGTTCCAGATCGGCAACGTCGCCAACGGGGGAACTTGTTACGCCAACTTCGAATGCAGCACCGCTTCATATTGCCTCGATAGCGTGACGAGCTGTCCCGGGTCCTGTCAGCCGAGGAAGGCAGTCGGAGTCAGCGCTACGGGGCTTGACCCGCGCGAGTGCCAGGCAGGCCTCTACATCTATGGTTACGGCTCCATCAACGGGGTGAGTAGTGCGTCGTGCAGAGCGCCGGTAGCCGCTGGAAGCTCGTGCGCTGCCATCGCGCCCCTCACTCAGCAGCAAACTTGCGTTGCCAACAACTATTGCAACGCTTCCAACACCTGCGTCGCGAAGAAGGGCAGCGGAACCAGCTGTGCGTCCGAGCTCGAATGCGCCGCTCCCAACCTCTGCAGCAATGGCGTCTGCGCGGCTCGCGCGGCAGTTGGGAGTGTCTGCAATGCCAGCCCTTCGGTTCGCTGCGCTGACGATCTCTTCTGCAACTCCGCCACCGCCAATGGTCCTGGTACCTGCAGCCCCCCTTCCGCCGCAGGTCAGCAGTGTTGGTACTATTTCAACTGCAAATCGGGGCTGTACTGCACTCCGAACGCGGTTCCGACAACCCGTGGAACCTGCGCAATTCAGAAGACTGTCGGAGCCGCCTGCCTCGCGAGCAATCTGGAAGAGTGCGCCAACGGGCTCTTCTGCAACGCGGGGTTCTGCGCGGCGAAGGTCAGCGCCGGGGCGAGCTGCGCCGGTGGCCTGCAGTGTGCGAACCACCTGACGTGCTCCGCAGCCAACACGTGCCAGGCAGACGCCTGCTACGACCCCACGCCGTAAATCCTCAGCCGAGTCGCTCGAGAATCAGCGGCCTCTTCGCGGGGGCCGCTGCGCCGATTCGGTAGGCCTTCAAGACCCTGGCCTTGACCTCGGCCAGGTGGGCCTCGGAGTTGTAATGAACGGTGACCAGCGGTTCACCGACCACCACCGCGTCTCCGACTTTCCGCTCGAGGACGAAGCCGACGGCGGGGTCGATCAGATCGGTCGACTTTTCCCGGCCCGCGCCGAGCACCATCGCGGCCAGCCCGATCGCCTCTGAGTCGATGCCCGCCACGAAGCCTCGCGCGGACGAGAGGATCTCCACCGTCGATCTCGCGCGCGGAAGTCGAGACAGGTCTGCGATGGCCGCGGGATCCCCGCCCTGGGCTGCGACGAGCTGCTGCAATTTCTTCTCAGCCGACCCGTCGGCGATCACCATCTGCAGCCGAGCCCGCGCCTCGGTCTCATTCTTCGCCTTCCCGCCCAGCACCAACATCTGTGCGGTGAGCGCCAGGGTGACCTCGGTGTAATCGGCGGGCGCTTTGCCGCGCAGCATCTCGACGGCTTCGATCACTTCGAGTGCGTTGCCCACGGTGCGCCCGAGGGGCTGGTCCATGTCGGTGAGCAATGCGGTGACGCGTTTGCCCATCTGGGTCCCGATCGCAATCATCGTCTGAGCGAGCGTGCGTGCGTTTTCAATCGTTTTCATGAACGCGCCACTGCCGACTTTCACATCGAGCACGAGCGCGTCGATTCCTTCCGCCAGCTTCTTGCTCATGATCGACGAAGCGATCAGCGGAATGCAGTCGACGGTCGCGGTGACATCGCGCAGCGCGTAGAGCTTCTTGTCCGCGGGCGCGAGGGTGGCGGTCTGACCAATCAGACACATTCCGACTTCGCGGACCAGGCGGCGATATTCCGGGACACTGAGGTCGACCCGGAAGCCGGGAATGGACTCGAGCTTGTCGAGCGTGCCGCCGGTGTGACCCAGGCCCCGGCCAGAAATCATCGGCACCGGAACTCCGCACGCTGCAGCCAGTGGAGCCAACGAGAGCGAGACCTTGTCTCCCACGCCTCCGGTCGAGTGTTTGTCGACCTTGATCCCGGGCGTGTCCGAGAGATCCAGCACTTCACCGGACTCGAGCATCGCGCGGGCCCAGGCTCCGAGTTCCACGTCATTCAAGCCCTTGAAGAAGATCGCCATGCACATCGCGGCCATCTGGTAGTCGGGCACCGAGCCCTGGGTGTAGCCGTCGAGGAACGCGCGGATGTCGTCAGGGGAAAGCGCCAGCCCATCGCGCTTGGCTTTGATCAATTCGTAAGGACGCATGTGAACCGGCCCATTTAGTCCAAGACGCGGTGAACCGCCGCTCTCAATCCCCTTTGCCGGGCCCTTTGCGTTGACCTTCCCACTGCGCCCCGCGCACTTTGGCGAAGCGAGAGCGACCTTCGGTGCGAAGGGTGGTGGCGTTGGCGTTCTCGAGCTCGGCTTCGAGATCGAGATCGGGTCCCATGCGATGCAGCATGGCGCGCGCGACGATCTGCGAACGGTGGGGCTCGGGGACGTGGGCCAACAGGTAACCCTGAACGAAGACGAGGTTGATCCAGGCCTGAGCGCCGCTGCGGGTAGCCTCTGCTTCCTCTGCAAAACCGATCGCGCGAACCAACGTCTCTTCGGCTGCGGCGCCCAGCGCGCGCTCGACCACGGTTGCGTCGGCAGAGGCGAGGGTGGTGGTGAGTGCGCGCATCGCGGTGCGACGGTTTTCGAGGCAGGCCATGCGCAGATCGAGCAGCTCTTCGGATTGCTCGCCGAGCAGCCAGGTGGCTTCACACACCTCGCGGTAGGTCTGGGTCCAACGGGCTGAGGCGAGGTCGAGGCTTTGTGCGCTGGCGCGAAACATCGCGTCTGCGAAGGGCTTGTCGGTGCCGGCGACGTATTCCATCGCGAGGAACAGTTGGCCTCTGAAGCTGCCTCCGTCGTGAACGACGGCGACATTGGGGTGGGAAAGGCGAGCCATGGCCAGGGCTTCGGTGGTGAGACGAGCGGCGGCGCCCTCCCCAGAGCTCCTTCGACGTCTGCGCGCAGCAGCTTGAGTGAGATCTTGCGGTCGAGCTCGGGGTCATAGGCGGCATAGACGACGGACATCGCGCCGGGGCCGATGAGCTCGATGACGACGTACCGTCCAACGGCGTCGCCAGACGAGAGCAGTGACGGGCTGGGCAAGCCTTCACTGGCGGTTTCCAGAGGGTTGGGGCTGGAACGAACGACGGCTGCGGCGAGGCGACGGCAAGTCGGGCAGACGTCGACGTGTTGTTCTATTTCTTCGAGATCATCGACCGAAGCGGTGCCGAGCAGAACAGCGCGCAGGGCCTGTTCGTCAAGACACTGCATGGGCTCTGTGGCGTGCCGCATTCCGTGACCGCTATCGTTGATGCCACGGTAGGTGTCCGGAGTTCGGGTATTTAAAGACTGGGGTAATAGTTTGCCGGATTATCAGGTCGGGAGCGTGAAAGGCATCGAGGGCGTCGAAGAGCGGACCCTCGCGGCTGAGCCGGCGCCCAAAGCCCGCACGAAATCGAAATCTGCGAGCTTTGCGCTGGGCCAGGCCTGATGGCAGGCCTTCAACATCTCTTCCAGTTTGCGCTGCAGGGCGGTGAGCTCATCGTCCGCAATCGCACGGTCGGATCCGGCCGACAGCGCCCGAGCGAGGTCCGATGGCTCAACGGAGTTCAAGTTCTTCTTCAACAGCCAGAGCGCGACGGCTGCCTAAAAACCTAGCAGCGACTCTTCCCTGACGACAGGGGTGGGTTAAACCGCCGCATCCATGACCAACCGTCCGCTCTGGTGTGTCGTCGCGCTCGTGACATTTTGCGGCTGCAAAAAATCGGACCCGGCGCCGCCGAGCCTGAAGAAGACGGTCGGGTTGGTGACGGACATCGGCGGGCGAGGCGACCAGTCGTTCAATGATTCGGCGTTGCGCGGGCTCGAGACCTGGGCCGCGGGGGCCCGCTTCAAAAGCGGAAGCTACGAGCCGCTGACCGTGGACGAGCTGAAGAAGAGCGTTCCGGAAGAGTTGAGCCAGGTGAAGGCGCTGGGAGTTCGTCCGTTGGTGGTGCAGAGCAAGGCGCAAGAGGACTACCAACCGAACCTTTCGCTGTTGGTGGATCAAGGCTCGGACCTGGTGGTGGGCACCGGCTTCATGCTCGAGAACGCGGTCGAGGCGGTGGCGAGGGCGAACCCGAAGGCGAAGTTCCTGCTGATCGACTCTCCGATTCTCGACCCCAAAGGCCAGCCGACGGCGCTGCCGAACGTGCGGACGGTGGTGTTCAAGGAAGAGGAAGGAAGCTTCCTCGCGGGCGCGCTGGCCGGGCTGGTGGCGAAAGAGAAAGTCGCTTTCATCGGCGGAATGGAGATTCCACTGATCAAGAAATTCGAAGCGGGCTTTCGCGCGGGAGTGAAGACGACGAACCCGAAAGCGGTGGTGATCGCGACCTACACCGGCAGCTTCGACAACGTCGCGGCGGGAAAGCAGGTCGCGCAGGACCTGATCGCGAAGGGGGCCGAGATCCTCTTTCCGGCAGCGGGTTCCGACGGGCTGGGGGCGATTCAAGCGGTGAAAGAAGCCCGCGCCGCCGGCAAAAAAGTATTCGCGATTGGAGTCGATTCAGATCAGGCGCACCTGGCGCCCGACGCGATGTTGACCTCGATGGTGAAGCGGGTGGACCTCGCGGTCTGGGAAGCGAGCCGCGATCTGGTCGACGGTAAGTTCTCGGCCGAAGACCGGGTGATGGGGCTCAAAGAGGGAGGGGTGTCCCTGGCTCCGGTGCTGCTCGATTTTCCCGACAAAGCCTCGGCGCTCGAGAAGGTCGCCGCGCTCAGGGGGCAGATCGTCGCGGGAACGCTGAAGGTTCCCAGCAACAGCGTCGAGCTCGAGAGCTTCGCTGCACCGGCCGCGCACTGAGCTCTCGGGTCATTTCGCTGGAGCACATCACCAAGCGCTTTGGCGCTGCGCGTGCGCTCGACGACGTGTCGCTCGAGCTGCACCCGGGAGAACGCCTGGGGCTGGTAGGGGAGAACGGCGCCGGAAAATCTTCGCTGATGAACGTGCTCTACGGGCTGTACCAACCCGACGCGGGGGTGGTCCGGTTTGGGCAGACGCCGGTGGTGCTCAAGAGCCCGCGCGAGGCGCTCAAGCGCGGGGTGGGAATGGTGCAGCAGCACTTCACGCTCGTGCCGACTTTGAGCGTGGCGGAAAACGTGGTGCTCGGAGCCGAGCCGCTGCTGCGCGGCCGGGTGGATCTTCAGCGCGCGGTTCGCGAAGTGAACGAGACGTGCAAGCGGTTCGGCTTCGCGCTCGACCCCAACGCGCGGGTGGACACCCTGAGCGTGGGCAGTCAGCAGAAGGTGGAAATCGTCAAGGCGTTGCACCGCGGGGCGACGACGTTGATCCTCGACGAGCCGACGGCGGTGCTCACTCCGCAGGAAGCCGACGAGCTGTTCGCGGTGACCCGGGCGCTGTCGGACTCAGGCAAGACGGTGGTGTTGATTTCCCACAAGCTCAAAGAAGTGCTCGCGTTCGCAACGCGGATTGCGGTGATGCGGCGGGGAAAAAAGGTCGCCGACGGGCTGAAGCCAGAGCAGACCTCGCCGCAGGCGCTGGCGGAAATGATGGTGGGAAGCGACGCCGGCGTGCTGCTGAACGCGGCCGAGACCCGCGCGGTCCCTCGGGGCCTGGCCGTCCTGGTGCTCAGTGGGGTGATCGCGCGCGGGCTGAAAACAGTGAGCCTCGAGGTCGCTGCGGGCGAGATTGTCGGCATCGCCGGAGTTGACGGAAACGGGCAGCGCGAATTGGCCGAGGTGGTGGTGGGCCTGCGATCCTGGGTGGACGGAACAGTGAGCATCGGCGGAACCCGGCTGACGGCCTTGACGCCCAATCGGGCCCGCGCGCTCGGGGTGGCACACATTCCAGAAGACCGGCACCTGCGGGCGATGGTCGGGGACTTCACCGTCGAAGAGAACGTCGCGCTGGGGCGGCATCGCACGCCGCCGTTCGCGCGCGGGCCGTTCGTCGACTTCGCGGGCCGTCGCGCCCGCACCTTGAAGCTGCTCGAAGAGCATGACGTCCGCCCGCGCGAGCCGGGCCAGCGAATGGCAGACCTCTCGGGAGGCAACCAGCAGAAGCTGGTGGTGGCGCGCGAGCTCGACGCGGCGCCGAAGCTGTTGGTGGTGGTACAGCCGACCCGCGGGCTGGACGTGGCGGCGGTCGAAGCGGTGCGGGCTCATCTGCGGCGGGTGCGCGATGGCGGCTGCGCGGTGCTGCTGGTTTCGCTGGATCTCGACGAAGTGCTGGCGCTGGCCGACCGGGTGCTGGTGATGTTCGACGGGCGGCTCAACGGTGAATTTGCGCGCGGAGCGGTCGACGAGCTTCAGCTGGGCCGGCGCATGTTGGGCACCGAGGGCGCAGCGTGAAGGCCCTTCCCTCGGTGCTGTCAGTCGTCACCGCCCTGGCGGTGTGCTTCGCAGCAATCGCGCTCACCCGCGGAGGCCTGGGCATCGCGCTCGATGCCTACGCGGCGATGGTGTGGGGCGCGTTCGGCGACTGGCCCCGCTTCTTCGACGGCGCGAGCAGCAGCGTGCTGTTGCGCCCGCTGGGTGAAGCGGGGACCAAGGCGGCGATCCTCACGCTGACGGGGCTGTCGGTGGCGGTGGCGTTCCGGGTGGGGTTGTTCAACATCGGCGCGCAGGGGCAGATGATGGTCGGCGCTCTGGTGGCGGCGGTGTGCGGCGCTTCGCTCTCACTGCCCGGCCTGCTGCACCTGCCGGTCTGTCTGAGCGCGGCAGCGATCGGCGGTGGGCTCTACGCGTTGATCGCCGCCGAGCTGAAGCGCCGCCGCGGGGTGCACGAAGTCATCAGCACCATCATGTTGAATTGGATCGCCGTCGCGCTGATCGACAATGGGTTGGTGGTGGGCCCGCTGCGGGGCGTGGCGAGTGGAGACAACTCGGTCTCGGGTACCAACGAAGTCGCTTCCACCGCGGTGCTTCCGTTGCTCCTGGGGCCCGACTCGCGACTGAACCTAGGTTTTCTTCTCGCCCTGGGCGCGGCGATCGCGCTGACCGTCTGGTTTGGCCGCACCTGGCGCGGGTACGAGTGGCGCGCGGTGGGCCTGGCGCCGGAAGCCGCGCGCGCCGCTGGAATCCAGGTGGGTCGCCGAATGCTCGAAGCGATGGCGGTCTCGGGCGCATTGGCCGGGCTCGCCGGCGCGGTGCTGGTCCTGGGGACCGAGCACAAATACCCCGCGACGCTGGGGGCTCCGTATGGCTTTGACGGAATCGCGATGGCGTTGATCGGTCAAGGTCACCCGCTGGGGGTGCTGGCCAGCGCGGCCCTGTTCGGAGCCTTGCGCGCAGGGGGAACGCGAATGCAGTTGTTCGGAGTGCACAAGAGCTTCCCCGAGCTGATTCAAGGCCTGGCGCTGCTGTTGGTGGCCGGAAAGCTCGTCTGGGTGCAGCTGTTGGCGCGGCTGGGGAAGAAGGTGGCGGGGTGATTGCGCTGCTCGAGGCGCTGCTGTCTTCGACGCTCGAGGCGGCGCCGGCGTTGATCTTCGCCGCGCTGGGCGCGACCTTGTCCGAACGGGCAGGGGTGGTGAACGTCGGAGTCGAAGGGATGATGCGCGCCGGAGCGTTCGCCGCCGCGGTGGCGGCCCTGACGATGCCGACTCCGCTGGGGGTGGGGGTGGGAATGCTCGCGGGGGCCGCGGTGGCGGCGATCCACGGCTGGCTCTGCATTCGCTGGCGAAGCGACCAGGTCGTCTCGGGAATGGCGCTGAACCTGGTGATGCTCGCGCTGGGAACGTTTCTGCTCGAGGCCGTCTTTTCCTCACCGTCGGCGACGCCCTCGATTGTCCAGCTGACGCGGTGGAACTTCTCGTTCCTCGAGGGAATTCCGCTGCTGCGCGCCCTGTCGGGGCACACCGCGCTGACCTGGCTTGCGCTGGTGCTCCCATGGGGCGTGCACCTCTTCATCCAGCGCACCCGCACCGGGCTGCGGCTGCGGGCCGTCGGCGAGAACCCCCAGGCAGTCGCGGCGATGGGAATCAACGTCAACGCGCTGCGCTTCGCAGCGGTGATCGCCTCGGGAATGTTGGCCGGCCTGGGAGGAGCGGCGCTCTCGACCGCGACGCTCGATCGCTTCGAGCACCACATGCCGGCGGGGTTGGGCTTCATGGCGGTGGCGGCGATGGTGTTCGGTCGGTGGACGCCGCTCGGAGCCGCGGGCGCTGCGGCGTTCTTCGCTTTTGGAAATGCGCTGCGCATCGGGCTGGCCTCGTCAGCCCCCGGGCTGCTGGAAGTCGTGCCGCAAGGCGTGCTGCTGGCATTGCCGTACCTGCTGACGCTGGGAGTGTTGGCGGCGCGAAAGCCTTCGGCCTCTGCGGCACCGGCGGCGTTGGGCACGCCCTACGACCCCGAGCTTCGGTAGGCACCCGCCGGGTTACTCGCCGGCTGAGGCTGCGTCGCTTTTTTTTCTCCCTTCAAACGGCGGGTGGATCGCGGCAGTTGAGTGTTGATGGGCCCGTGTGGAAACCGACTCACGGCCCGCCCCGTTGGGTCGAGCTTCGGGCGCGAGGCGGAGCGTCGGAGTTGACCGAGGGGCGAAGGCAAACGATAAGGGTCGCGCGAATGATCAGAGTCACTCTTGCTCTTGGGCTGGCCTGTTACGTCGCCTTCGCAACAGGCGAGGCCCGTGGCGTTGGGGCAAGCGCTTGTTCGCAGCAGTGTCCGGACGATGACTCAAATGGCAATTGTCCTCCTGACTGCGCAACCTGTGTCTGCTGCCCTCACCTGCGGCTGATGCCCGTATCCATGGACATCAAGCCAGTGTTCCCGGCGGGGTCCTCGGAAGTGCCTGAGCGGTTGCTTGCCGTGCCCCAGTCGCCTGAGCCGGGCGAAATCCTCCACGTCCCGATAGTTCCCCTCGCGTAGCCGTTCACCGCCGTAGGGCATTCGAGTCGAGCCGCAGGCTCAGGCTTGGAGCCAGTTCACTTCACGCGAGGTGTGTCTTGAGATCCATTCTTCGGACGGGGGCCTGCGGGCTCGCCGTGTTGTTGCTTTCCTGCATCAGCTGGGCGGACGAACCGGTGTCACCTCACTGCGCTGGCCCAGTGAGTCGGAGCAACGTGATCGCCTGTACGCTGGCGATCAGCCCGGCGCTGAGGGAACAGCTCGCCTCACTACGAGCCGGTGAAGGTCGGCGCGAAGGAGCGCGGCCGATCTTGCCGTCCAACCCCGTCCTGTCGGGTGGGCTCGCGTCCCGCGCAAATCCGATTGAACAAAAGCTCAACTGGAACCTCGGACTCGCGCAGGAGCTTGAGGTTGGAGGCCAGCGTCGACTGCGGCTCGATCTTGCTGAAGGGGAGCTGAGCGTGCAGGTCCAAAGGATCGCCGCCACGAAGGGGACAATCGCCGCGGACGCCTGGTTGGCATACTTCAGGTCGATCGCCGCTCGCGAGCGACTGAAGCTGACCGAGAGGCTGGAGGCCGCCACCGAAGGTGTAGCAACGACCGTGCGCGGGATGGTTGCGGCTGGTCTCACCTCGGAAGTTGACGCCGATGTCTCCGATGCCGCCGCGATTCGAGCTGCTCAGGACCGGCTGAAGGCCGAAGAGTTGGTGGCAGTCGGGCAAGCGCAGCTCCGGTTTCTCGTTGGCGACGACCTGGATGTGAATGTTGTTGGCGATCTCGAACCGCTCAAGAGCGTCGCTGCGGTCACCGCGGTGGGGCGAGAGCGGCCCGAGCTTCTGGCAGTTCGAGATGCTCAGGCGGTACTCGCCCGTCGCGTGGATCTGCTGCGGCGCTCGCGCGTGCCGAACCCGACGCTGTCCCTCTTTGCGCAGAGCGATGGGTTCGATGAACGAGTCCTAGGGGTGGTTTTGAGCATTCCGATTCCTCTGCCACAGCCGATTGGGCGCACGCAGGCAGGAGAAATCTCCGAGGCCGTGGCTTTTACCGAAAGAGCCAAAGCAGAGGCCGATCGGGTTGGCAGAGAGCTGCAAGCCGAGCTGATGGTCGCCTTCGCCGAGTACGGCGCGAGCCTGAAGGCCCGCGTTCTCTACACGCGGGAACGCACTCAGCGTGCAAGCGCCCGCCTCGAGAGCATCGCGCTTCAGATCAAGGCGGCGCGCCTCCCAGTTCGCGATGCACTGGTCGCGCAGCAGGCGTTGGTCGAGCAGTTGAAGGCGGAGATCGACGCGCGCGAGGCCCTCTGCTTGGCGTCAGTGCGGCTGACCCGTGCGGCAGGACTTTCCCTCGAAGGAGACTCGCTATGAAAACCGTCTTGTCGGCGGCCCTTGGGGCCATGCTCTTGGTTGGGTGCAAGTGCGCGGAGCATGAGCCGCCGCACAGCGAGCCGGCCGATTCCCATCACGACGAAAAGGAGCACGAGGAGCTGCCTCGCCAACTTCGAGTCAGTGACGAGGTGGTCGTGTCCTCTGGAATTCGTACCGAGTCTGTCAAGCGCGCGGTGCTTGCGACCATCGTCAGCTTGCCCGGAGAAATCGCCGCCGAGCCTGACCGAACGGCGCGCTTGTCGGCAGCTGCCGCGGGCCGGCTGGACCAGGTCACGTTCAACGAAGGATCAATCGCGAAGAAGGGCGACGTGATGGCTCTGCTTCGCGTGCCGGATGTCGGGCGCCTTCGCGGTGCCCATGCAGCTTCGTCCGCCCGGGCGAAGGCGTCCCGCTCGAATGCGGCCCGGCTGCAATCGCTGAAGGAGACCGGGCTGGGCTCAGAGCAGGCGGTGTTGGACGCGGAGGCCGAGGCGAATGCCCAGGAGGCCGAGGCCAAGGCGATTGGTGAGCAGCTCGGTGCCATTGGCGTCAACGCGGAAGGGGGTGGCGGATACCTGGTCCCCCTTCGCGCCCCAATCACGGGTGTGGTCGTTGCGCGAGACGCGGTAGTCGGCCAGCCCATCAACGCTGAGCACGTCCTGGCGACAATCGTGGATCTGTCGGAGGTATGGTTCCTCGGCCGAATCTTCGAGAAGGACTTGAGTCGCTTGCGCGTCGGGGCGAAGAGCGAAGTGCAGCTCAACGCATTCCCGAGCGAGCACTTCGAGGGGGTCGTCGAATATGTTGGCCAGCAGACCGACCCCGTGGCTCGGACGCTCACGGCGAGAGTGCGGCTGAAGAACGACGACCTCCGGCTGCGTCTGGGATTGTTTGGGTCAGCTCACGTAGAGGTTTCAGAACCCAGCAGCGCAACGCTGCAGGTCATCGTGCCTCGGACCGCAGTGACTGAGGTCGGAAGCAAGAACGTGGTCTTCGTGAAGGCGAAAGACGGGGACTTCGTCGTTCACGAGGTAACGCTCGGCGACGCCGCGCTCGCTCACGTTCAGGTGCTCTCCGGATTGGACGAAGGGGAAGAGGTCGTTACCTCGGGGGTCTTCACGCTCAAGAGCCTCCTGCTCAAGTCCACCCTCTCCGAGGACGAGCACTGATGCTCACCTTCTTCTCGGCAATCGTCCGGTGGTCCCTCCAGAATCGCCCAATCGTTTTGGTGGCGACGGTGTTGTTCATCGCCGTCGGCGTTCGCTCCGCAACAAACCTTTCGATCGACGCCGTACCCGACGTCACCAACGTTCAGGTGCAGATCATCACCGCTGCGCCGGCGCTTTCGCCAGTGGAGGTGGAGCAGTACGTCACCGTGCCGGTAGAGCGGGCGATGGCAGGGCTGCCCAAGTCCACAGAGGTTTGGTCCATTTCGAAGTACGGCCTTTCGGTCGTGACGGTCGTCTTCCAGGATGGGGCCGACATCTACTGGGTTCGGCAACTGGTCAACGAGCGGATGCGGGAGGCGGAGGATTCCGTT
>JAYVCD010000025.1:0-3841 GCA_043750125.1 Archangiaceae bacterium | reverse complement strand
TTGGTCACCGCTTCGGCGATCGGCTGCGGCAGCGGCCCTGAGTTTCCAATGCAGGTGGTGCAGCCATAGCCGACCAGGTGGAAGCCCAGCGCCTCGAGGTACGGGGTCAGGCCCGCGGCCTCGAGGTAGTCGGTCACCACCTGGCTGCCCGGCGCCAGCGACGTCTTCACCCACGGGCGCGAGACGAGGCCCTTCTCGACCGCGTTCTTCGCCAGCAGCCCGGCGCCCAGCATCACCGAAGGGTTCGAGGTGTTGGTGCACGAGGTGATCGCCGCGATCACCACCGAGCCGTGGGTCAGGCTGTAGCTCTGCGAGCCTTGAGTCACGGTGGCGCTGTGCTTCAACTTCACGTCGCCATCGACCGCCTTGAGCATGTCCTTCGCAGCCTTCGCGAAGGTGGCCTTCATCTCGTTCAGCGGAACGCGATCTTGCGGGCGGGCGGGGCCGGCCAGGCAGGGGACCACGGTGCTCAAGTCCAGCTCGAGCCCGTCGCTGTAGACCGGTTCGGCCGAGCCGGCGGTCTGAAACAGGCCCTGCTCTTTGCAGTACGCCTCGACCAGGTCGCACGCCTCTGCAGACCGACCGGTGAAGCGCAGGTAGGACAGCGTCTCGGCGTCGACGGGGAAGAAGCCGATTGTCGCTCCGTACTCGGGGGCCATGTTCGCGACCGTCGCGCGATCGGTGAGCCCCAGGCTCGAAATCCCCGCCCCGTGGAACTCGACGAACTTCCCCACCACTCCTTTCTTGCGCAACATCTGGGTGACCGTCAGCACCAGGTCGGTCGCGGTGGCGCCCGCCTTCAGCTGCCCGGTCAGCTTGAAGCCCACCACCTGGGGAATCAGCATCGTGATCGGCTGGCCGAGCATCGCCGCTTCGGCCTCGATGCCCCCGACGCCCCAGCCCACCACGCCCAGCGCGTTGACCATCGTGGTGTGCGAATCGGTGCCGACCACGGTGTCGGGGTAGGCCGAGCCGTCGGCTCCCTGGAACACCGTCTGCGCCAGGTACTCGAGGTTGACCTGGTGGCAGATTCCCGTGCCCGGCGGGACAGCACGAAAATTCTTCAGCGCCTTGTCCCCCCACTTCAAGAACGCGTAGCGCTCGGTGTTGCGGTTGAACTCGATGTTCACGTTCTGCTGAAAGCTTTCCGCGGTGGCGAACTTGTCGACCATCACCGAGTGGTCGATCACCAGGTCCAGCTGGCACAGCGGGTTGATCTTCTCGGCGTTGCCACCCATCGACGCCAGCGCCTCGCGCATCGTGGCCAGGTCGACCACCACCGGGACGCCGGTGAAGTCCTGCAGCAGCACCCGCGCCGGAGTGAACGAAATCTCTACGTCCGGTACCGCCCTGGGGTCCCAATTGACCAGCTTCTCGATCAACGCCTTCGACACCACCCGCCCGTCTTCGTGCCGCAGCAGGTTTTCCAGCAGCACCTTGAGGCAGAACGGCAGCCTGCCCACCTGGGCAAACTGCTTGCTCAGCGTTCCCAGGGAAAAGACGTCCCACGCAATGCCACCCACCTTGAGCTTGGAGCGAACCTTGAACGAATCGAGCTGTGTGGTCATGGAGCCTTATTCCGCCGCACGACCTGCAATTCAAGAAGAGTTGCGCTTACAGCCCCCACGCCTCGCGCATTGCGTCGGCGCGGGAAGGGCAGGGGTGTTTTTTCTCGGGGAAGAATTCGTGCACGTGCTCGAGCTCGATTCGGGCCGCGTCGAACTGATGTTGGTTGTAGGCACCCTGCGCGCCGAGCAGCAGCTTGCTGCACTGGCGATCGAGCTCGGCCTGGGCTTCCTTCATCTTCTCGCGGGCGAGCGCGTAGGTCGGCGGCTTGGGGTCGGGGTGGGCCTCGAGCTGCAGCCACGCTTCGCGGAACGATCGATACGCTTCCCACCGGTTGATCGCGCCGATGTCGCGCCGCTCGAACATTTCCTGGGCCTTCTTGTACTTGTCGTTCGCCTGTTGCCGCAGCTGATCATCGGGCAGCTCGGGCAGCTGTGCGATTTCAATCCACACGTTCCAGATTCTCCACGGGTCGTTGCCGGGAGGGTTGTTGACGTTGTCGAACACCACCTTGTTCGGCTCGCCCTTCTTCAAGATGTTGCTGGGCACGAGCACTTCATGAGACCGCTCGGCCGCCGCCATCGTGTCGGCGGGAACCTGGCCCACGTCGGCGCCATTCACGCTCAGGATGACCTCATTCCCCGAGATGTCGCGCGCCTGGTAGTGCACGATCACCACCGCCTTCACCGGCGAGTTGAAAGCGAAGTCGAACACCTTCTGGTCCGCGCGCTTCCACCGCACCGGGTCCGCCCCGCCCGGGGCCGCGAGCCCAAAGGAATCTTCGATCGGGCTTGCCGACAGCGTGTCGGGCTCAGGTCCGGTGGGAAGCGGAGGGCCCTCGGGCATGTAGTTCCAGACTCCAAAGCCCACCAGCCCGGCCGCGATCAGCGCCGCGCCGCCGCCCACCGCCATTCGGGTCGCGGTGCTGGCCTCGGCCCAGAAAATTCGAAAGCCGCCCACCGCACCGCCCGACTTGCGCTTCAGGCGGGCCTTGTCGGCGGCAGAGATCGCCCCTCCGCTGTGGGCCGCAGCCGAAGTGCGTCGCCCCAGGCCTCCGGGGCTCGAGCTGCGCGCCGACGGATTCGTCACCGGGTTCAAGCGGGCCAGGCCGGGGCTGCCTGCTGCGTACGGCCCTCCTGGACTGGAGGAGCGCGGCCGGGCAATCGCCTGCATCGAGCGGGTCGAGCTGCGCGCGGCTTCCTTCAGCTGTTCGGCAGTCAAACCTTCCGGCACGCCCGCGATGCCCTTGTTGCGGCTGCGCTTGATGTCGGCGGCGCTGACCACCCGGGTGTGCTGCTCGGGCTGCTCGGGCGAAGGCCCGTCGCCGTCGCCCGTCGCCGCCTCTCCGTCGAGCACCATTCCCGCGAAGTTGAACACCACCGGGCCTAAGGAAATCGTGTCGCCGTCGGCGAGCTGCTTCTTCTTGACGATGCTCCCGTTGACTTTGGTCCCGTTCGAAGAGCCCATGTCCTCGACGAAGTACTCGGCGCCCTCGTTGAAGATTCGGGCGTGCTTCCGGGAGACCCCGGGGTCGTACAGGACTACATCGCACTCGGAAGTGCGCCCAATGAGGACCGAGAGCTGATCGAAGACGAACTCGCGTCCGGCTTCTTTCCCCTCGGCGATGACCAGCTGAAAGCCCATAGAAAAAGGATCACGAGTCTAATGAGGCCGCAGCGGCTTCAGCAACGGCCTTGACCGCCCAATCGGGTTCCACCACCACCGCGTCTCCGCCGAAAGACAACACCCAACCGGTCAGCCAGCGCGCGCTGTCCCCGGGGACCTCGACTTCCAGGCTTCCCCCCTCGACCCAGCGGGCCTGGGTCCCGAAGCGCTCGCTGGCATAGGGCGCGGCGGCGGGCGAAAAGCGCACCTTCACCCGGGCCTTGGCGTCTTCGCCCGACGGCAACCCCCGCCCGGTGGGGACGGGAGGAAGAAAGGCCCGCTCGGTCAGGTCGAGCCGGGCGATCCGGTCGAGCCGAAACAGCCGTTCGTCGGTGCGAACCAGGTCGAACCCCGACAGGTACCACTGGCCGCGGTGGCTGAACAATTCATGCGGCTGCACCGACCGGCGTTCGGTCAGGCCTTTGCCTCCGCTGAAGTAGTCGAACTCGACCTCGCGGTGCAAAGCGATCGCCTGCGACAGGCTCGCCAGGCCACTGGGCGCATCGACGGCGAGGTCCAGCTGTCGGGCCATCTGGCGGTACCGCGCCCGGGATCCTTCGGGGAGCACCTTCTCGAGTTTTTGCAGCGCGCCGGTGAGCGCATCGCCGGC
>JAYVCD010000024.1:0-20508 GCA_043750125.1 Archangiaceae bacterium | reverse complement strand
GCGGTGAAGGGCGGGGTGAAAGAGCCTGGCGGAGCGGACCTGGTCGAAGTCGAGGTCGAGGTGGCTCCCGTCGTGGTGAAAAGGAAGGCCCGGGCGGCCGGCGGGAAGAAATCGGCCGCACTGCGGGCCTGAAGGTTTCGGGCGGGTCTCAACCCACATCGCCCGACGTCATGGCGCTTCAGTTGGGCGTCGACAGTCGGGGGTGCATGGGAATGTAGGCACCGCCGCAGCTGACCCACTCATCGCGCGCGCGCCAACGTGTTTGCAGCCGCTTGGACTGCAGGCCTGCCAGCGTCTGAGCGGTAGCCTGACGTGATCGCGGTCAGCGCTGACGGGTCAGGGGACCCCAATGGGTCAGCGCAGACCTTCCCTTCGGCGAGTTGACCCCGAGCAAGGTCGCGTCATCCCTGTGTCCAAGTCCCACAGGTCAAACGGTACGCACTGTGCAAATCGGACCCACCCTATGGAACTCCCGATAAAGAAAGTGGTACCGATCAGCCCCCCTATGGCAATCGCACAAATCAAACAAATCGCGCTGGTCAAACCCGTCGCATTGGTCGCGCCGGTCGAGCGCCCGACGGCGCGAGTTTCTGACGTCATCGTGCAGACCCTCGAGGAGCTCGGGGTGGATACGTTCTATGGAATCCCCGGGGGCGCGATCTGCCCCATCTACGACGCTCTGCTTGATCATCCTTCGATGCGCATCATCAACACCCGACACGAGACGGGAGCCGCTTTCATGGCGATGGGGCACTCGAAGGTAGGCGGGACCCTGCCATGCATTTTGATGACTTCGGGTCCGGGCATCACCAATGCGCTGACAGGGCTGGCTTCTGCGTTTGCCGATGGCGTTCCGATGATCGCAATCGGAGGCGAAGTGCCTCGCCGCAATTTTGGTCGTGGGGCATTGCAGGAAGGCAGCAGCTCACACCTCGACATCCTCGGAATGGTGCGCAGCGTGACCAAGTTTTCCGCAGAGATTTCGAATCCCCGTGCGGCTGCCAGCATCATTCGCAAGGCGGTGGCCACAGCATTGTCGGGGCGGCGAGGTCCGGTATTTCTCTCGCTGCCGCTCGACATCGCCAACGAGAAGGTTCGGCCGATGCGGTCGGCGACACAGGTCTCAACCCAGTTCGCACTCGATGAGGAGACAATCTCTGAGGCAGCCACGGCATTGCAGACAAGTGAGCGTGCTCTGATTCTCGTCGGCTCGGGTGCACGTCACCCCGAAGCGGTGCGTCTGGTCGGTGCGCTTGCCGCGACCCTCAACATCCCTGTCTGCACCACGCCTCGGGCCAAAGGCCTCTTCCCCGAGAGCGACCCGCTCTCACTGGGTGTATTCGGTTTTGGAGGCCACCCTTCAGCGTCTCATTACCTCGACAATGGCATCGATACCTTGATCGCCATCGGTTGCGGACTGGGTGAGACTGGCACCAACAGCTGGAGCCCCGTGCTGCAGCCCTCGAAGACGTTCATTCAAATCGACATCGATGGCGCGCAAATCGGGAAGAACTACCAAGTCGATTATGGGCTGATCGGGCCGTCGCATCTGGTGCTGCGTTCGTTGGTAGCCAAAGTCACTCGCCGCAAACCGACCGGGCCGAGCAACGGGGGCGTAAAATATCTGAATCCCCAGGAGATGATTGACGACTCATTGCCGCTCAAGTCGGGCAGGGTCATTCGCGGCCTGCAGGACATTTGTCCCGAAGACACGATTTTCACCAGTGACATTGGTGAGCACACAATCTTCGCGCTCCACTACCTGAAGATCGATCGCCCTGATGGCTTTCTCGTATCGACAGGCATGGGTTCGATGGGCTCGGGAATTGGAGCGGCCATCGGAGCCAAAGTGGTCCGGCCCGAACGTCCGGTGGTCTCGATCTGCGGCGATTACGGATTTCAGATGGGAGGAAACGAGCTCGCGACATGTGTTCAGAGCAACATCGGCGTGGTCTTCGCAGTGTTCAATGATGCCCGAATGAGAATGGTTGAATCCGGTCAGTCGCGCGTGTTCGGCCGCAGTGGAGTGATGCATGGGCCTCGGAATGATTTTGCCGCGATGGCGCGCGCTATGGGCGCGCGAGGACTTTCGATTCGTACCGTCGCCGATCTTGAGGCAATCCCTGCTGACTGGCTCAACTCAGACGTGCCGCTGGTGCTCGATATCGCGCTCGATCCCAAGTCTGCGTTCCCAATTCATGGGCGCGTCACCCAGATGAAGAACTTCGCTTCGTGAACTCATGACCACAAATACTTCCGTCGGCATTCTTGGAGTTGGCATTCATCTTCCTTCGGAAATCAGGAAAAACGATTGGTGGCCCGAGTCGGTTGTCCGTTCCTGGGGAGAACGCACCAATCTCGTGCGACCAGAGCATTCAAAAGATGATGCTCAGACCGAGGGAGCCCGTCGAACGCTGGAGGCGATGGCCAGCTACAAGGGCGACGCGTTCAAGGGCGCTATCGAACGAAGAGTCATGCCTAAGGGCGTTAACCCGTCGGACATGGAAGTTGCGGCAGGAGACGACGCAATCAAGCGGTCTGGGGTTGCGAAGTCCGACATCGACCTTTTGATGGTGTTCAGTCAGTTGCCCGATCACCTGTTAACTCCGAACGCGCCGTTGGTGCATCGACAGTTGGGACTCAATCGAAATTGTTTGTCTTTGGACACGCATTCAGCGTGCAACTCTTTTCTTGTGCAATTCGCGCTGGCGGAGCAGATGATCAAGTCTGGTCAAGCGCGTAACGCTTTGCTCATCCAGTCATCGACTTGCTCAGCAATTAGCCTTCCAGAGGATCATCATTCCGCTTGGTTTGGAGATGCAGCCACGGCGGTGCTCGTTGGACCCGTTTCCGAGGGAAAGGGCGCGCTGTCATGGTCCCACCGGACGGACGGTAGTTTTCACCTGGCGTTGGTGGGTGGCAAACCAGGCGCCCGATGGTGGGAAGCCGATCGAACGGTCCTCTACACGCCGGACCGCCAGTGCGCCCGAAACATGTTGCTACTGATTGCGGACCTGGCCAAGGAAGTGATCGACGAAGCCCTCTTGCGAAGCGGCCATCAGCCCATGGATGTCGATTTCTATGCCACCCATCAATCCACCTATTGGTTCCGCAAGGTGACGCAGGAATACATGGGTCTGAAAAGGGCTAAGTCATTCGACTCGTTCGCTTGGACCGGAAGTCTTGCTGCCTGCAACATCCCTTTTATGCTTGGAATGGGAGAGCGTGAAGGTACTCTCAAGGATGGAGACTTGGTCGCCATGTACACCGGAGGAACTGGCATTACATGGACGGGTCAAACCATGCGGTGGGGTCGATGAAGGAAGTTTCTTGTCGAATGCTGCCAATGTTTTTCGTGGCCTTCGCGCGACGATCCCTGGCGCCCGAGCTTTTGTCCGAAGGTACCGGATTTTCGGTTGCTCATTTAAAAAACAGAAAAGAGCGAATTGGCTGGGAAGCGTTTTGTACAATTCTTCGCAATACCGGGCAGCACCTTAGTGATGAAGAACTGGTGGACTTGGGTCGCGAAACCTTTCGAAATCCATTCCTTCGTTACATGTCTCTGGTTGCGCGGACACTTTTTACCGCGACAGATTTTTATCGATGGATTTTTGAACAGACCAGCAGTGGCCCGGGCAAGGATGCATTTACATGCGTCGAAACAGCTTTCGAAGAGCTCGGCCCGCTGCGGTTGAGGTTGGGGATGAATCTGCTGCCAGGCTTCGAGCGCCCGCGCGAATTCTTTTTGATGTGCAAGGGAAACTACATTGAGATGCCCCGCGTCCTTGGTCTTCCTGCAGCGTCCGTGGAGATGATCACTGAAAACAATGGGGCGCACTATCTGGTCTCCGTACCGCCCGGTGGTGGTTGGTGGATGCGCTTTCGCCGAGCATTCCTCGCGCCGTTCACGATGCTGGCAACGGCACGTGAACTCAAATCCGCTCACGAAGGCCTTCAGCAAAACTTCATCGAATTGGAAGTTGCTCAGGCCGAGCTCGCAGCAAAGAACGTCTTGCTCCTGTCTGCCAACAGCACGCTCGAGCAGAGAGTCACCGAACGCACTGGGCAGCTCGAACAATCACTGCAACAGCTGAAGGAAGCTGATCGTTTGAAGACAGAATTCTTCGGAAACGCCTCACACGAGCTGCGCACCCCGCTCACATTGATGCTCGGCCCACTCGAAGTTCTGGCCGCCTCGAAGGGGCTCCCCCCCGACGCGGCGTCTGAAATCAACGCGGTGGCCCGCAGCGGCTACAAGCTGCTGAAGCTGGTCAACGACGTGCTCGACCTGTCGAAGATCGAGGCCGGCAAGATGACGCTCACGATGGGCTCGGTCGACCTGGTGCGTCTGCTCACCGAGATCCTTCGTTCCTGGGGACCTGCTTTGCGCGCTCGCAAGATCACCCTCACGACGGTGATGGAAGGGAGCCTTCCCCTCGCTGCTGACGGCGAGCGCCTCGAGCAGGTCGCTCTCAACCTGATGTCCAACGCGATCAAGTTCACACCCGATGGCGGCACGATCGAGGTCCGAGCGGGCAAAAACGACCTAGGGCCGTTCTTCTCGATTCAGAACTCAGGCGAGGGAATGCCCGCCGAGGAACTGCCCACGTTGTTCGGTCGGTTTACCCAGTCGACCCGCAGCCGTTCTCGACGCTTCGGGTCCACCGGTCTGGGGCTTCCGGTCGTGCGTGAGCTGGTCGAGCTCCACGGCGGAACCATCGATGCCGAATCGAAGCTCGGCGCGTGGGTGCGCTTCACCGTCCAGCTGCCCGTTGGCCACCTGGACCCCCTCGCCAAGCCGGTCGCGCTCAAGCCGTCGGCGGCCGAGCTGGTCCTCTTCGATGCGGCCTCTCATCGCGAGAATTCCGCCGCCGCCTCGCCGCTTGCCGTCGCCGAAGACGACAATCGCGATCTGCCGACTCTCCTCGTCGCTGAAGACAACGAGGCCTTGCGGGGGTTCATCGTCAAGAATCTCGCGCTCACCTTCCGGGTCATCGAGGCCGGCGATGGGGCTCAGGCGCTGCGGCTCATCCGTCAACACCAGCCCGACGTCGTCCTTTCGGACTTGATGATGCCCGAGATGGATGGCCTCGAGCTCTGCGCGGCGATCAAGGGCGATTCCGCTCTCTCCAACATTCCCTTCGTGCTGCTCACTGCCCGCGCGGAGATCGACACCCGACTCAATGGCTTCGAGAAGGGTGCTGATGACTACTTGATGAAGCCGTTTCATCTCGAGGAACTGCGCGCCCGGCTCAACTCGCAGCTTCGGCTGCGCAAGCTCGCGACGCAGATGGCGCAGCGCGAAAAATTGGCGGCCCTGGGTGCGGTCGTCGCCGGAGTGGCGCACGAAATCCGCAACCCGCTCAACGGGATCATCAATGCGCTGGAGCCGCTCAAAGAGCTGATGCCCAGCGCCTCGCCCGAAATGATCGAGCTCATCGATCTCGCCATTCAGAGCAGCAAACGGGTCGAGTACATTTCGGACCAACTGCTCAAGCAGGGTCGGTCGGGGGAAGGCACCCGCGGCGATGTGAACCTGAGCGAGAACGTCGGCCTGGCTCTGCAGTTGCTGTCTCACAAAGTGGGAACGGGAGTCGAGCTCATCTCTGAGCTCATTTCGACCGAATCGGTCAACGTCGTCGGAGAAGCCGGTGCCCTGCACCAGGTCTGGGTCAACCTGATCGACAACGCCATTCAGGCCGCTTCTCCGTCGGGGGCGGTGCGGGTCAAAGTCAGCCGCGTCAACGGCCACGCTACCGTCGAAGTGAGCGACAACGGCGCAGGCATCGAACCCAGGGTGCTCAAGCGCATCTGGGACCCGTTCTTCACCACCAAGGACGTGGGCAGTGGCACCGGGCTGGGCCTCGCCATCGTCCGGGAGATCGTCGAGAAGCACGGAGGGCAGATCTCGGTCGACTCGACGGTCGGTCTGGGCGCCCGGTTCACCGTCAAACTGCCGCACGCCAAACCGCAGCAGGGAGAGGATCATGCCAGCCACTGATCGGCCCACGGTCGTTTACGTCGACGACGAGCCGATCAACCTCAAGGTCTTCGAAGCCAGCTTCAAGATGCGCTTCAATGTCATCACCTGCCAGGGCGGCCCCGCCGCGCTCGAGGTGCTGCGCAACCGGTCGGACATCGGAGTGTTGATCACCGACCAGCGCATGCCGGTGATGAGCGGCGTCGAGCTGCTCGAAAAAGTGCGCCAGGACTTCCCCGACATTCAGCGGATGATCATCACCGCCTATTCAGACATGCAGGCGGTGGTCGCCTCGGTCAACCGCGGGCAGGTCTCGCGCTACTTCGTCAAGCCGTGGGTGCGAGAAGAGCTGTCGGCTGCTCTCGAGGATGCGCTGAAGATCTACGAGCTGCAGACCAAGGTCCGCGAAGTTCAATTGCGGATGCTCGGCTCGGAACGTCTGGCCGCGATCGGGCAGGTCTCGGCGGGAATTGCCCATGAGCTGATGAACCCCGTCTCGTACCTCACCCAGAATGTTTCGACGCTGCGCGGCGAGATGATCGAAATTGCGAATTGTGCCCGCGCTCAACTGCTGACCGCGCCCAACGCGCAGGTCGGCGCCTCGCTCGACGACATGCCGAGCCTTCTGGATGACATCGAAAAAGGCGCCCAGCTGATTCGCCAGCTCGCGCTGGGGATCCGCACCCAGGCCCGCGGGGAAGACAAAGAGGACCACAGCGATCTGGCCGAGGTCGCTCAGTTCGCCGCGCGCATCGCCCGGGCTGAAGTGCGTACCCGCGCCGAGATGACCCTCAATGGCGCTCCGATTCAGGTTCGCGGAGGCCAGGTGAAGCTCACCCAGGTGCTGCTGAATTTGATCGTCAACGCCGCGCAAGCGATGGACGGCATCGGTCGCAAGGGCGCGATCGAAGTGGGTTGGGAAGACACCGGCGACAAGGGCATTCGGGTCTGGGTGAAAGACAACGGCGCCGGAATTCCGCGCGAGCTGCATCAGAAAGTGTTCGAGCCACTGTTCACGACCCGCCCGGTTGGGGTGGGAACGGGCCTGGGCCTGGCGATCTGCCGTGACCTGATTCACGCGATGGGCGGTGAAATCACGCTCCAGTCGACGGTGGGCGTGGGGACGACGTTCGAGCTCTGGCTTCAGCGCCACTCCCAGGTGGCTTCTTCAAACGTCGGCTGAGGCTCGAAGACTCCGCCGCCCGGCTTCAACGGGTCGCTGATTAAAGAGCAGTTCGTTTCGGAAAAGAGCAGGGGGCGGTGATCGCTCCAGATTCGAGCGGCAACCTACTCTTCATGAAACAAATCCTCGTCTGTCTGCTGCCGATATTCGCGGGTTGTGCGACCAACTTGTCGTCGCTGCAGACCGCCAAGACCTTGAATCCCGGGCAGGTGCGCATCACGGGAGGGTTCGGGGTGCACGTTCCCGCAGGTCAGCTGGTCAACAGTGCCGCGGAAGGAATTCGCATTGGCGCGAGGACCGCGATGGCCAATGCCAACGACCGCCCCTACGTTTTGACCGGAGACGACAAAGAGGCGATTGGCACCGCCGCGATCGCGCTGGCGATGTTCCCTCCGTCGTCGGTGTGGGAGATCAACGGTCGGGTGGGGATCATCCGGAACCTCGATGTGGGCTTCCGCTACAGCATCAATTCGATGCGCGCGGACGCCAAGTTGCGGGTGCATCACAGCGGAGACTCGGAAGATTGGGACGAGCCGCGGGGACGTTCCTACGACGTGGCGATCGGAGTGGGGCTCTCGAAGTACATGCTCGGCAGCCAGATTGACGGGGCCTTCGGCGGAGTGCGCCTCGATGAGTTCAACCGGTGGGATCTCGAAGTTCCCGTCTATTTCAACGCCGACTGGAACTCGCACATCGGGGTCTATTTCGTTCCCAAGTTCCTCTACAGCCGCACCACGATGCGCCAGACCTTCCTCGCCAAGCCGTGCGACTGCACCGAGGGCACCCAGCCAGAGAGCAGCACCCAGGCGAAGGTGGACATGATGTTCTACGGGGCGACCCTCGGGCTGCGGTTTGGCGGCTGGCGGGTGAGTGGTCTGATCGAACTCACCGTGGGGAACACCGAGGCGAGCCCGACGCTGTTTGGGAAGAAGCGCACCCTGGGTGGGGCGACGATTCAGCCGAACGTCGGTCTCGCGCTCACCTTCTGATTCATTGAATGTGAAGTGAAACGGGGCCGGTGACCTTTCCGTTGAGCGTCACCTGGCTGAGCGCGGGCGACGAGATTCCACCTGGGTGACCTGGGCGAGCGTGTCGTTGGTGGAGTGGGCTCCGACGACCAGGAACACCCCGTAGCGCACCGTCGGGTAGCCCGAGAACGATTTGCCGAAGGCGGTCAAAGACGTTTGACCGGTTGCAGTGCTCGTGTGGAGCGCTGAAGCTGACCTAACTTCCGCTCCGAGCCGCACGTCTCGATGGGACTTAGAGGTCGACCTGCATCCCGAGCTCGACCACCCGCCCGGGAGGAATGCCGAAATACGACGTTGCAGGAAGTGCGTTTCGCGAGACGAAAGAGAACAGCGCCTTGCGCCACCGGCTCATCTTCGATTTGCCAGAAGTCAGCAGCGTCTCGCGACCCAGGTAGTAGCTCGTCGTCGAGGGCTCGCAGACCAGCCCTTCATCACGCGCGCGCAACAACAGCGCCGGGACATTCGGGGTCTCCATGAATCCAAACTTCGCGATGATCCGGAAGAAGCCCTGTCCGCAATCCTGCACCACCAGTCGATCTTCCTTCGGCACGGTCGGCATGTCGGCGGCGAGGATCGACAGCAGCACCACCTGGCGATGCAGCACCTGGTTGTGCTTGAGGTGATGCAGCAACACCGGAGGCGTTCCTTCCGACGAGCCCGACATGAAGATCGCCGTGCCGCGGACCCGGTGCGGAGGGTTGGCCGCGAAGTCCTCGAGCAGGTGATCGAGCGGAACCAGCGTCTGGGCAAACCGTGCTCCGAGCAGCTGGCGCCCGAGCTTCCAGGTCGTCATCAGCGCAAAAATCGAAACCGCGAGCGCGATCGGAAACCAGCCGCCATCGAAAAACTTGAGCAGGTTGGCGCCGAAGAACGCGACGTCGAAGGAGAGAAACAACGCCACCAACGGCAGTGCCTTCCAGGGGCTCCAGCCCCATCGGCGCGTGACCACGAAGTAGTAGACGATCGAGGTGATCCCCATCGTGCCGGTGACCGCGATGCCATAGGCCGCAGCCAGCGCGTCGGATTCCTTGAACGCAATCACCAACAGCACGCAGGCGATCGCCAGGGCCTGATTGATTTCCGGAATGTAGATCTGCCCTTCGTTCTTCGACGAGGTGTGGATGATGGTGACGCGCGGGAAGTAACCCAGCTGAACGGCCTGGCGGGTCAACGAGAACGCTCCGGAGATCAGCGCCTGGCTGGCGATCACCGTCGCGGCGGTGGCGAGGATCACCATGGGGTAGAGCAGCGGCTCAGGCACCAGCGCCCAAAACGGGCGTGCGTGGTACCCCTTCTCGAGCAGGTAGGCGCCCTGGCCAAAATAATTGAGCAGCAGGGAAGGGAAGACGATCGTGTACCAGCCGATGCGAATCGGCCGGGTGCCGAAGTGACCCATGTCGGCGTAGAGCGCTTCGCCGCCCGTGATGCACAGCACCACGCTGCCGAGCACCCCAAACGCGCGACCTTCGTTCTCGATGAAGAAGCTCACCGCGTGCATCGGGTTGATCGCCGCCAAGACCCCGGGTTCCTCGATGATGAAGCGGATTCCGAGGACCGCGATCGCGAGAAACCAGATCAGGGTGACCGGCCCGAAGATCGCGCCAATGCCTGCCGTGCCTCGCCGCTGGACGTAAAAGAGCGCCAGGAGAATGCCGACCGTGATCGGGACGATCAACGGCTTGGCCGCTTCGGTCGCAAGCTCGAGTCCTTCGACGGCCGAGAGCACGGAGATGGCCGGGGTGATGACTCCGTCCCCGTAGAGCAGGGCTGCACCGAACAGCGCCGCGAGCACGACCGCGTTGCGCATTCCTTTGCTGCCCTCGTCGAGCTTCTGGGGAATCAGCGCCAGCAACGCGAAGATCCCGCCCTCGCCCTTGTTGTCGGCCTTCATGATGAAGCCGAGGTACTTCACCGCCACGACGATCGTGAGGCTCCAGAAGACCAGCGACAGCACGCCGAGCACGTTGTCAGGCGTGACGGCCACTGCATGGGGGGTGACCACCCCGTCCTTCATCTTGAAGCACTCTTTGATCGCGTAGAGCGGGCTGGTTCCGATGTCGCCAAACACGATCCCCAGCGCCCCGACCACCAGGATCCGAAGCTTCACTTTGCTCGAGGCCGCGTGGCCTTCCGCCAATGGGGCTGGGGCAGGTTCTACGAGGGGGCCTTGAACCGGGGCGCTCATCCGGTACCGCTTACCATTGAAGCCCGCGAGGCGATCGACGAACGCCGGCCATGCTACGGCAAGCCCTTTGTCCCAGGCGCTTAGCGGCTCGAGACGTTAGCGCTGGCGTTGATCCGCCCTCGACCGGGGGACAGGCGCGCCGGGCCAACGCATCGAGAACGGGGTCGAAGTTTTCCTGCTGCGGGTGGGAAAAGTCTGATTCTTTCAGAGTGCTGAAGGCCGCGAGCAATCGAGGCCAGCTCTCGCAGCTCTTCGAAAGCCGTTCGAAGCCCTCGGTGCTGCTGTCGTAGGTCCTGCTTCCGGAAAGCAACGCGTTGTTCAGGGGGCGCCGGAAGCCGAGCTCTCGCTGCACGGCCAGAAGGATGCGGGCCTTCTCGATTAACTTTTGCGCGTCGGAAAGGTCGCCCCGGTACAGCGCATCGAGCTCTTCGTAGGTCTGGTGAAGCCTTTTCGTGCTCTCTTTGCCGCGGCGCTGGTCCTTCGCCCATGCCTTCGCCAGCCAGGATCCTTTGCCAAACGTCTCGTCGAGCAACTCGAGGGTCAGCCCATCGGCAACGAAGCTGGCGGCGCTCTCGTTGAACGCCGATTGGTTGGGCAGGTAGAAGGTCGCGTGAACGCTTTCGTGGAGGATGACGTTGGCCAAATCTCCCAGGGCCTCGTCGCCTTCCGAGATCATCGTCGACAGCACCGGGTCGCGGAACCAGCCCAGCGTGGAATACGCTGACGCGGTTCTGACCGCCGTGTCCAACCCCTCGTCCCGGGCCAGCTGCTCGGCATAAGCACGCGCGGGGGCCTCACGGAAAAAGCCGAGGTAGGGCACGCTGCCCACGATCGGGAACTGCCAGCGCCGGACGTTGAACGCCAGCGGCTGGCACGCTTGCACGACCCACACCGCGGCCGAGCGGTGAAGATCCGCGTAGCGATCATAGTTCTTCGTCGGCTTCAGACCGCGCGTCTGGCCCCAGCTCTTGATCGCTGCAACCTGCCCCAGCAGGTGTCGGGTTCGCGGAGCGACCTTCGGGTCGAGCTGCACTTTGGAAATCGGCCGCGCCACGTGAAGCAGCTCGTACTGCCCTCCGGCCGCCTGCAGCAGATAGCGGGCGCTGAAGCAGCCGGTCGAGCTGAGCCAGACGACCGCCAGCAGCAGGCCGCGCGCCATCAGCGCTCGCCACTCAAGAAGGCCCGGGAACGGTAGAGCACCCGCATGGGCTCGAGCGCGGCGACGTGGTCCGCACAGTCAATGCACCAGCCGGCCAGATCATCGGCTGGGAAGAGGTGGGGGTCGAGCTGGAACCACCGCTTCTTCGAGCGGGCGCCGTACTCGTTGAGGGGGCGGTCGTCCGTGACCTGGGGCGAGCCTTCCACGTACGAAGCAAGCTCGGCCGGTGATGCGACCAGCATCGCGACCAGCGCATCGTCGGTGCCCAATTCGAACGCAGCGAGGTCGGCCGCCACCCGTGGGCGTTCGGCGAGCCGCCGATGAATCGTGGACAGCACCAGCCGGGTGTCGCCTCCTTTGCTCCCCAACAAGATCAGCTCGGCGCCCTGTCCCGACAGCAGCACTGCGTGGGGAAACTCGGCGACGAAGCTGGCGGCCATCGCGCGCGCGACTTGCGGCGTGACCTGGTAGGCGGGCAACCACTGGGTCAGCAGGCCGCCGGGGGTCAGACGGCTTTTGGCGAGCGCGTAGAACTCGCGCGAATACAGCGCTCCGACCCCGGCAAAGGCGATCGGCGGGGGCTCGAGCGTGATCAAGTCGTACGTGCTCTCTGGCTGCATTCGCAGGTGCTGCCGCCCGTCGTTGACGAAGGTAGAGACGCGCGGATCTTTGAGGACGCCCTCGTTCGTCTGGTTGAAGTACGGGGCCAGCGCGAGCACGTCGGGCGACAACTCAGCCACATCGATCTTCTCGACCGGGTGCAGCGAAGTGGCGTGAACGGTGTTGCCGACTCCGAAGCAGATCACCAGCGCCCGGTGCGGCTTCTCGAGCATCAGCAGCGGCAGGTGGGCCATGGCCCGCATGTAACGTTGGCTGCCGCGACTGGTGCCCGACATGTTGTGGCCGTTGGTGAACAACGCGAGCCCGATGCCCGGCCACTTCGCGACGACGCTGACTTCGTTGGGTCCTTCGCGCGCGGCGAGCAGCTCGATTTCGTCAGACCACCCGGGCACGAAAGCAGAGAACAGCACCGCGTCTTTCGGGCGCATCGACCACCCGCCGATTGCGATCAGCCCCACGCCGACGAAGATCGGCAGCGCCCGCCCCAGCGCAGGCAGCTCGCCGCGGGCCAGAGTGCGCGCCGCGAGCAGCAAAGGGACCAACCCGATCAGCGCGATTCCCGCGAGGATCGGGACGGTGCGCTGAACGCCGATCGCCGGGATCAACACGAAGCCTGTCACCAGTGCGCCTGCAACTGCGCCGACCGTGTTGAAGAGGTACAGCCGGCCTGCGCACGAACCAATCTCGGGCCCCGAGCTCTGCACCAGTGCATTGAGCAGGGGGTACGCGGCGCCCATCAGGATCCCGGGCAGCGCGACCGCCTTCAACATCGGCACCAGGTTCAAGAGATCCTGACCGCGGCCTGTGGCCCCGTTGATCGCCGCCCGCGCCGCCTCTACGTCCAGCCCCGCGAGCAGCCCCAGCGCTGCCGCCACCAACCCGGTCTGGGCCAGCGCCTGAAGCAGGGCAGGGCGCCCGGTCCGATGCGCCGCCCAGCCCGCGAGCCACGAGCCCACCCACATTCCCACCAGCAGGACCGCGAGCAGCAGTGCGAAGACGCTGCGATAGCCTCCCAGCGCCGACGAGAAGAATCGGAACCAGAGCACCTCGAGTCCCATGCCGGCGAAGCCCGACAGCGCCAGCGCCAGTCCGGCCCACCCCTGACCGACGGGCGGAGAGGGGAGCGCCGCCACGGTCGCCTCGCGGGCGATTGGGCGACGTACCCGGGCCAGCACGATCGCCGCGACCGCGACGTTGATCCCCACTGCGACGAGCTGGGCTCCGAGCGCTCCAATCTGGGGGACGAGCACGAAGTCGGCGAGCACCGCGCCGAGCGCGGCGCCTCCGGTGTTGGCCCCATAGAGCGCTCCGGTGCGCCAACCTTCGGCGGTTCCCCCGTCCTTCGCCAACAGCACGTGTCGCAGCAGCAGGGTCAGCGTCGCGCCCATCAAGACCGTCGACGGCAACAGCAGGACGGTGACGATCGCCGCACGGGCCAACCAGGACCCGAGCGTGAGTGAGAAGTAGTCCGGGCCCTGCACATAGGAAGACAGCGCGGACGAAAGCGCGCCGCACATCGGCAGCGCGAACGCGACGAGCAGGCCCCAGCCGCCGATGGCCAGTTCCACCCACCCGTACAGCCGCAGCGCGTCGTCCGGTCGGCGATCTGCGAGCCGGCCTGCGAGGGAGCCACCGATTCCCAGCCCCGCCATGAAGATCGCCGTGACCAGCGCGGCCGACCCCACCCCGTTACCGAACAGGTTGCCGAACTGACGGACCCAGATCACCTGGTACAGCAGCGCGGCCGCGCCTGAGAGAAAGAAGAGGCTGTGGAGCAGCGGTCGCGAAATCAACCGCGCGAGGAGACCACAAAACCCAACACCGCCGCAGATCGAATCGAGCCAAAGTCTCGCCTTCATCGGCTCGAACCACTGCAGTGCCGACGAAAGCCAGCGCATCAGCAACGGCCCGCCGCGCGGCTTCATCGACCCGTTCTACCGTCGCAAGTAGACCCCGCGCGGGGCCGGCGCATCGACTAGAACGTCGCGATGCGCCTCGCCATTTTTGCTGCTCTCGTGCTGTTCGTTGGGTGCGGTCCCGGAATCGATCCCCTGGTCGGCTCTTACAACTTCTCGCTGACCGGGCTGGACACCAACACGATGCCGAACACGAAGACCACGATGCCGATGGGTACCGGGACGATCGCCGTCACCCCGAACGCAGCCATGACCGGCTACGTGATGACGACCGCGCAGACCGATGCGAGCCCGTGCGTCATCGAGGGCACAGCCACCGAGAAGGCGGCGTCCCCCGAGATCAACGTCAAGGCAGATCAGAAGTGCGTCTTCGTCAATGGGAACACCACGGTCACCGTGACGTTCAGCTCGGGGAAAGCGGTGCTCAAGCTCAACGACACCCGAGCTGCCGATGTCGTGACCCTCGACGTGGCGTACGCGTACGAGGGAGTCACCTCTCTGGGCCTCGGCGTCACTCTGAACTTCGCTGGCACCGGCAAACGCACCTACACCGGTCCGCGGCGCTAAGAGCTTGTCCTTCGACATTTCAGAGTCGTTCAAGCTGATCGCCGACGTTCCGGTTCTCGCCAGAGCAGTCGAAAGACGGGCCGGAACTTTCGGTACACGCGGGTGTCCGTGCGGCATGCGCAAGCTCCTGATTGCCGCAGCAGTCACCCCCCTGCTCGCCTGTTCGGCCGAAAATCTCGAACGGATGCAAGCGCAGACGCCGCCCATTCTCGAGCTGTCGCATCGGGTGACTGTTCGGCTTCAGCGCGGCGCCGTGATGCTGAACGTCAACCGCCAGCTGCGCAACGAAAGTGCCGAGTATCAAGAGCTGACCCATCTGCTCGCGGTCCCCCAAGCGGCAGTGGTCACCTCGCTGCGGGTGGATTCTGAAGGGGTTTTGCTCGGCGCCGAAGAGGCCGAGTCGCGGTGGTCCGAGCTGATCGCACCCGGGGAAGCCGAGCCTTCGACCTCGGCGATGCTCCAGTGGGTCGAGGGCGAACAGCTCGAGCTTCGGCTGTTCGCAGTCGCTCCGGGCGCTACCGTTTCGATCGAATACGAGCTGCAGCTTCCCCCCGTCTACGAAGCCGGCGGCTGGGTCTTCGACTACCCGCGCGAAGACTCCGATGATTGGGCGCTGGCCGTACCGACGTTCGATCTGTCGAGACTTCCGGATGTGGCCGTCGAGGAAGAGCCGACGGTGTTTCGGGTTCGCATCCCCCGCACGCCCATCGATCGCACCGACGCGAAGTGGGCGCTGTACCGCCTCGGACCCGAGCGCACGATGTGGCGGCTCGAGCTCGACGCCGCTCAGATTCTCGAGGCTGCGGCTCCGCGGCCGAATGTGGTCTTCGTCATCGACGCCTCTCACAGCCAGGGCGAGGAAGGGATCAAGGGCCAGCTCGAGCTGCTCGGCCCCTACCTTGCGAACGCGCCCGATGCCCAGGTCGAGGTCGTGCTCTACCGCCGATTCGCTCAGCGGCTGTTTGGTCAGTTCATTCCAGCCGGCGAAGTGCCCGGCAGGCTGGCGGGCCTCCTGAAGGAAAAGCTGACGCCCGGAAATGGGTCCAACCTCGAGCTCGGAGCGCGGCTTGCGGCCGAGGCGCTCGCCCAGGTCCCAGGCGTCGGTCGAATCGTCCTCTTCACCGATCAGCAGCTGCGCACTGGATTCTGCAATCAGCTCGCCCTCGCCGAGCTCGCCAAGGCGCCGCCCGACACCGTCGTCCACCTCGTTTCCCGTGCTTCGGAAAATGGCAGCGGTGAGCTTGCCGAGAAGCGAGAGCTCGACAACGCCCTGGCTCCCATCGCGGGCGCGAGCGGTGGAGTTTTTCTTTCGGTCAAAGGTCACCCCGAAGACCCTCAGCTGGCCGCGAATGCGCTGCTCGGCCTGGTGCGCCCGATTCGAATCGATGACTTCAAGATCGAAGCGAATGGTTTGGGAGACACGAGTCTGCTCGATGTCCCCGAGGAGCTGATCGAAGGCGCCACGCTGCGCTCCACCGCGATCGCCGCGCGGCCCCCACCGAAGTGACGCTGACCGGAAAGATCTGGGGCCGCGATTACCGCAAGGTGGTCGCGATTGATCCCGACCTCGCGAGGGGGATGCCGGGGCTGGCGATTGGCCTGAAAGAAATCGAGGCCCAGCTGTCCGACGACGAAGTCCGGGAAGCGGCCTTCACCGCTCGCGCCGTCTCGCGGGTCACGAGCTATTTATCGGCGCACCCCAGGGCCGCGGCCTCGACCGTCGGCCAACTGCGCGGCGCATCGGGAGGCTTTGGCTACAGCACCGATGGCTGTTCGATGGGTGGGATTACAGGGGACAGCATTTGCGGAGTCGTCGGGTCGGGCACCCGGCCGGACCATCAAGCGGTGCTGCGGCAGTTGCTCGGACCCGGAGTCGCTGGCTGCGCGCGATCTCATGGGCTGGAGAACCCGATTGGCTGGGTCACCCTCGAGACCACCGGGGATGAGATCGTCGACGTAGAGACCGTGGCCGAGCTGCCCGCCTTTGCTGCCTGTGTCACTGAAGTGGTCTGGGCGGCGCGCTTGACCGGCGCTTTCACCGAGAATCGAAGCTACCGATTTGACCTGCGCCGGTAGTCCGGTCCCCTCCCCGGGTGCCCGAGGCGGCTTTTGCTCCAACGTTTCAATCGAGGCAAAAATCGCGGGTAATTTTTGCCTCAAGCGAAAAACAGAAGCAAAAGGGGCGATCGCTCTTCCCCCCGCCGCCTTAGCCGCCCAGTGCGCGCTGAACTTCAGCCGGGGTGGCGCCAGGCCCGACCCCGACGACCCGAACGCCTGAGGCCACGAGCTCGTTGTGGAGCCGTTTTCGCGACGCCGCATCGCCCTCGCCGACGCAGAAGCAGACCAGCCCACTTTCCGCGGCGGCGATCGCCACCTGGGCGCTGTCGACGGCGACCGCGGTGAGCAGCCCCGCAGCAAACAGCTGCTCTTCCAGCGCGTAGACGCTGCCCAGCTCGGCTTCGATCCAGACGATCGCTCCGGCATGCCCGAGCCGCTTCTTCCGTGCCTCGGGGCTGACCCGCGACCCTCCGCGTACCGCTGCGTCGCAGTCCGCGGTGACCTGCTCGATCATTCCTGCGGCGACCGTGTTGTTGGTCAGGGCATCGATGACGATGAACGCTCCGGTGCCGCGCACCGAGGCGTAGGTGTCGACGCACAGCGGCCTCAAGCAACGGAAAGTCACTCGCCCCACGTCGTTGAGTCCCAGCGTGTCGGCCGGCACCGGCTTGAGGGTCTCGAGATCCAGCCGAGAATGCAGCGTCTCGAGCCGCGCGGGCACGGTGCGGGTGGTGTGCTTCACCAGGTATTCGCGGCCCTTCTCCAGGGGCCGTTCGTTGAGCCAGACCACGTTCGCCTCGAGCTGTTTGACGACCCGCGGCGCCTGGGTGGGGTGGGCGATCAAATCTCCACGAGATACGTCGACCTCGGTCGTCAGCCGCAGCGTCACCGACATCGGGGCGAACGCTTTTTGAATCGGCCCATCGAAGGTGTCGATGCCCGCGATGACCGCCTTGTTGCCTGAAGGGAACACCACCACCTCATCGCCCACGGTCACCGTGCCCGAAGCGAGCTGGCCCGCGAAACCCCGATAGCGAAGGTCAGGCCGCAGCACGTACTGCACCGGAAACCGCAGCGGCGTTTGCGCGCGTGAGTCGCCGACCGTCACCGTCTCGAGAAACTCGAGCAGCGTGCCGCCGGTGTGCCAGGGAGTCCTGGCGCTCGCGGTGACGACGTTGTCGCCGTCGCGTGCGCTGACGGGAAAATAAGTGACGCCTTCGAAGCCGAGCCTGCCGACGAAGGGCTCGAACTCGGCGCGGATCGCCTCGAATACTCCGCGATCGAACGCGACGAGATCCATCTTGTTGATCGCCACCACCAGGTGCCGGATGCCGAGCATCGAGGCGAGGTAGGCATGCCTTCGGCTCTGGGGCAGCACCTTCAGCCGGGCGTCGATCAGGATCACGGCGACCTCGGCGGTCGAGGCGCCGGTTGCCATGTTGCGGGTGTACTGAACGTGCCCGGGGGTGTCGGCCACGATGAAGCGCCGGCGGCCGGTGACGAACGATCGGTACGCTACGTCGATGGTGATGCCCTGCTCGCGCTCGGCCCGCAGCCCGTCGGTGAAGAGCGAGAAGTCGATTTCTTCGCCCACCTGCCGGGTGGCCCGCTTCACCTGCGAGATGTGATCGTCGTACAGCCCGTTGGCTTCGTAGAGCAGCCGGCCGATCAACGTCGACTTCCCGTCATCGACCGAGCCGACCACCACCAGTCGCAGCAGCTCTTGCGCCTGGCGGCGGACGCGTTCCTTCGCCTCGAGAACGGTCATCTAGAAGTACCCCTCGCGCTTTTTGGCTTCCATCGACCCTTCTTCGTCGTGATCGATGAGCCTGCCCTGCCGTTCTGAGAAGTTGGTGGCCAGCATCTCGTCGATCACCTCGGCCACCGTCGTCGCCGACGATTCGACCGCGCCGCTGAGCGGGTAACAGCCCAGCGTTCGGAACCGGATGCGCTTCATCACCGGCTTCTCACCCGGAAGCAGCCGCATCCGATCGTCGTCGACCATGATCATGTTGCCGTCGCGAAGAATGACGGGCCGTTCGGCCGCGAAGTACAGCGGGACGACCGGAATCTTCTCGGTCAACACGTACTGCCACACGTCGAGCTCGGTCCAGTTCGAGAGGGGGAACACCCGGATGCTCTCGCCGCGATCGATGCGGCCGTTGTAGAGGTTCCACAGCTCGGGGCGCTGGTTCTTCGGGTCCCATTGGCCGTTGCGATCTCGAAACGAAAAGACCCGTTCCTTGGCGCGAGATTTTTCTTCATCGCGCCGCGCTCCGCCGAACGCTGCGTCGTAGTTGTGCTCGGCCAGCGCGGCGAGCAGCCCGACCGTCTTCATGGCGTGGGTGTATTTCTGGCTGGTGTAGTCGAACGGGTTGATCCCGTCGGCGATCGCCTGCTTGTTGATGTGGACCTGCAGCTTGAGCCCGTGGGTCGCGACGAAGGAATCGCGAAACGCGTACATCTCGCGGAACTTCCAGGTGGTGTCGATGTGCAACAAGGGAAACGGAAGCGGAGCGGGGTGAAAGGCCTTCCGCGCCAGGTGCAGCATCACCTGCGAGTCCTTGCCGATGCTGTAGAGCATCACCGGGCGGGCGAACTCGGCCGCCACTTCCCGAATGATGTGAATGCTCTCGGCCTCGAGTTGCTTGAGCTGGGTCAGCCGTTCGCCGCTCATCGACAGGCCTCCGTGCGCGCCGAGGCTTCCTTCGCCAGGCAGGTCAGCTGTGAGCGCAGCCGCACCACTTCGCCGACGACCAGCAGCGCCGGCGAGCCGACCTGCGCGGCAGCCGCGAGCCCGGCGATGTCGCCCAAAGTTCCCTCGATCACCCGCTGTCCTTCCCAGGTGCCGGCCTCGACGATCGCGGCGGGGGTCGAAGCGGACTTTCCTTCCCTCACCAGGGCCGCGGTGGCTTCGGCCAGCTTGCGTCCGGCCATGAAGAGCACCAGCGTCTCGGCACCGGCCAGATGTTTCCAGTTCGGGTTGTCGGCGGCGCGGTGTCCGGTGGCGAACGTGACCGAGCCTGAGACCCCCCGGTGGGTAACGGGAATTCCCGCCGCGGCCGGAGCGGCGAACCCGCTCGAGACTCCCGGAACCACTTCGAAGGCGATGCCCGCTTCGCTCAAGGCGATCGCTTCCTCCCCGCCGCGCCCGAATACGAATGGGTCGCCGCCTTTGAGCCGCACCACCGACCGGCCCAGCCGCGCCTGGTTGATCAGCACCCCGTTGATTTCTTCCTGCTGCATCTGTTCACCGCCCCCTTCTTTGCCCGCGAAGATCAGTCGGGCTCCGCTGCGTGCCCGCGCGAGAATCTCGGGGTGAATCAGTCGATCATAGACGACGGCATCGGCGCGCCCGAGCAGGTCGGCGGCGCGGACCGTGAGCAGCCCGGGGTCACCTGGACCTGCTCCCACGAGGTACACGATTCCGGGGCTGCGGTGCTTCATGGCGCGGCTCCTGGGGCAGCGGGCCAGATCGCCCGAATGCGTTTCCACAGCTCGGGGCGATCTCCGCGGGCGAGCAGCTGCGCCGCGCCGCCTTCGATCAATGCGCTCAGTGCCTTTGTCCGTGCGGGGCCGGGAGGCGTGAGTCGCCGAAGCCGACCCAGCAGCCGCGCCAGCCTTCCCCATTCGGGCCCCACCGCGGCGAGCATCCGTTCTTTGAGCGCGCGAGACAGGCCCGGAGCCAGGCCCGCGGTCGACACAGCGAGCGTCACCGGCCCGCGCCGGCCGAACGAGGGGACGTAAAAATCGCAGAGGTCCGGAACGTCGGCAGCGTTGACCAGCACGCCTGCCCGCCGCGCCTGGTCGA
>JAYVCD010000023.1:0-6786 GCA_043750125.1 Archangiaceae bacterium | reverse complement strand
GAACTCTACATCCAGCTCGCGTTTCGCGACTTCGATCAACACCTGGCCGCCTTTCGGGCTGAACTTCACCGCGTTAGAGATCAAGTTGGTGATCACCTGCATCAGGCGGGCAGGGTCGGCGAGGGTCTCGACCGGGCTCTGGGGCTCGTCAAATCGAATCGACACTTCGCTCAGCTGCGCGATGTCGCTGAACTCGGCCAGGTTGGCGCGCACCAGCCCGACCAGATCGACAGGCTCAGGCGCCAGCTGCAGCCCGACCCCTTCGCTGCGGGCGATGTCGAGGAAGTCGTTGATCAGCGTGACCAGCTCGCCGATGCGCGAGCCGACCACGTCGAGGTCGCGCTGATAGCGATCGCCCAGCGGACCGTGCTGCTGGCGCTTCATCATTCCGACCCGCAGGGTCATCGCTGCCAACGGCGAGCGCAGATCGTGAGCGACCATCGAATAGAAATCGAGCCGACGGATCTCGAGGCGGCGCTTCTCGGTCACGTCGCGCAAGGTGACTGCGATGGTCGGGACGAGATCGATCGCCATTCGTCGGACCGCCGGCGCGTAGAGGCGGGTGCCTCGCTCGAGCTCGGGAAGGGGCTCGAAGTCCTCTCCTTCCATCAGGGCCAGGTGCATCGTGGCGAGGGCAGGGAAGAACTCACCCAGCGGGCGGCCTCTGACGCTCGCGGTGTCGTTGGAAAGAATTTTCTCGGCTTCAGAGTTGAGAAAGGTGATTTTTCCTTCGGCGTTGGTGGTGATCAACGCATCGGGCAAATGGGCCAACAGGGCGCGCAGGCTGCGTTCGGCGCCCTCGGCCCGCTCGCGCAGGCGCTTGGTGCGAACCAGCGATCCCACCCGCGCAATCAGTTCGGCGGGGGAATAGGGCTTGCTGAGGTAGTCGTTGGCGCCCGCGGCGAGCCCTTCGACGATCTGCTCGGTCTGGTTCTGCACGGTGAGCAACAAGATCGACAGCTCGCTGGTCGTCTCGCGGCTGCGCAGAAACTTGCAGACTTCGATTCCCGACACCCCGGGCATCACCCAGTCGAGCACCAGCACGTCGGGCAAGGGCAGGGTGACGATCTGTTCGAGCAGGTCCGAGCCATCACCGAAGACCCGTGTGGCGAAGGCCGACCCCAGAGTCTTGCGAGCCATCTCTGCTTCGAGCGGGCTGTCGTCGACGATCCAGACCCGGCGATGTTCCGGGGGCGAGTTTTTGGGGGCGGGCGCCATTCTTGAGGTGCGCTCCTAACACGATTGGCGACCCGCCGCGGAAACCGCGACTGTGACAAATTGCCCCGAAAGATTTAGGCAAAAGAAGAACTTTTATTTGATCGTGCCGCGGCCCGATGCCTACCCTGACTCTTGGCCGAAATTCTGATTGTCGACGACAGCAAGGTGATGCGCGAAATGATCCTCGCGTGTCTGCGCCCGGTTCCCGGCGCTCATTTCGTTCAGGCGGCCAGCGGCCTGGAAGCGATCGAACGGCTCTCGGTGGCCAGGTGCGATTTGTTGGTGCTCGACCTGAACATGCCGGACATCGGCGGGCTCGAGGTGCTCGAGTTCGTGCGGGGCCAAGACAAGCTGCGCACGCTGCCGATCATCATCGTCACCACCCGAGGCGATGAAGGCTCAAAGGCCAAGGCGATGAAAGCGGGCGCCACCCGGTTCATGACCAAGCCGTTTGACCCGGAAGCGATCCTCGCGGAAGTCAATGGCCTGCTCGAGGCCGCGTGAGCTCGAAGACCGACTTCTCAGAGTTCCTGTCGGCTTTTGTCGTCGAGGGAGACGAGCACCTGAGCTCGGCCAGCACCAACCTGTTGGCGGTGGAAGCAGCGGCCCGAAAAGGGGGCACCCACCCGAAAGCGATGCGCGAGCTCTTTCGCAGCATTCACACCATCAAAGGGCTCGCGGCGATGGTGGCCGTCGAGCCGATCGTCGCAATCGCCCACCGAATGGAAACTGCGCTGCGATCGGCGAACCAGTTTGGAGGCAAGCTTTCGGCCGAATCGATTGACGCCTTGTTGCAGGGCCTCGACGCGATCGGTCAACGGCTTCGCCAGGTGAGCGAACGAAGGCCGGTCGAGGCTTCTCCGGCGGGGTTGCTCGAAAGGCTCGACGCGGTGGACACCGAGCCGCCCGAACCGACGGCCAGCCCGAGCTTGAATCTGGACCCCGGCCTTTTGGCGAAGCTGGCGCCGATCGAGCAGGAGCACTTGAAGACCGGCCTGGCGTCGGGCCACCGGGCGGTGCGGGTGGAGTTCATTCCTTCGGCAAAGCTTGCGGCCCAGGGGGTCAACATCACGTCGGTTCGCGAGGCGGTGGCGAAGCTTGGCGAAATCGTGAAGGTGATGCCGGTCTCGGGCCCGACCGGCCTGCTGTTTACTCTGCTGGTGCTCACCCAGGCGTCCGATCAGGCGATCGCGGCTGCGGTGGGAGTCGACCCGGCTGCCATTGCGTTGATCAGCGCGGCGATGACGGGGCAGGAGCCGAAGCTCGATCTGCCGGTCGACGACGAGGCCACCAGCACCCAGGGCTGGGGCATCATCCGGGTCGAGGTTTCGCGGCTCGACACCACGATGGAACGCCTGTCGGCGCTGATCGTGACCCGGTTCCGGCTGGCCGCGGCCGTCACCCGCCTGACCCAGGCCGGGGTGGACACCCGCGAGCTGCTGATGATCATTCAAGACAATGGCCGGCAGTTGCGAGACCTGCGCGCGTCGATCTTGAAGGTCCGGATGGTCAGCGTCGCCGAAGTCCTCGAGCGGGTGCCGCTGTTGTTTCGCGGGCTCAAGCGCACCACCGGCAAGCTGGTTCGGCTCGAGATGGACGTAGGCAAGACTGAGCTCGACAAGGCGGTGGCCGAACGGCTGTTTCCCGCGATCGTCCACCTGATCCGCAACGCCGTCGATCACGCGATCGAGAGCCCAGCCGCGCGCAAGGCCGCAGGAAAACCGGAAGAAGGGTTGGTGCGGATCAGCTGTACCGAGCACTCGAACACCCACGTCGAGCTGGTCGTGAGCGACGATGGCCGGGGCATCGACGCGGCGCAGGTCGCGTTGCGGGCCGGACGTGAAGTGCCGACGACCGATGCGGGGTTGCTCGAGCTGCTGTGCCGGGCCGGGCTGTCGACCCGCGACGAGGCCACGCTCACCAGTGGTCGGGGAATGGGAATGGACATCGTGCGTCGGGTCGCGGTGACCCAGCTGGGTGGAGAGCTGTCGATGCGCACGGTGGCCGGACAGTCGACCGCTTTCAAATTGAAGGTTCCGCTGACGATCTCGATCGTCGACGCGTTCGCGCTGGAAAGCGGAGGACAGCGATACCTGGTGCCCGTGGCGGCGGTCGAAGAGATCGTCGAGATTGAACCGGACAAGGTGATTCGCGCTCCGGACACGGCGAAGGTCGGGGCGCGATCGGTCGCGCTGCTCGACCGGCGGGGCGAGGCGATTCCAATGTTGTCGCTGGAAGCATTGTTCACGACCGGCACCGGCACTGGAGCGCGGAAGGCGCTGGTGATTCGTCGGGGAGGCGAAGCGATGGCGTTCGCCGTCGATCGGATGCTGGGCCAGCAGGAAGTCGTGGTCCGCCCGCTCGAAGATCCGCTGATCAAGGTCCTTGGGGTCTCGGGCTCGACCGATCTGGGCGACGGGAAGCCGACGCTGGTGCTCGATTTATTGTCTCTGACCAGCAGCCTGCTGGCCCGGGCGTCGGCCGAAAATGAGGCAATCCATTGAATGCCACTCTTCACATCGTCTTCAAGGTCGCCGGCGCCGAGTACGCGATTCCCGCAGATCAGGTGCTGCAGATGGAGTCGTACACTGGAGCGACCCGGGTGCCCGGCTCGCCGGCCTACGTCGCGGGCATCGTCCAGATTCGCGGGAAGGTGATTCCGGTGGTCGACCTGCGGTTGCGGTTCGGGTTGCCTGCGATCGAGAGCACCCTCGATTCGCGCATCGTGGTCGGCAAAGCCGGCGACCGCGCCGTCGGGCTGTTGGTCGACAGCGCCCGCGAGGTACTGAAGATTTCGCCGAGTGAAGTTTCTGACCCCCCGAGCATGGTCACCGACCAGGCCGAGGGCTACGTGAAGGCCGTCGCCCGTCCGGGCAAGCGGTTGTTGATGATGATCGATTTCTTGAAAGTAATTGGCGAGGAAACGCTCCATGGCACCTGAAACAACCGAATCGCGGCTGAAGGTCGCAAACCATCGCGCAGAAGACACCGTTCGTTCGCTGCGGGACACCGCTGCTTCCTCGCTGGCGATCGAGCAGGGGGCCGAACGGCTTGCCGCCGCGACGTCCGCCCGGGCCACGACGGGCGAAGAGCTGCGTCGAACATTCGAGTCGATGGCCGCCCGCATCGAAGAGACCGGCACTTCGGCGGTCAGCCTGGCCCGATCTCAGGCCGGAGTCGTCGAGAGCACCCGGGGCATCGAGAAGGGCGCCGAGGCCACCTCTTCGGGTCTGGAACAGATGGCGGCGTCGATCGCCGCGGTCCGCAAAGACGCCGAGCTGCTCTCGGGCTCGGTCGATGCGACCGCCGCGACCCTCGAAGAGACGGCCCGGTCGATCAAGAGCGTGTCGACCAACGCCGAAGAATTGGCCGCGGCCAGCGAACAGCTGCTGGCCCTGGTCACCGAGACGTCCTTGGGCGTCACCGACATGAGCAAAAGCGGCGAAGCCAACGCCGCGATGATTGAAGAGGTCGGCGCGACGATCGAAGAGATGGCCAAAGGCATCACCCGGTTGGCGGTCGATTCGCAAGCGGTCGGAGGCCGGACCACCGAGGTGAACGTCGCGATCGCCGGGCTCTCGAAGGGAATGAACGACGTGTCGCGGTCGGCCGCCGATCTGGCCGTTTCCGTCGCGGCGACCGCCTCGACGACCGAAGAGATGGCACGCTCGATCAGCGGCGTGGCCGAAAATGCGAAGACGCTCGAGAGCCTGACCCGGGACAACGCCGCCAGCGTGACGGAAATCGCCGCATCGATCGAAGAGGTCGCCGCGCTGGCCGAGAAGAACGCCGCGGTGGTCGATGGCAGCGCCAGCACGCTCGAAGAGCTCGCGCGGTCTTCGCAAAACGTCGCCCAGAGCATCGAGCAGGTCAGCTCGCTGGCGGCCACCAGCGCCAGTGCGTCGGCCGAGCTCGAGACCAGCACCCGCCGAATCGCGCAGATTACCGACGAGGCCCGCGCGACCAGCGAGCGGGTCAGCTCACTGGCGCGAGAAGGCGGAGCGACGGTCGGCCGGTCGATTGCCGGGTTGACCAACATTCGCAAGTCGATTGGGGAATCGGCGGTGGTGGTGAAGCAGATGGGGCAACGGGCCGAGGACATTGGCGACATCGTCCAGACGATCAACCTGATCGCCGACCGCACCAACCTGCTGTCGTTGAACGCCAGCATCGAGGCCGCGCGGGCGGGTGAGCACGGCCGGGGGTTCGCGGTGGTGGCTGAAGAAATTCGGGCGCTCGCAGATCGCGCCGCGACGGCCAGCGCAGAGATCGCGAAGATCGTTCGCGGGCTGCAGACCACGGTGCGTGAAGCGGTCGCAGCCTCGGTCGAGGGGACCAAGGTCGCTGAAGAGAACGCGGTGCTGTCCGCGGAAGCCGAAAAGGCGCTGGGGTCGATCTTGAAGGGCGTCGACGACATGGGTGGCGTGCTGCGCGAGGTGTCGCGTTCGACCGGCGAGCAGGTGGTGGCGTCGCAGTCGCTGGCTCAGAACACCAGCAAAGTGAACGAGCAGGCGAAGGTGATTACCCGGGCGGCCGCCGAGCAGGTGCAGGCCACCCAGTCACTGGCGCGTGGCAGTCAGCAGCTGCGCCAGATGGCAAAACAGACCTCTCAGGCCACTTCCGAGCAGGCCCGCGCGTTGCGAGGAGTCGTTCAAGCCAACGCCCAGTTGACGGCCACCGCCGAGCAGGTCTCGCGCGCCACCCAGGAACAGTCGATTGGCGCGACCCAGGTGTCGAAGGCGGTGCTGCAGATGCGGGCCAGCACCCAGCAGGTCGCGACCGCGATGATCGAGCAGGGAAAGACGTCGGCGGGAGCCAGCGTGCTGACTCAGGAAGTGAGCGTCGCGACGGTGCGAACCATTGGCGGGCTGGCCGAGCAGGCGAAGGGCGCAGCCGAAGTGGTCCGGGCGATGGAAGATGCGCGCAAGCAAGCCCAGCTGAGCGCCCGCTCAGTTGGAGAGCAGGCGAAGGGGATCAAGCAGATTGAGCTCGCGGCCCGGCAGGTGGCCCAGTCGGCGGTCGAGGTCACCCGCGCGGCTTCGGAACAGACGACGGCGATCAGCTCGCTGGCCCGCGGGTCTGACGACGTGCGCCGGGTGGCCCGCCAGACGGCGCGTGCGGTCGCCGAGCAGGCGTCGGCAGTCGTCGCGCTGGCTTCGACGGCCACCAAGCAGGCGACGATGGTCGCATCGGTGGTGCTCGCGTGCGCCGAGCAGGCCACCAACACCGAAGAGGTGGCCAAGTCGATGGAATCGATGAAAGTCAGGGCGCGGGAAGCCACCGCGGTGGTGGCAGATCAGGCGCGCACCGCGCTGGCCCACGCCGGCGAAGTGGCGGACATTGCCGCGCGGATCGGAGCGATTCGCAAAGCGACGGCAGAGAACGCCGAAGCGCTGGGCAGCATCATCGGCGCGATCGGCGAGAACGGGCTCAGCAACGGGCACCCGCTGGTTCCCCTGGAAAAGGCATGAGCCTGGTTTCGCCCGCGCTCTTGCTTTCGGCAGAGGACCGCACGCGGGTCACAGAAGTGCACCGGTTGCTCTCGGAAGGACCGCAGAGCGTCAACCC
>JAYVCD010000022.1:0-11440 GCA_043750125.1 Archangiaceae bacterium | reverse complement strand
CCTTCTTCCTCTTCGGCATCGCGGGCTCCTCCCGCGACCCTCTTGCCTCAGATGGTCACACCCGCACAACGACTCCGCTCAGGATGAGATCCCGACCCCGCTGCTTTCGCATTGCCACGCCTCGAGAGACACCGCTTTTGGCCGGGAGCAAGGGCTGGGGTCGATCACCAGTTACGAGCGTTTTCGCGAGCGGGTGCATTGCCGGACCTACGCAGACTACGAACCCTGGCTGTTGCGGATGCGCGCGGGCGAGCCCAGCGTGTTGTGGCCGGGCACAGTTCCCTACTTCGCCCTCTCGTCGGGGACCTCAGGCACCTCTGCTCAGAAGAAGGTTCTGCCCGTATCGAGCGAGCAGATTCGTTGGCAACAACGCGCTGGCTTCGATCTGGTCGCCCGGTACGTGGCAACGGCGAATGACCGCTCGTTCGGAGCTGGGTACACCTTGTGTCTGTGGCCGCCGGGCTCGGTCGACCGCGAAGGAACCGTGGAGGTGGGCAGCAACCCGGGGTTGATGTCCCGGCATCTGCCGCTTCTGGCCAGGCGGCATGCGCTTCCGGACGACGACGTTCGCGACATCGAGGATTGTGAGACCAAGCTCGACAGGCTCGCGGACCGTTATCTGGCGCACGACGTCCGGTCCTTGAGTGGCACCACTTGCTGGTTCCCGCTGGTCTTCGAGCGGATCCTGAAGGCCGCGCGCGAGCGGGGCGATTCGGCCGGGGGCGTGTCAGCGGTTTGGCCCGGGCTCAAAGTGCTCTTCGGGGGCGGTGTCCCCGCGGCACCCTACCGCGCGCTCATCGAGACCCAGGTCGGCAGGCCGATCAGCTTCATCGACAATTACAATGCGACCGAAGGAGGCATCTTTGCCGCCACCGACCGGAGCGATGACGACAGCCTGTTGGTGCTTCCAGACCGCGGCGTCTTCTTCGAGTTCATTCCCAAAGAGGACCTCGGCAAGCCCGGACCCCGTCGCGTGCCGTTGTGGGAGGTCGAGACCGGTCTGGACTACGCGGTCGTGGTGTCCACCGCATCCGGGCTGTTCGCCTACGAGCTCGGAGATCTCGTCCGCTTCACCCACACCGCGCCGCATCGACTGGTCTTCGCGGGACGAGTCCAGGGGATGCTCTCTTTGACCCAGGAGCTGACGACTCAGCGAGAGCTCGAGCGGGCGGTGGGCAGAGCCCTGGTCCACTCGGGGGCGAGCGCGCAGTTTGTCGCGTCGACCGAGGTGCCTTTGGGCGGCGCCGGTCGTGGCCGGTACGTGGTGTGGATGGAGTTCGACCGGCGGCCTTCGAATCTGCCAGAGCTCGAGCGAGAGCTGGATCGAAGTCTCTGCGATGAGAACCGGGTCTACGGCCTTCACCGCGCGGGCGACGTAGCGATCTTGCCCTCGAGGATTGCCTGCCTTGAGGCCGGGTCGCTGCAGCGGTTTCGCGATGTCCTCGGTTTCTCGAACGTGCAGCAGAAATTCCCACGCATTCTGAGTCAGTCCCAGCGAGATCTGTTGATGTCGCTCAGTGCGCGACCGGACTGAATCGGGCGGATGACTTCGCCCGGCGCGCCGTCGTAGCTTGAGAACGACTTCAGATGCATGAAACGGCTTCGGGTTGCTGGCAGAAAGCATACGAATTACGTTTTAAGTATGCGTACGACCCTCGACCTTCCAGCCGACCTCGTCAACGAGGCGATGGCGAGCCTTCAATTCAAATCGAAGACCGACACCATCATCTATGCCCTTCGTGAGTTGCTGCGCCGCCGCGCGCTCCAAGAGCTCAAGTCATTGGCTGGAAAGATCGAGGTGTCGGTGGACACCGCGCGCTCGCGTCGACGACCGGTGAAGCGGTCCTGATCTTCGTCGACACCTCGGTCTGGGTCGCCTACCTGCGGCTGGGCGACCCGTTGATCCGACAAACTCTCGATGACCTGATTGATGGTGACGAAGTCGCGCTCGCAATCCCGGTGAAGGTCGAGTTGCTCGCAGGCACCCGGGCAGGCGACGTGGGCCGCTTACAGCGCACGCTTTGGGCCTTACCCCCGTTCGTTCCGTCGAACGACACCTGGAGCTTGATCGAAGAGTGGGCGCTTCGGGCGGCGGCAAGGGGGCAGCGCTTCGGTCTGGGGGATCTGCTGATCGGCGCGCTTGCCGCGGAGCGTGGCGGGGCGGTGTGGTCGCTCGATGGTGATTTTGAACGAATGGCCAGACTGCGCTGGCTCAAGCTTTTCAAGATGCCGCGGAAGCAGTGAGCTGTTGCTGGACGAGCCTACAACCGTCGGTACCGTCGTCTCCCCCGTCCCTCGACTCCTGTGGGCCAGTCGGCTGGCCATCAATGCCGAGTTTCTGGCAACGCGATTTGTGCGGCTCAGAGCGTCAAGTGGGGTGAAATCTCGTGACAGCCCCTTTGAGCCCGGTCGACCTTTGTCCTCGCTCAGGGCTACGGTTGCTCGCATGCGTGTTCTCGGCCCCAGCGCTTGCGCTTTGTTGTTGTGCCTCGTTGGGTGCGGTGGCGCAGTGCCCACCGTCGATTCGGGATTTCTGGGTCCCGGGAAGGACGCGGGCGCAAACCCGCCGCCCGATGCGGGCGATGGGGGGGCGGGCCTGCCCGATGATGCCGGACAGTCCGATGATGCGGGGACCTTCGACGCCGGCGGGGTGGACGGCGGGATTCCGTCTGTCGATGCAGGCAAGGTGGACGCCGGCCCGGTCGACGCAGGCACCGTGGGCGATGGAGATTTCACCATCAGCACCTACGTGACCCAGCCCGACCTCACCGACATGGGCGCACCGAAAGGGAAGAGCTTCACCTTCACGATGGACTCGACGAAGAGCGTCATCTTCGACGGCACCGACGTGACGCTGTTGGCCTCGAAGCCGCGGCTGCTGACCCGACAAATCAAAGTCTACGTTCCGGCAAAGTACGTCGACGGGACCAAGGCGCCCATTCTGGTGATTCAAGATGGGCCGGGGCCGTTCAACGAAATCAGCTTCGCCCTCGACAACCTCACCATCTCGACCAACCCCTACAAGAAGATTCCCGCCTTCATCGCCATCGCGGTGCAGAACGGCGGCAACGACGCGCAGGGCAGTGAACGGGGGCTCGAGTACGACACGATGTCCGACCGCTACGCGCGCTTCATCCAACTCGAGGTCTTGCCGGCGGTTCTGGCCAACACCGCGATCAAGCTCGCGTACCCCAACCTGGCGTTCACCACGGATCCCGAAGGGAAGGCCACCTACGGTTGCAGCTCGGGAGGTGCGGCCGCGTTCACCATGGCCTGGTTTCGCCCCGACCTCTTTCGCAAGGCGATCACCTATTCCGGCACCTTCGTCGCGCAGCAGGACAACGGGCAGCCGGAATTTGCCACCTACCCACTGGGCGCCTGGGAATACCACACCAGCTTGCAGCTGATTTCCAACGCCGTTCTCAAGCCGCTGCGCGTCTTCCTCAACGTCAATGAGATGGACAACGGGTTCAACGCTCCAGAGAGCGGACACCACAACTGGGTGATGGCCAACCAACGCATGGCCGCGGCCTTCAAGACCAAGGGCTACCACTACCGCTTCATGTACGCGTTGGGCCTGGGACACTGCGACGGCCGAGCCTGGCAAGCCACGCTGGCCGATACGCTTTCGTGGGTGTGGCGGGGCTACCCGAACTGAACACAGCGCTTCACCCGTAGAGCCCGAGCACTTTTCGCGCGGTCTGATCCCAACTGAACCCGGCCGCGCGCTCTTTCCCCCGCTGCGCCAGTTGCTGCCGCGCGTAGGGGTCGTCGAGCAGCTGGGCCAGCGCGGACGCGAGCGCTCCTTCGTCCTGAGGATCCACCTGCATCGCTCCCGCGCCGCACACCTCGGGCAGCGCGCCCCCGGTCGAGACAATCGTGGGCACCCCCAACCGCATTGCTTCGAGCGGTGGAAGTCCGAACCCTTCGTAGGCCGAGGGAAAGACGAAGACGTGGGCCCGCTTCATCAGCGCGTAGAAGACCGGGTCGGCCAGGTAGCCGAGCGCTCGCACGTCGAGGCCCGCGTGCCTGGCCTTCACAATCTCGTTGTCGATTCCATCGCTGCCGAACCAGCGCTGCCCGGCGAGAACCAGGGTGGGGTTGCGGCCTTCGCGCCGCAGCCGCGCACACGCAGCCAGCACCAGGCCGACATTCTTGCGGGCATCGAGGGCGCCCGCGTAGAGGAAGAACGACGGGGGCAGGCCCAGCGCATCGAGGTACTGCACGGTGGTGCGATCGGGCGGGGGGACGCGATCGACGTGATCGACTCCGTTGTGAACGGTGTGCACTTTGGCCGGGTCGACCTCGAAGCGTTCGAGCAGGCTCGACCGAGTCGTCTCGCTCACGCACACCACCGCGTCGGCGACCTTCAGGCTTCGCGACAACCAGAGCCGAAACTGCCAGCGAAACGCCGCGGACACCGTGTGGGGCAAGAGCAGCGGAATCAGGTCGTGCACCGTCAACACCAGGCGCACCCCCTGAACCTTCTGAAGAGGAAGGTTGAAGTTGCTCACGGCGTGAAAGACGTCGGGCCGCTCGCGCTCGAGCAGGCGCGGCACCTGGTCGAGGAAGAAGCGGGTGCGCGAGAGGGAACGCCGGGGCTGCTCTCCGGATCGCCGGGCTCCCCACCGGTCGACCGAGGTGCCCAGCGACTTCAGCGCCCCATAGAGCGAGCGGGTGTAGAGCCCAATGCCGGTCGTTGGCTCGTCCCACAGTGAAGCGTCGAGGGCGATGCGCACGGTCGGCTTATAGGCGCTTCGCCTACATCGGCCCCCCTTGAAAGACGGTCGGCAGTGGATCGATGGTGCGCGCCTCGATTCTTCGAGCACCGAGCTGCTGTTGGGCGTGCTCGACACCTTCGATGGTTCTTTCATCCAGGCGCGCTGCGCCGAGACGCGCGTCAACGGCTGACGGGGCCCGCTCGACGCGGTAGTACCGCTCGAGATGGAAGTGCATCAGCTCATTGCCAACTTCTCGCCCGGCGATGCGATGGGCCAGGCGGCCGTTGGGTTTCAGGCGCTGCTTCGGCGGCTCGGCCATTTCGGACAGCTTTACGCCGGCGAAGTTGCGGCAGGATTCGAGTCGCTGGTCAAGCCAGCCTCGCAGCTGCAACCGGCCCGCGCCGCGCTGGTGCTCTACCACCACGGCATCGCTTCATCGTGGGCGGGGCGGTTGCTGCATTACGACTGCCGGTTGGGAGTCGTTTTCCACAACGTCACTCCGGCTCGCTTTTACGTCGGCACGCGCCTCGAAGAGCCGCTGCGCTCGGGTCGAGCCCAGCTGACCGCCCTCGCCGCGGCGATGGACTTGTCGATTGGGGTCTCGGAGCTCAACGCCCTCGAGTTGCGTCAATCGGGTCACCGCAACGTGCAGGTGGTTCCGTTGTTCATCGAGCCGACCCGCTTTGACCCTGAGCGCATTGATCCGGTGATGACCAACCAGCTGAACTCGGGTGCGCCGATGGTGCTGTCGGTCAGTCGGGTCGTGCCGCACAAGCGGGTGGAAGATCTGCTCGGGTTGCACGCCGAGCTGTTGCGACTTCGCCCCACGGCGCGGCTGGTGGTGATTGGAGACTTCGCGCCCGGACAGCGGGCGTTTAGGCAGCTCGCCGCCCGGGCCGAGGCCCTGGGCCGGGTCGAGTTCCTGGGCAAGGTGTCACACGGAGAACTCGTCGCCGCGTACCGCAAGGCCGATGTCTACGTCTCGATGAGTGAGCACGAGGGCTTCGGGGTGCCGCTGCTCGAAGCGATGGCGGCGGACCTTCCGGTGCTGGCGTTCGGCGCAGCCGCGGTTCCGGGGACGATGGGCGGGGCCGGAATCGTCTTCGACACCAAACACTTCGCAGCGCTCGCCGAGCTCGTCATCACCGTCACCGAAGACGATGTGCTGCGGCGGAAGATCGTCGAAGGTCAGCAGCAGCGCCTCACCGAGCTGTCTGCCCTGGCGAGCGAGCAGGCCCTTGCGCGGGCGCTCGAAACGCTCGACTCACCCAGTTCATCCCGAGAGCACTCGCTCCGTTCATCCCGAGAGCAGTCGAGGGAAGGGCGGCGGCGGGCTCCAAAGGTCGCGATCGTGGTCCAGCGGTTCGGCAGCGAAATCACCGGAGGAGCAGAAGCTCACGCTCGGCAGCTCGCCCTCAAGCTCGCGCCCCACCTCGACCTCACCGTGCTCACCACCTGCGCGACGGACCACCTGACCTGGGCGAACGCGCTGCCCGAGGGAATCGAAGACGACGGCCCGCTGACCGTGCATCGGTTTGCGACTGAGGCGCCGCGGCAGATGCGCAGCTTCAATCGGTTGTCGGACGCGGTGTTGAACCACGGCAATGATCGCGTCACCGAAGAGCACTGGCTGGCCGAGCAGGGGCCGCGGGTTCCCGAGTTGTTGGCCCACCTGGCCTCGAACCGCGATCACTACGACGCTTTCATTTTTTTCACCTACCTCTACCTGCCCACCGCGTGGGGCGTGCCGCTGGTCGCGCACAAGGCCCTCGTGGTTCCGACCGCGCACGACGAGCCGCCCTTTCGCTTCGACGCCTTTAGCGACGTGTTCGAGCGTCCGCGGGTGCTGATGTGCAACACCCCCGAAGAGCGCCAGCTGATTCAACAGCGCTACCCCCAGGCCGCGCGCGTTTGAATCGTCGGGGTGGGAGTCGAGCCTCCGAAGAAGCTCGACCCTGATGCGTTTGCCCAGAAGCACGGGCTGCGCGGCCCCTACCTTCTGTACGTGGGTCGGCAGGAAGCGGGGAAGGGACTCGACGCGCTGCTCAAGCACCACCGCGCGTTGGTGAACGACTTTCACGATGCGCCGACGTTGGTGCTCGCGGGCGGCGGCGCTCTGGATGTTCAGGGCGATCACGTGCGCGTGCTGGGGCGAATCAGCGAAGAGGACAAGTGGAACGGGCTGGCCGGAGCCATGGCGGCCGTCGCTCCTTCCCGGTTCGAGAGTCTGTCCCTGCTCGCGCTCGAGGCCTTTTCGGTCGGAACGCCGCTGCTCGCCAATGCCGATTCGAGCGTGCTGCAAGGTCACGTCGAACGCAGTGGCGCCGGAGCGACCTGGCACTCGACCGAAAGCTACCTCCAAGCGGTGCGGACCCTGGGTCAGAGCTCGCTGCGCGACAACGCCTTGAAGTACGCGCGCGCCTTTCGATGGCCGAAGGTGGTAGCCGCTTTCCGGGCTGAGATTGCCCGCATCCAGAAGGGCTCCTCTTCGTGAAACTGCTCGGAAAAGACATCTCGGCGTCGGTGCTGATGAAGCAAATCTCAGAGCGCCTGGTCGCGCGCGGGCTCGATTCGCCCCTGGAAGGCCCGATTCGAATGGACGGCAGCGAGCCGAGCGTGGATCCGCTGGCGTTCAACCTCGACGCGCTGGCAGAGCACAGCGATCCCACCCGCGCCTTGCCGATTGAGACCCACCGGGGCGGCGTCGGAGGGCGGGCCGTGCTGCTGGCAAAGTGGGCCTTTCGCACCAGCTGCCAGATCTTCATCAACGAAGCCCTGGGTCGGCAGCACGTCTTCAACGGTCACGTGCGCGATTCCTATGCCCAGCTTTCCGCCGAGGTGAAGCGGCTGCGCAGTCGGGTCGAAGAGCTCGAAGCTCCGGCCCCCAAACGGTCGGCGAAGAAGAAATGACTTAGGCGCGCTGACCCAACGCGTCGGCCAGGACCCGAGCAATCGGAGCCGTCAACCGCTCGACCTTCTCCGAGCTGATCGGCGAGGGCGCGAAGGGAATGAAGGGGTCTGAAATCAGCCCGCGGTTGAGCTCGACGCACAGCACCTGGTCCGGGTGGGCACGGGCGTAGGCCAGCCCCATCGTCGCGGGGTGAAGGTGGTAGGTCGCGTTCTCTTCGGCCTCGATTCCCGCCTCGAGGTACGCCGCCCGCAGCGCGGTGACGAGGTGGGGCGCCGACTTGAAGCTCCCGTCAGGAGTCGCAGAGATCAAATCGACCGCCGGCCGCTGCGGCCATTTTTCATAGACCTCGGGCACGTAGGCTTGGTGCAGCGCTTCGACGATTCCGGCATCGGTCTGCTCGATGTTCACCGAGCGGGGCGCAAACGAATGAAGCTGAAGCGCGAGGCCCTTCGCCCTGGTGCAGACGCTCACGTACGCCGCGCTGACGACCGCGTGGTAGACGCTGTGCATCACGATCAACATCGAGACGTCTCCCGCGTCGTTGACGTAGCCGGGGACCGCGGGGGTCATCCCATCGACGAGCTTTCCTCCGGCGGACTTCGCAATCACCCGGTTGGTGTCGATGAACGTCCGTGGAATCAGGCATCGCGCGACGACGACCCCAAAGCCCTGGGCCGAAAGCAGTCTTCCCAGGCAATGCGCGGCTTCGGGCGCGCCGGTGTCGGTGTTGACGAAGAAGAAGTGGTCGAGCTGCGCAGGCAACACGCTCTTCAGCCGCGCCGCGAGCAGGTCGTAGTCTGATTTCCGCGTCGCTCCGTGCGGCACTTCGATCAGCAGCCAACCCTTCAGCGCCTGGGTTGGCCGGTGAACCTCGATGTCGCAAACGCCCTCCACTGAGCTGAGCGTGCTGGCGATGTCGATCATCACGCGTACTCGATGTGAATGGTCTCGACGATGGTCTTCACCGCGGCCTTCACCACCTCGGTGTCGGGATGCCGGACGATGACGTACCCATCGCCTTCGTAGTGGTCGGACTTCGGCTGGCCGGGTTTGGGCAACCTCGACTTCACCGCCAGCTTGCCGACTTTTTCGTTGGCCTCTTTGACTCCGGTCACCCGCCGCACCCGCCCGCTTCCGATTCCGCGCAGGTACGCACAGCCCACCGAATAGCGCCGCTCGAACGGGCCGTCGAACGCGTTGTCCGCCACCGCGCGCGCCCAGACTTTGTACATGTCGGTGTCGTGGGCCCAGCCCATCATCTCGACGAAGTTGGCTCCCGGAGGCCGCGCGGCAATCTCCCCAATCGCCAACGACCCGTCTTCGCGGCGAAACCATTCCATGTGGGTGAAGCCGGTGCCCAGCCCGAGCGCCTTGATCGCCTTGCGCCCCATCAGGCGCGCATCGTCGAGGTCCGGAGTCAGCTCGCGCGGCAGCACCACCGCCCACTGAATCCACGCGTTTTCGGTCACCTCGAGCGGCCCAGGGAAATAACGCGACACGTTCTCGAACATCACCTTCCCCTTCAAGGTGATGGTGTCGAAGCAGTACTCGCGGCCCTTGAGAAACTCTTCGGCCAGCGTGGGGTTCTGCGGCGAAGGGTGAACGGCTTCGATCGCTCCCTGCAGCTCTTCGAGGGTGCGAATGCGCCACGTCGCCTTGCACCCCGCGCCCGCAGGCGGCTTGAGGATGATCGGCAGGCCGACGCGCTGAATGAAGGCGACCGCATCGGCGAGGCAGGTGACCAGCTGGTGCCGAGCACAGGGCAGACCCTGCTCGCGCAGCGCGTCTTTCATTCGCGCCTTGTCGCGAAACAAATCGGCGGTCTTCGGGTCGGTGCCGGGAATCCCGAAGTGCTCGCGAACCTCGGCCAGCGGCACCTGCAGCGGCTCGAGCACGCCCAGCACCTGGTGGAGCCCGCCGTACTTCTTGCGGACCTTTTCGGTCGCTCCAATCAGCTGCTTTACATCGAAGGCGTCGGTGACGTGGACGAAGTCGGTGAAGGGCTCTGCTGCGGCTCCGCGCGGCTCTTTCTGGACCAGGCCAATCACCCGGACGCCGTTGAGCTCGGCGTAGGAACGGGCAAAACGCATGCTGGCTTCGGCGGGGTAGGGGGCAACGAAGACGACGGTTCGCATGAGCATCGGGACTAGCACGCATCGCCACTATGCTGCCGCGCCTATGAACGTCGTCTTCCTCGCCCCCCAATACCCTCCTGAAATGCAGCAGTACACCCGTGGCCTCGCCGAAGTCGGCGCCAACGTCTTCGGAGTCGGAGATGCCCCCCGCGGAGCACTGCCCGCTTCGCTCAAGCCCCACCTGGCCGATTACCTTCAGGTGCCGCGGATCATGGACGAAGAAGACGTGATCGAACGACTCTCGGGCTGGCTTCGCGGCAAGCGCGTCGACCGAATCATCAGCAACTGGGAACCGCTGGTGATCCTCGCTGCGCGCCTGCGCGAGCGCTTCGGCATTCCGGGAATGAGCGTCGACCAGGTGAACGGTTTTCGCGACAAGCAGCTGATGAAAGAACGGGTGAAGGCGGCCGGGCTGCGCGTGCCGCACTCGTTTCGCATCCGCACCGAGACCGAGACCCGGGCTGCTGCCGAGAAGATCGGGTTCCCTCTGATCTTGAAGCCCATCTCGGGTGCCGGCAGCGCGGACACCTACAAAGTTTCCTCGCAAGCAGAGCTCGAATCGGTGCTGAAGGTGATGCGCCACATTTCAGAGGCCAGCTGCGAAGAGTTCATCGAGGGCGAGGAATTTACCTACGACACCTTGTGCGTCGCCGGGACCCCGCTGTACGAGAACTGCGCCGCCTACCTTCCGCCGCCGTTGATCGCCCGCAGCAACGAATGGATCAGCCCGGTGATCATCACGGTGCGAGATCTGACCCGCCAGCGGCAGGGGATTCAGCTCGGGCGCAAAGTGCTCAAGGCCCTGCAGATGGGCGATGGCTTCACCCACATGGAATGGTTTCTCACCCCCCGGGGCGAAGCGGTGTTCGGCGAGATCGGCTGCCGGCCCGGCGGAGCGCACCTCGTGGATCAGATGAACTACACCGGCGACCTGGACCTCTTTCGCGAGTGGGCCCGGGTCGTCTGCTGGCACGCGTTCGAAGGGCCGACCGAGCGCAAATACAACGCAGGCATCATCTTCAAGCGCGCGATCGGCGAAGGAAAAATCACCCGCATCACCGGCCTGGGCGATTACCTCAAGCGCTACGGCGATTGGGTCGTCGAAGAGCAGCTGCTTCGCCCCGGGACCCAGCGCCGCAACTGGAAGAACACGCTGCTGTCCGATGGACACCTGATGGTGCGTCACCCCGACTGGGACGAAGCGCACCGGATGTCGTTTGCCGCGGCGACCGACATCACGCTGTTTGCCGGCGGGTAGAGCTTGAGTTCAGCCTTTGAGCTTCTGCTCGAGCAAGTCGCTGGAAATCTTGACGAAGTTCTCTTCGGTGACGACCCCCACCAACCGCCCCTGGTGCAGAACGGGCAGGCAGCCGATCCGGTAGCGGCGCATCAGCTGAATGGCCTCGAGGGTCGGCGTCTCGGGGGTGACGGTAATCACCTCGGACTTCATGATTTCCGACACCGACGCGTCTTTGGTCGCCCCGCCCTTGGTGAGGAAGCGCAGCACCGAACGGTAGGACACCAGGCCAATCAACTTGTGATCCTGGTCCTCGACCGGGACGTGGCGAATCCGTTCCCAGCCCATCAGGTTGGCCACCAGGTCGACCGCGTCGTCGGCGTGCACCGTGAACAGGTCGGTCGTCATGTGCTGCTCGACGCGCATGTAGCTCTGG
>JAYVCD010000021.1:0-5007 GCA_043750125.1 Archangiaceae bacterium | reverse complement strand
GTCGAAGCGCCGATCACCGACACCATCTCGCTCGCCGTCGCCGGACGCCGCAGCTACATCGACGCGCTGCTTCCTCTGGTGCTCCCCAAAGATCCCGAGGGCGGCACGTTGCTCGTCCTGCCTGTCTATTGGGACTACCAGGCGCGCATCGATCTCGGAAAGAAGGGCTCGGAGAACACCGGGTTCGTGATGGCCTTCGGGTCCGACGACATTCTCAAAGTCATTGCCACCGGCGGTGGACGCAATCGCGATTTCAGCGTCAGCCTGCACACCACCTTTCACCGCGTCGTCGGCAACTGGACGTACCGCAAAGGCAACGTCACGCTGAAGATGACTCCGTACATCGGCTACGACCTGGGGCAGCTCGACTTCGGGATCGTGAAATTCCGCGCCGATCAGTACGAGGTGGGGCTCCGCGAAGACTTGAGCATCGACGTGAACGATCACCTCACGCTGCGCGCCGGCGCTGACATTCTCTACGACTACATCACCGGCTCGGCTCAGCTTCCGAACATCGGCAACATCAACTACGCCGAATTTCCGGGAGCGGACCCCCGAACCGATCTGCAGACCATCAGCCGGAAGCTCGGCTCTTTCGATGGCGCCGTTTTCCTCGAAGCCGAGCTGAAGATTGGGATGCTGACCGTGACCCCCGGCATTCGCGCCAGCCACGCGTACCTGTCGCGCGGCCAGATTCGACACGCGTTCGACCCCCGGCTCTACGCCCGACTCGAGCCTCGCGAAGGCACCCAGATCAAAGGCTCGATCGGGATGTACACCCAGCCGCCCGACGCGCAGAACATGGAACCCCCACCGTTCGGGACACCCACGCTCACCCACGAAAAGGCGTTTCAATCCTCGTTGGGGATCGCACAGAAGATCACCGACAACATCAACATCGACCTGACCGGTTACTACAACCGCCGCTACGAGAACGTGAGCTCCCCGGGCCCGAGCACCCAGAATCCCGACGGCTCAGTCACCACCGAACGGTTTTCGAACGACGGCCTGGGTCGCGCGTACGGGCTCGAGGTGATGCTGCGCCACGAAGTGACGAAGAATTTCTTCGGGTGGATCGCCTACACCTTCAATCGTGCCGAAGAGCGCACCGCCGGCAGTGGCAACCCCTACCGACTGACCGCAAACGATCAAACCCACATCCTCACCCTGGTCGGCAGCTACCGATTGCCCTTCGGCTTCGAGCTCGGAGCGCGGTTTCGTTATGTCACCGGCGTACCCAAGAGCCCGCTCATTCATGCCTTCGACGTCTTCCGCGCCGATGAGAATATCTACGTAGGGACGTTCGGTGATTCGAGATCGTCGCGGGTCAAGAGCTTCAACCAACTCGATCTGCGCCTCGACAAAGCATTCACCTTCGACAAGTGGACTTTCACCGTCTTCCTCGACGTGCAGAACGTCTATAACCAGAAAAACGTCGAAGGCTCGTTCTTCGATTACCGCTTCCGCGAAGAATTCGACGTTCCCGGAATTCCGTTTTTGCCGGTCTTCGGGATCAAGGCGAGCCTGTGAACCGACGCGTCCTTCTGGGGGTGGTGTTGTTCGGCCTCTCGTGCGTGCCGCCCACCGACGACCCGAGCCAGGTCAAAGATCTGCGCGTGCTGGCCATCAACTTCGAGCCGCCCGAGCTGATGGCGGCGAACTGCGACGCGCTGCTCAATCAAGCCGACGCCGGGACCCTCAACCCAGCCGCGTTCGCCTCGGTGTTTCAGCCGGTCAACATGACCTGGTTGATCATGGACCCCGCAGGAGAGGGTCGGGCCATCGGGTGGGACGTGAAGGCCTGCGCAAGCCAGACAGATTCGAAATGTGAGAACGAAGGGGACTTCGCGACGCTGGCCTCGGGCACGACCCACGCCGCCGGCTCTACCCATTCGATCGAGCTGAAACAAACGCTGGTTCCCGGTTTCACTTTCGTCAACGCGCCGCCGGACGGGGGAATGGGCGACCTGTTGTTCATCGAGGTCATCTCGCAAGACAGGTTCCGCGGAATCGGCGGAGTGCGAATGCCGATCATGCTGCACATCAAGGCGGGCACCGAAGAGGTGTACGCGATGAAGTTGATGGTCTTCTCGTGCCGGCTGTTTCCCGAGATGAAACCCAACGTGAATCCCGTCCTTCCGGGCATGACCTACACCACCGATGAGAGCCGCACCCTCGGTGCCGACGATGGCGGGCTGTGGGGTGAGAACGATCTGCCCCAGTTTTCAGGCAAGGACGGCGGCATTCGCTTTGAGCCCCTTCCGTTCACTGATCTCCAGGAGCCCTACGTCGTCCCCACTTTCGAGCTCAAGCCGCTGAACCTGGTCGAGTCGTGGAAGGTTTCCTGGCACACCGATTTGGGCCGGATCACTCCGAATCAAACCGGCGGCGTCGGCTTCGATGGGGTCGAAGAAAAACACCGCGTCTTCTGGGCTCCGCTGCAGGCCGAAAACACCGAGCAGGACGTGAATTTCTGGATGGTCGTTCGCGATGGCCGCGGGGGCCAGACCTGGATCCAGCGCAAGCTGCACTGGAAGCCCTGACCCGGGTCAGCGCACCGGCAGGTCGGGTTTGATTCCCAGCTTCGCCAGCTCGCTCGACAACCAACCTTCCTTGATGAACGGCACCACTTCCAGCGCGCCGTCCTTCAGTCGCAGACCAATCGGAACCACGGCCACCCGGCCCGATGCAGCTCCATTCCACGCCTGCCCGGTCTTCACTGCCGCGCCCTCGAGCTCTGCATCGCCCAGCTTGGCGTGCTTGAGCCGAATCAGACTCTTGCTCTTGGTGACCTCGGCGGTCCCCAGCGCGACCAACGGCCCATTGCCGAGGACCGCCGGCGCGATCACCGGAGCCTTCTGCGCCGCCGCCGCCGTGATCCCCCGAGCATCGGTCACCCGGGCTTCTGCCAATTTTGCGTGAAGCCAACTCAACCCCAGCCCCTCGACCAGGTCCGAAGTCTCGAGCGAAAGGTCTGCGCCGAGCCCCGAGACGACGAAAGGGACGAGGGACTCTTTTGAAATCGGGACCAGCACCGAGCCGGCCATCGCCCCGTGGCCCACCGGCACCTGGGCCCCCTTCGCATCGGGCGCGAGCTTGAAGCTGGCATTCATCGTTCCGTTGAAGCCTGCCCCCTCAGAGCGCAACTTCACGTCGTCCAGATGCGTCTCGAGCACCGTTCCGGCGCTGAACCGGCCCTCCGTCACCCGCAAGTCGGCGGTCAACGTGCCGGTGCCTGAAGCCTCGAGACCCGGCTGGTAGAGCTCCACCGCTCCCAACCCATCGATCAACGCAGCCAGCTGCACCGACGCGGTCAGCGGCCTCAAGATCTTCAACCCCGGCGACGAGGGAATGTCGACTGGGGCGATGGTGACTTCGGCCTGAAGCGTGAAGTTCTTCGAGATCGCCGCCGGCCCCGTCGTCAGGGTTCCTTCCTTCAGTGCCAGCGTCGCGTGATCCACCCAGACCGACTTCATCGGGCGCAGCTCGAAGGCTCCCTGGGCCCGCCCCGCGCCGACGTAGTGGTACTCGAGCATCCACACCTCGCGGACCCCTACGTCCACGTTGTCGAGGCGAACCGACCACAGCCCATCACCCGAGCTGGCAGGCCCCGGGGGGGGCGGCACCTGCACCGGGGGCCCTTCGAAGCCCTCGATCACCGGAAATGCCGCGACGCGCTTCTGCGCGCCTTCGACTTGCTTCACTTTGTGGAGCATCCGCCAGGAGACCCCTGTCCCCCGAACGCTCGTGGCGTGGAATTTCTGCAAGATCAGATCGAACAGGGCGATCTGAACCGCCGCTTCATCCAGCGTCACCCGGAACTGAATGTTGCCGTCCTGAAAACGGATCTTCAGGCCCTTCACGTGCGCATTCCCCGGAAACAGCGTGTACGCGCTGTCGTATTCGAGGAAAAACTCTTCAGGCTTGAGGTTGGTCGCCCGGCGGAGCAGGGGGGTCAGCAACAGCACGTTCCCCGCGAGCAGGTAGAGCACCGCGACCGCCAATAGCGTCCAGCCCGCAATTCGGACAGGGCGAGTCAGGTTCAGGCCTGGGGCAGTCATTGCGGCTTCGCAACGCTGCCAAAACCATGCCCTGCCGATGAGGTCAGGACTGGGTGACGCGAACCGTCGTCTTCAGCTCTTTTCCGGTCGCCGGGTCCCGCGCGTACATCGTCAGAATCCCTTCGATGTTCACATCAAAGGTGATCTCGACCTGCACTTGTCCCAACGGGGCCGGCCGGATTCCCGCGAACGTGAACTCGCCCAGCTGCTCGTTGTCGGCGACGTTGGGGTGGTCGCCCTGAAAGATCCGCATGATCAGCTCGGTCTGGTTGTCCGCGCTGGTGGTCCCCAACAGCTGCTTGGCATTCGGAATCGCCGAGTTGCGGGGGAAGACGACGTGCATCTGGCCGCCCGCCTTCTCGAGCCCGATCGCCATCGGGATCACGTCGAGCAGCTGCACCTTCAAGTTGGTGTCGTCCTGCAGCGAGTGCGCGTAGAGCGCCGCGCCAATCGCGACCGCTTCGTCCGGGTGCACTCCCTTGCTGGGCGGCTTGCCGAAGAACTTGGTCAACCGATCCTGGACGATCGGCATTCGGGTCTGCCCCCCGACCAGCATCACCTCGTCGATGTCCTTGGTCGACAGGCCCGAATCGACCAGCACGCGAGCGACGATCTTCAAGGTCCGGTCGACCAGGTCCAGCGTCAGCTGCTCGAGCAGCTTCCGGGTGAAGCGCATCTCGATGTTCAGCGGCTGGCCCTGGGCCGTCATCGTGATGAAGGGAATGTTGAACGGCGCTTCTTCCCGCGACGACAAGTCGATCTTCGTCCGCTCTGCGAGGTCCTTGATCCGTTGCATCGCGACCGGGTCGGCCGAGAGATCGATGCCCGTCTTCGAGCTGAACTCTTTGAGAATGTGGTGGATCATCGCGTTGTCGAAGTCGATGCCGCCCAGGAAGATGTCTCCTCCGGTCGACTTCACTTCGAACACCAACTTGCGAATCTCGAT
>JAYVCD010000020.1:0-3685 GCA_043750125.1 Archangiaceae bacterium | reverse complement strand
CTGCTCCAATCGTTGCGGCTACTTCTGGGTTTTTCTTTTCCATCACAGGCTCGCTTTTACAGCATTGAGCCTGTCCGGTTCTTCAGGGGGCTACGACACACGCACCACACCCCTCACAAAGGCCTGAAGATGAAATCTCCCCGAGAATTTCGTATTGCGTCGTCCCACCCCTGAACCTGTCCGGTTTCATGGAGGCAACTGCAGCCTGGGCGATGGAGCAAAACCCTGGGGTGGATTCAGTGGCTTGCGCCCCGGGCTGGAAGTGGGTGGGGCGAAAGTAGAGGTTGTGACCTCACTCGCACATCAGACGGGGTCGAGCTGCCAGGTTCCTTCCTTCCACCGCTTCATCGCCTCGGATGCCTCGAACGCGATCATGCCCTCGCCCGCCGCCGCCTCCCGGAGCACCGCTTGCGCAGCCTCCGTTCGATAGCGAAGCAAGAACGCAGCGGCCATTACCCGAACATCTGGACTCTGGTGTTCAAGGAGCACGGCGAGCGCCTCTCGTCCTTCGTCACCATGCTCGCGGAGCCTGTTGAAGAGGGCGATGTACCGCTTAGCGAACTTGTTCCCCGTCTTGTGGTCACCACGCAAGATCGCATCTGTCTGAGCGGCGACAGCTTCAGCGAACTGGGCAACCATGTTCTGGAGAGTCATCACCAGACTCCCTTGCTGATGCTCTCGACCGCCTGCCGTCCAAACTGTTGCTGTACCTCGATCGGCTGACTGCTGAGCCACTGCCCGACCGTCTGTGTAGACGACCCGGTAACACCGGGTCTGATCGAGGAGTAGAAGCCGCTTACGCGCTGATGGAGGGCGGTCTCCAATGGCATCAGGTTCGATGTGCTGTGAATGGCCTCAGCTCCGAACCTCTCTACATTTCCACCTGTCTGCTCGACGATGTGATGCCACTGCTTGCCTTCACCGGCGGCCCCCATTGCCCGCTTAGCCGCCGAAGGCTTCAGCGAAGAAGTTGTTCATCATCTCGTAGGCCCGGCGCGCGACCTTCGGGTTGTACTGAGACTTACCCGGAGTGTTGGCTTCCGGGTCGGTGAAGCTGTGGACCGTGTTTCCAAACGCGACCAACTGCCAGTCGACGCCCGCCTTGCGCATCTCGTCTTCGAACCCGGCGACTTCCTCGGGCGGAACGTTCGGGTCATCGGCGCCGTGGAGCGCGAGCACTTTGGCCACCACGGCCTTCGCGTCGGCAGGCGTCGGGCTGCCCAGTCCTCCGTGAATCGAAACGACGGCGCCAATCTTCGCGCCGCTGCGCGCCAGCTCGAGCGCGGACGTCCCACCGAAGCAGAACCCGACCGCGCCGATTTTCCCCGCCGCCAGCGGAGCCGTCTTGTCGGCCAGCAGCACCTCGAGCGCTTTGTTCATTCGCTGGCGCATCAGCTTGCGGTCGCCCTTCAGCGCGCCGGCCAGCTTCCCGGCCTCTTCCATGTTCTTTGGGCGCCCCGTCTTGCCGAACATGTCGACGACGAAGACGACGTACTTCTGCCCGGCGACCTCTTCGGCCTGCTTCAGATTCGCGGCGTTGATTCCCAACCAGTTGGGCACCAGCACCAGACCAGGGCGGGGAGTCTTGGTCGAATCGTCGAACAGCAGCACCCCTTCGAACTTGGTGGTGCCGATCTCATACGCCACAGGTTTGGAAACCATCTTTGCGAGCGCGGGGGTGGCGGCCAACAAGGCAACTGCGAGCAGAGCTTTCATCGCCGCCACATACCGCTTTTTTTTACTTGTGGTCGCGTGATCCACAGCTCGAGACATTCGCGGCGGTCGGACAAGACGACGTTCCACCCCGCGCGCAGCCCAGGTCCTTGCACTTCTTGTCCCCGTCCGATTCGCTGCCGGTGTAGCAGCAGTACGCGCGGTCTTTGCACGCGCCTTTGCTGTCGGCGGTCTTACAGATGATCGCTCCGTCTGCGAGGGCCACCGACGACAGCAACATCATTCCTGCGAGGAAACGCTTCATGGTCTGCCTCCGACATCGGCTCGCGCGCCTGATGCGCACCGAGCAGAACGCACGATATGCGCAAGGTCAGGGCTCGAAGAGAACTTTGACCAGCCGGGCGACCAGTCGCGCGTCCTTCGAGCTGCGCTTCGAGAGGTAGTCGGCCAGCTCTGCCACGTCATCGCGCTTGCGCTGCTCGAAGGTCGAAAAGAGGGTCCGCAGTGAAATGTCCAGACCGTGGGCCAGCTTGCTCAGGGTGTCGAGCGCTGCGTGACTTCCGCGCAAGCTGTTGGACCCCGGCCTCTCTCTGAAGAATTCGAGCCCCACCCCATGCTCCGGGCCCCCCCCAACCCACCACGACGTTCAGCCGGGAGCAGGGCCGCTTTTACGCATGCAACAAATTCAAAACGCGCCACTGTTGCGGGGTGAGGAGCAGAAAAAAACAGCCGGGGGTTCAGTCGCGAACGGCAGCAGCCATCGGGCGTCCAAAGCGCTGCAGGGTGCGCAAGTGGGACCGCAGCGCGTGCAGGAAGGTCGGATTCTCGTGGTACGGCAGGCCGTGCTCGCGGGCGACGGCGCGGACGATCGGCGCCAGCTCGGGGTAATGGACGTGGCAGATCTTCGCCAGCAGGTGGTGCTCGACCTGTCGATTGAGCCCGCCGAAGAAGAAGCCCGCGAGCGCGTTGCCCGGAGCGAAGTTCGACGTCGTCAGCAGCTGGTGCGCCGCCCACGAGTGCTGCACGCCAGACGGCACGGGGAACGCGGGGCTCTCGACGACATGCGCGAGCTGGAACACGACCGCGCTCATCAGCCCGAGCGCCGCGTGCATCACCAGGTACCCGACCGCCACCTGCCACCAGGTGTAGCCGCCGACCAGCAACGGCAGACCGATGAAGAGCGCCAGGTGCACCACCTTCCAGCCGATGACCTGCGCGATCTGCCCGATCGGCTCGCGCTTCCCGGTGCGGGGATCAATCGAGAAGATCTGCTCGAAGTCCTTCTTGAAGACCCAGACCAGCGTGGTGAAGCAGTAGAGGACCAGCGCGTAGAGGTGCTGGAAGCGGTAGACGAACCCGGGGTTGTCGCGCGGGTAGAGCAGCAGAAACGGCCCCGGCTCGAGGTCGTGATCCAGGCCCGGCACGTTGGTGTACGTGTGGTGGACGAAGTTGTGCGCGCGCGACCAGGTGTAGGAGCTTGCGCCCATCAAATCGAAGCTGTGCGACAGCAACCGGTTGACCCACGGGCGCGACGAGTACGAGCCGTGAATCGCGTCGTGGCAGACGTTGAAGCCGACGCCGGCGAGCATCACCCCGAGCAGCAGCGCCAGCGGCAGCGCGAGCAGCGGCCCCGTGATCCCGCTGACCAGCAGCGCGAAGAGCGCGGCGGAGCCTCCGAGAAAGATCACCGTCTTGGTGACCATGCGGCCATCAGCGTGCCGCGAAATTCCGCGCTCGGTGAAGTACGCGTTGATTCGTTCTCGCAGCGCGGTTTGGAGCCGATTGTCGCGGGTGTCGAAGGTCAGCCGGGCGTTGGTGCTCATGGGCAGAGGCCAACGTAACCGTCGATTATCACCGCTTGACCACGAACCCGAACGCGACCCGGGATGCCCGCGCCTGGGCTAACTTCCCCTGCCATGAAACTGAACCGGCTGACGGTGCCGATGGTGCGCGACGGTGGGCAGCTGCGCAAGGCCACCTGGGATGAAGCCCTCGACCGCGCGGCCGCCGG
>JAYVCD010000019.1:0-47151 GCA_043750125.1 Archangiaceae bacterium | reverse complement strand
GGGGTCTGAGCGGGCTGACGGTGAAGACCGCCCTGGGAATGGCCTTCGGGCTGGAGGCGGTGCTGGGAATCATTGCGATGATCAAGCGCTCGGCCCGCGGGGTGATGGGCGTTACCTCTGGGCTGGCGCTGGGCCTGGCGCTCTGGCTGTCCTGGAGTCATTGGGTGTCGCTGTCTCACCACTGGACCCAAAGGGATCTGTTCTGGAGGTACTGGGCGCAAAGCGGGCCGGCCGAGCCGATCGCAGCCTTCATGATGGATTGGAAGGGCGAGACCTTCTATTCGCGCAACAAGGTCGTGCAGCTGGGTCCGAACAACGCCGCGGCAGATCTCCCCCGGTTCATCGCCCAACCGGGCCACAAGTGGATGCTGCTCGAGCACAATCGGCTGAACTTTCTGCGAGGAACGATTCCGGCCGAGCACGCGATGAAGACGATCGAGCCGTCGCTGAACAACAAGTTCGTGCTGGTGCGAATCGACTGAAAATCGCCTCGCGCTACCCGACTCTTCGCTGGGCATGCCAGATGTCATGCGCCGCCTGGAGGTTCATCCAGAACTCGGCTGAAGGCTCGAACACCTTCGCCAACAAGACAGCCGTCTCGGCCGTCATGTTTCGTTTCCCGGCGATCAACGTGTTGACGCGTTGAATCGGAACTTTCATCTTTTCCGCCAGGCGAGTCTGGGTCATCGCCAAGGGCTCGAGAAAGTCGAGAAGAAGAATTTCTCCGGGATGTACGGGAGGACGGTTCTTGGGAATCATCGAGGTCTCGAGTTCAGTGGTAGTCCGTCACCACCACGTCCTGCGCGTTCGAGGCAACGAAGGCGAAGACAACGCGGTATTGGTCGTTGAGCCGGATGCTGTATTTCCCCGCAAGTTGACCCTTCAAATTTTCGAGTCTGTTTCCGGGCACTCCCGAGAGATCTTGAAGTGAAGTCGCGGCATTGAGGAGGTCTAACTTTCGTTGTGCAACCCGCCACACCACCTTTGGAATCTTGCGCGCTGCCTTGGAATCGACGCCATTGAAAATATCTGCGGTGGTTGAGTCCGCAAACCCCGTGATCACAAGTTGAACTTAACGGATGATCGTTTGAACGTCAACCGTTCAACCGAGCATGCCGCATGTCGGGCGGCCCGCCACCTCATTTTATCTTCCCGGCGAGCGCGAAGATCGGCATGTACATCGCCGCGAGGCACAGCCCGCTCGCGACCAGCGCCATCAAGAACGCGGCGACGATCAGCAACCTGCGTTTCCCCAGCGAATGTTTTCCGCTGAGGGCGTGAATGGCGACCGAGGCGGGGTTCAAACCCAGCAGCAGTGGAAACCAGATGGTCATCCCGAGCTGGGTCAGGTCAGGAAGCGGACCTCCGAAGTCGGCGAACATCTTCGCGAAGCGGGGCGCGATCAAAAACGGAAACTGAAAGCAGAACAGCGCGCCTGCCCCGACGCCCGCGACGGCGATCCAGTCGAGCGCGGTCAGATGCTGCAGTGGGTTTTCAGGATCCTTCACCGCGTGCCGCCCCTAGAACTCGGCCAGCCCTGGCGCGCGCGGGTACGGAATGGCGTCGCGAATGTTCGCCAGCGCGCAGACGTAGACGACCAGCCGTTCGAACCCGAGCCCGAAGCCGGCGTGCGGCACCGACCCGTACCGCCGCAGGTCCCGGTACCACTGGTAGTGGCCGGGGTTGAGCTTGAACTGCGCCATGCGCTGGTCCAGCACCGAGAGCCGTTCTTCGCGCTGCGAGCCGCCGATGATTTCTCCGATTCCGGGGGCGAGGATGTCCATCGCCGCGACCGTCTTCCCGTCGTCGTTGAGCCGCATGTAGAAGGCCTTCATCGCCTCGGGGTAATTCATCACCACCACCGGACGACCGACGTGCTTCTCGACCAGGTACCGCTCGTGCTCGGTCTGAAGGTCGGTGCCCCACTTCACCTGGAACTCGAACTTCTGGCCGCACTTCTCGAAGATCGCAATCGCCTCGGTGTACTCGATGCGCTCGAACGGAAGGTTGATGAACGCCTCGAGTCGGGTGATCGCTTCCTTGTCGTGGCGTTCGACGAAGAACTTCATGTCGTCGGCGCGCTCTTCGAGCACGGCCTTGAAGACGTACTTCAGAAACTGCTCGGCCAGTGTCGCGTCGGCATCGAGATCCGCGAAGGCAATCTCGGGCTCGATCATCCAGAACTCGGCGAGGTGGCGGGTGGTGTTCGAGTTCTCGGCCCGGAACGTCGGCCCAAACGTGTAGACCTTCGAGAGCGCCAGACAATACGCCTCGACGTTCAGCTGGCCCGACACGGTGAGGAACGTCTCTTTCCCGAAGAAGTCTTTCTTCCAGTCGACCGCGCCCTTGTCGTCTCGCGGCAGGTTGGCGATGTCGAGCGTCGAAACGCGGAACATCTGGCCGGCCCCTTCGGCGTCGCTGGCGGTGACGATCGGGGTGTTGACCCAGAGGAAACCGTTGGTGTGGAAGAAGCGGTGAATCGCCTGCGCCATGCAGTTGCGCACCCGGGCGACGGCTCCGAAGGTGTTGGTCCGCGGACGCAGGTGCGCGACTTCGCGAAGAAATTCCAACGAGTGCTGCTTGGGCTGCACCGGGTAGGTGTCGGGGTCATCGACCATTCCGACGACCTTCACTTCGGTGGCCTGGATCTCGACGCTCTGACCTTTCCCCTGCGACTGGACCAACACCCCGGTGCAGATGACCGAGCAGCCGGTGTTGAGGTGGCTGACCTCGGTGGCGTAGTTGCTCAAGGTGTTGGGAGCGACGACCTGCAGCGAGTCGAAGCTCGAGCCGTCGTTGACTGCGAGAAAGCTGATCCCCGCCTTCGAGTCGCGCTTGGTGCGGATCCACCCGCGCACCGTCACTTCGGTTCCGACCGTGGCCTTTCCGCTGAGGGCTTGCTGGGTGGAGATGAGCGTCGTCATGGGACGCCTCCTAGCGCGCATCGGGCACGAGGTGAACGGCGGTCTACTTCCCGAGCTTGCGCGAGCGCAGCAGCAGGTACCGCTCGCTGGCCGCAAAACGCACCAGCTCGATCATTTCGCTCGCGAGCGCTTTCTTCGCCCGCAGCGCCGCCACGGCCGGAGCCACCCCGCCGCAGACCACCAGCCCGGCCCGGTTGGCCGAATGGCGCGCGGCTTCCGAGAGGGTCGCGAGGTTCATCTTCCGGCCGACCTTCCCGTTCAGCTGCTTGAGCCTTTCCCAACTCTTGGGAGCCACCCCATCGCGCACGGCTCGCGCTTCTGCGGTCGAAGCCTGGCCGTGGAGCACCTGGGTCAGCACCTGCAGCGCGCGAATCAGCTGCTCTCGCCGCAGGTTTCTCAAGCACAGCAAGTCTGGATTCTGGGTGAAGAGCGCGCGCCCGGCGAAGAAGCGCAGCTCGGCTTCCGGCAGCACCCGCTTGATCGCCAACCGGCCCACCAGCAGCCGCGGCGCGCCGGGGAAGACGAGGGAAAAGGGGGGGCCATTTTCGTTGCTCGGGTACACGTCGGGAGCGCGCAGCCCGAGGATCCTCACCGCGGTGAGCAGCGCGTCGGCGGCCCCTTTGGCGCCCTTGCCCAGATCGAGCCCGAACTCTTCCCGGGTGCCGGCTTCCGAGCCCTGGGTGGGGTAGATGCGGCACAAGGCCAGGCCGCACAGCCCCAGCAGCTCTCCTTCTTCCCCCCGAAGCAGCGGGTGCTTGAGACCGACGCGATCGGTGGCCGACAAGATCATCTTCGGAGCGCGCGGCGCGGCGTGCGGATCTCCTTCGAGAGCCAGCGCGATTTCGAGCATCAGGCTCGAGCGCGACGCGTCGGCGCCCAGGTCGTAGTGCTCGGCGAGCAGCCGGTACCCGTCGGCCTCGAGCGGCGAGGCTCTCACCCGCTCGAACAGCTTCAGCCGTTCCTTGCTCAGCGCTTTCGACGGCGACGGGCCGAACGAATCGGGAAGCGCCGCGGCCGGATCTCCGAGCGAGGGCGCGGCCACCGTGCTGTGAGAGGGCACGTACGGCAGGACTCCGGGAGGCGCTTCCCAGTCTTCGACGGGTTGCTCGAAGTCCGCGCTTCCCACTTCGACCAGATCATCGCTGCCGCTGAGCGCCTCTTCGAGCAACGCATCCTCGTCGTCGTCGAGCTGGCCGACCATGCTGCCTTCCCAGTCGTCATCGTCGGGCGTTTCGATCGGCACCGGCACCTGCGGCACCCGAAGGTTCTTCTTTTCCGGAACCGGGGCTGCAGAGGGGCCCGGAGCGCTGGCGCGCGGCCGCAGCATCACCGCCGGCTTCTGCCACGGCTCGACCGCTGGAATCCGCAGCCCCAGCCCGGTCACCGGAAGTCCTCGACCCGCACTCTTCAGCTCGGGCCGCGGCTCGAGGCCGCTGATGCTCACGCCCGGTACTGCGGGCAACCCGGCCGGTCGGGCCACCCGGGGCTCGTCCCAGGGGACGGATGGCACCCCCTTCCCCGGGCTCTTCCCTTCCGGTCGTTCGTCATTCCAGGGCACGGTCGCATCGGCGCGAACCGCCTTGGCCCAGCTTCTGGCGTCCGGCCCGGCCGCGAGGGTGCGGAGCATCTCGACGACCGCGGGAGGCACTCCGCCTCTTCCTTTCGGAACCGGGGGCGGCAGCGGGGGAGTGGGTTCCGGTTCGGGGACCGCCTCGAGCAGGTCCGCCAGGCGCTCGAAGTCATTTTCGATCGGAGTCGTCTCTGATTGGAGCGGAAGCTGTGCCCCCTTCGGAGCGGCCACCAGAGGCGAGCTGTGCGTGACCTCTGCGGGGGACTCTTCTTCGAGCAGCTCACGCCGCAGCTTCTGAGCGCGTCGCTGGTAGGTCTCGGCCTTGTCGGGGTCGTCCAGCCGTTCGGCGGCGAACCGCGACAGTCGCATCCACAACGAAAGTCGCAGCGCGCCGTCACCGGTGGCGGTGGTTCCGTGCTCGAGCGCCCAGGCGGCTTCCGTCCACAGCTCGCGCTGCTCGAGTCGATCGGCCAGGGCGAGCCAGGCCTGCTGGTGCCCGGGCTCGAAGCGGACCGCCACCCTCAGCTCGGCGAGCGCGTCGTCTGAGCGCTGACTGTGCTCGAGCACGGCCACCAGCTCGAGCCGGGCCTCGCGGGTCGCCGGACCGCGCGGGGTCTTCGAGATCAGCGCCCGCAGCGCGGTCTCGAGTTGGCCGCTGTCTCCTTGCGCGCGGGCGAGCACCGACATCCGCCCCTGGGCTTCCTCGTCTTCGGGAAGCTCGAACAGCACCTCGGCCCAGGCGGCGCGCCCCGCTTCCGAGTCCTTGCCGGTCGCATCGGCCAGTCGCCCCAGTCGACGATAGAGCTCGCCGCGCCCGGGACGCCGGCGCGGAACCCGGTCGAGGGCCCGCTGGAGCAGGGGAATGAAGTGAAGGTCCTGGTTCGCGGCGGCGATTTCCGCCAACCCCGCCAGGGTCGCGGGGTGCTGGGGCACCGCGACGAGGGCGGCTTCAAAGTCGCTGCGCGCGGTCGCTTGATCTCTTCGGGTGAGCGCCTCTTCGGCGCGGGCCACGAGCGCGTCGGCCTTCGCCTGGGGCACCACCGCCCGGTCGACGCCCTCGTCGAGCGCCCGCCGCACGCTCTTCGCGTCCTTCCGTTCGGAGTGAAGCCGCACCTGCTCCTGCACCGCGCGCGGGTCTCCGGTGAGCTGACCCACCTCGGCCCAGGTCTTTGCCGCTCCCACCCCATCGGAAAGCTCGGACTCGAGCAGCTCGGCGAGCTTTTCCTTCCACTGGGCCTTCTCGAGATTGCCAGTCGCCCGGGTGGCGTTGTCCCCGTAGAACTGCGCCAGCTCACGCCACGCTCCGCGGGCGACCAGGTGGGCCTCGAGGCGTTTGAGCGCCTGGGGGTGGGGCCCTTCATCGATCGCCGCGCGCAACAGCGCAGCCACCTCGGGCTTGCGTCCGGTCTGCTCGGCCTCGGCTGCGACGGCCAGCAGCTCGATCTGGGTCGAGTTGGGGGCGCTCGCCAGCATCGGCAATGACCTGGCCTGCGCGAGGGTCGGCTCGGTACCCTCGGTCACGACCGCCACTGCAATGTCGGTCATCGACGGCATCGACGCGCCCGAAATCTTCAGCTCGTGGACCATGTGGCGAACGCGGTCCACCTTCCCCACCCGAAGGGCTGCCCGCAGCGCCAACTCGACCGCTTCGGTCATCGCGCGCGCGGGCGCATGGGACTTGTGGAGCGAGCGCAGCCAGAGCAGCCGCAGCAGAAAACAGCTCTCGAAGTCCCCGCCCTGCTCGGCGAACTGCCCCGCCTGCCCGTACCGCAGCGCCGCGCGGGCCGGGTTGTCCAGCCGCTCGCCCCACAGCCGGGCGCGCTTGAGCGAGGTCCGCGACGCGCGACGCAGCGTCCCGCGCCGCAGCTCTTCACGGGTCTGTTTCTCGAGCGAGGCATCGAGCTCGTCCCACCGCTCTTCCCGCTCGAGCAGCGCATTGAGGGTCAACCGGGCGCGGCGATCGGTCGGATTTTCCGCGAGCACCACCACCAACTGCTCGCGCGCCAGCTCGAGATCATCACTGCGGCGATACAGGCGGGCGAGCGCATGGCGAACCCCGATCCGCTCGACGCCTTCGATTTCCTCCAGGCCGGTGGTGAGCAGCGTCACGGCGGCTGGCACCGTCCCGGCCTTGAGCGCGATGTGCGCCAGCGCTGCTGCCAGTCGCGCGCTCATCGGCATCTGGCGGGTCGCGAGCACCAGCTCACTGAAGGCGCGGGCGGGCGCTCCTTCCGCCAGCAACCGATTGGCGATCGCGCGGTGCATCTGGAGCACGCCCCGGTTGGCCTCTTCAGCCGGCCCCGACAGCGCAAGGGTACGGACCGTATCGACGCGGTCGGACCGATGGGGCAGCGGAGTTGAATCAGGGTTCATGCAGCAGGGCGCTTCAGAGTCTATACAGTGAGCCCGCCTCGTCAGCGCCCGATCTAGAGTCTGCCGCGCCGATGGGCGCCCTTCGAGTCTCGGTGTTGCTTCCCGTTCGTGATGCGCAGCAGACCGTGGCGCGCGCGGCGATGGACATCCTCGGGCAGTCAGAGCGTCAACTCGAGTTGATCGCAGTGGACGACGGCTCGGTCGACTCGAGCGCCTCGGTGCTCGAAGCGCTGGCCCGGTCGGACCCGAGACTCAAGGTGCTCAGGGCCCCGCGGGAAGGCGTGGTGAGCGCGGCGAACCTCGCGCTGAGCCACGCGCAGGCGCCGTTCATCGCGCGAATGGACGCCGACGACCAGTGTGACCCGCGAAGGCTCGAGCTGAGCCTGGCGGCGCTGGAAGCCGACCCTTCGCTGTGCGGGGTGGGGACCCAGGTCGAAGTGTTTCGCGACGACCGCCCGGTGAGCCCGAACCTGCAGCGGTATGCCCAATGGCTCAACTCGCTGACCACGGCCCAGGCGCTGTTTGCCGACCGGCTGGTCGAGAGCCCGCTGTGCAACCCGAGCCTCACCCTGCGCCGCGAGGCGTTCGAGTGGGCCGGCGGGTGGCGCGAAGGGGACTTCCCTGAAGATTGGGACCTGTTGTTGAGGTTGCTGCAGAGCGGGCGAAGGCTGCGCTGCATCGAGCCGCGTCTGGTGCGGTGGCGGGACCACGAGCTTCGGGTGACGCGGAAGGACCCGCGCTATGGCCTCGAGCGACATCTGGAACTGAAGGCGAGGTTTCTGGCTCCGCTGTTGAAACGGCCGATCAGCGTGTGGGGAGCGGGTGAGATCGGCCTGAAGCTCGCGCGGCACCTGGGGCCGGTCGATCGCTTCATCGACGTGAACCCGCGAAAAATCGGAATGCAGATCGACGGAGCCCCGGTGGTGGGGCTGGACGAAGTGGGACCGCCGCGGGGGCACCTGATCTCGGCGGTGGGCGCGAAGGGGGCGCGCGAGAAGATCCGGGCGTTCCTGGGTGCCGCGGGGTGGGAGGAAGGGCGCGATTTCACCTGCGCAGCGTGACCTCGGGTCGCGAGTCGCACCGAGGAGCAGTAGCATCCGACCCGTTCCCAGGGGGCCCCCGATTCGTCCTACGCGTTTCATCGGAGCAGCCCTGCTCCTCGTCCTCTTCGTTCCCACTCCAAAGTCCGAGGCGGCGGTCCTCAAGTCATTGCAGTCGGGCTCGACCGTGCTGGCGGTCGGCGCGGGCGCTCCCCAGACGACGACCGCGACTCTCGCCGCGATCGACCCGACGACGGCGATCCTCTTCATGAGCGTGCGCGGCTCGAGCACCGACCCCGGCGATGGGCAGATTCGCGGCCAGTTGGGCGCGACGTCGTTGACCTTCAATCGCGGCGACGACACCAGCCTCACCCCGATGACGGTGCAGTGGTACGTGGCCGAGTTCTCGCTGGGGGTGACGGTGCAGCGAGGCACAGCCAGCGTCACCAACTCGGGCACGATTTCGATCAACGCAGTGACCCTGGCGCAGAGCTTCGTGCTGCTCTCGTGCTCCTCACCGGGCACCAGCGTCGGGTACGCGGTCGACGATTTCTTCCGCGGCCAGCTGCTCTCGCCGACGAGCCTCGAGATCGTCCACAACTCGACCCTGGCAGCGACCTGCGATTGGCAGGTGGTCGATTACACCGGCGCGGCCGTGCAGCGGGGCTCTGGCGCGCTGGCGATTGGAGCCGGCTTGGCAACTCCCAGCATCGCGGTGGACCTCAGTCGATCCTTCGCGCAGGTGACCTGGCGTAGCTCGGGCGGGACCAGCTCAGGAGAAAACGCGGTCGAGGCGACTCTCAACGCCACCAACCTCGTCATTCGGCGCGAGCTCACCACCACCGCCCTCGACTACGCATGGGAGGTCGTGACCTTCTCAGACGGCACCCGAGTCAGCGGAGCAGAGAAGACATTCACCGGCCTCGAGGTCACGGGCACAGACACCCTGACCTTCAGCGCAAACCTCGGTCAATCGGTGGCCCTCTTGAGCGCCTACCAGCGCACAGGTGCCCACGCCTTCACGGGGGATGACAACCCGGGGCCCGGCTGGTTCACAGTCGAGCTCACCTCGCCGACTGCGGTGACCCTGACCCGGGGAATCACCGGCTCGGTGGCTGCGCGCGCGGGCTACTTCGTCATCGAATTTCAGAAGCTCGCAGTGGGACAGGCCTGCGGCGTCGCCACCGACTGTGACAGCACCTTCTGCGTCGATGCGGTGTGCTGCAACGCGGCCTGCGGGGGCACGGACCCGACCGACTGCCAGGCCTGCAGCCTCGCCGCGGGAGCCGCTCTCGACGGAACCTGTGCGATGCGGACGGCGGGTGCGATCTGCCGCGGGGCGGCGGGCGACTGCGATGCGGCCGAGGACTGCAGCGGCTCGAGCCCGAGCTGCCCTGCGGACCTCTTTCAGAACGGAACGAGCTGCCGATCGTCGGCTGGGCCTTGCGACACGGCCGAGCTTTGTTCGGGAACCCAGGCCACCTGCCCGAGCGACGCGTTCGCGCCGCCGGGGACCGTGTGTCGCCCTGCGGCGGGCGGGTGTGACCTCGCCGAGGTGTGTGAGGGGACGGTCGGGTCGTGTCCCACGGACGCTTTGGTTCCCGCGGCCACCCCCGCGTCTTCTTGCGCTCCCTTCGTCTGCTCGGGCGCACAAGTCTCGTGCCCCGCGTCGTGTCAGACGTCCGCCGACTGCACGCCCGGCCGCGCCTGTCGAACCGGCGCCTGCGCGATACCGCCCCGCTTCCCGAGCCGAGATCCAATCGCCCTTTCTGCGTCCTGCGGAGTCCCGTTTGAAGGTACGCCCGGCGCCAACGTGCTCGGAGACGCCCCCTTCACCTTCGAGCTGCGCACCCCGAGTGGGGCTGCCCTGCCCGCGGGTCTGGAGCTCGACGCTCAGACCAGCACGCTGCGGTGGACCCCGAGCAACGGGCAGGAGGGCACCCATTCGCTGGTGCTGATCGCGTCCGTTCCCGGGGCCACCGACGCGCTGGCCCTCGAGCTCGACGTAGCCTGTGCACCGGTGCACCGGGCCCTCGGCTGTGGCTGCGCGACGGGCGATGGGCTCGCCCTCACATTGCTCCCGGCTTTTCTATGGACCGTGCTGCGACGCAGGCATCGTCCGATGAGATTCGGACCCAACAAACAACAGTGCGGCAAAGGGCTGAATGCCGCCAAACGGAAAATGCGCTAGAGCACCCGCAGGAAGGCGACCAGGTCTTTCTTTTCCTGATCGTCGAGCTTCGTCTCGAGCACCAGATTGAAGTACTCGACCGTGTCTTCCAGCGTCAGCAACCGCCCATCGTGGAAATAGGGGGGCGAATCTTTCACGCCGCGCAAGGGGAAGGTCTTGATCGGCCCGTCGCCGCTCATCATCATTCCATTGACCAGACGCGGCTTGAAGAACCGTTCTGCCATCAGGTTGTGCATCGTGTTGTCGGTGTAATACGGCGGCGTGTGGCAGGTGGCGCACTGGCCTTTGCCGAAGAAGACCGCCTGGCCACGAACTTCGGATTCGGTCGCTGTTTTGGCGTCGACCTTCCCGTCGAACCGAAGCTTCGGAGCGGGCGGAAAATCCAGCAACTCCTGAACTTCGGCCATGAAGTGAACCTGGCTGCCGCGCTCGAGCGGGTTGATGCCCTTCTTGGTCGCGATCACCGGGTCGCCGTCGAAGTAAGCGGCACGCTGCTCGAACTCGGTGAAGTCCTCGACCGACTTGAGCGCACGCTGCGAGCCGAAGAGCCGCTGAATGTTCACGCCTCGAAGCGAAGGGGTCTCGATGCGATGGCGCGACTCCTGCGGCCTTGCGTCGCCGGCCAGGTGGTTGGCGCCGTTGGTGTGCCCATTGACGTGGCAGTCGAAGCAGGTGACGCCGCGGCTGGCGAGCTCGGAACGACGGTCGTCGGTGGCGTTGAACTGCTGCTGCGGGAAGGGCGTCACGAGCAGGCGCAACCCTTCGAGCTGCTTGGGGTTCATGATCCCGTTGAAGAGCTCGAAGTAGTTCATCAACGTCACCAGCTTGCCCTGCGAGACGTCACCCAGGTCGGTGCGGGTGGTGAGAAAGATCGCCGGGGGGAACTCGGGAAGAAACTGGTCCGGGATGTCGAAATCGAGATCGAACCGCTCGAGGTCGCGCCCTTCCTGCTTTTTGATCTCCTGAATGTGGAAGCGGGGGAACAGCATGCCCCCTTCAGGATGGTTCGGGTGGGGCAGCGGGAGGAAGCCCGAGGGGAACAGGTTCTTCTCGCGCACGTCAGCGGGGGCCATTGCAGCGAGGGCTTCCCAGGTCGCCCCCTTCGGCAGCTTGACCCGGACGCCTTCCTGAATGGCCTTGCCGCGAAACATCGTCGTTCCTTTGGCGACCCGGTTGGAGAGGTCGTAACGCTCATTGAGCAGGTCGGTGTGGCGCTTCTCGACCTTCGCCTTGTCGCCCTTCATCTTCGCCATGACCGAGGCAAAGCTGTCTTTCCCCGAGACGGGCGCGAAGCTGGTCTGGCCTCGGGGCGGCTTGTCTTCCGCGATCGCGGGGGCCGACGACGCGTAGACAGCCAACACGGCAAGCAACGCTCGAGGGTCGATCGGCAGCAGTTTCATCAGGCGCTCCCATCAGGTTGAGGAAGGCGCCTTAACTCAGTCGATCTGGCCACGTCGTTCTTTTGTACCGGCCCGCTGCTCAAATGCGAACCCGCGTTCCGAATGGGCCCGGCGGGCGGGAGACGAGGCGCGATTTCAACTTCGCCGCGTGATATTTGCCCGCGGGGGTGAGGCACCAGTGAAGGACGAATCGCGCATCGGGGTGGACGCCACTGCGGCCTCGATCCGGCTGGATGAGCTCGAGGCCTTCGGCAAGTACCGGATCATCGGCCCGCTCGCCAGGGGCGGCATGGCCGAGCTGTCGCTGGCGGTGCAGGTGGGAGTGGAAGGCTTCAGCCGGGTGGTGGCCCTCAAGCGGGTGTTGCCTTCGAACGCAGCCAGCTCCCCCTTCGTCCAGATGTTCCTCGACGAAGCCCGGCTGGCCGCCCGGCTGGATCACCCGCAGATCGTCCGAATCTACGAGCTGGGCGTCGAGCAGGGCAGCTACTTCATGGCGATGGAGTACCTGCCCGGCGAGGACCTGCAGCAGATCGCAATTCTGGCCGCGGCCTCGGGCGCGCAGATTGACCCGGGGATCGCCGCGTACATCGTGAGCCGCGCGGCAGAGGCGCTCCACTTTGCGCACGAGCTGACCGACCCGTATGGCAAGCCCCTCGCGCTGGTGCATCGGGACGTGAATCCCTCGAATGTGATCGTCACCTACCAGGGGCACGTGAAGGTGGTGGACTTCGGAATCGCGCAGGCTTCGACGAATACCTTCCAGACCGAAGTGGGGATGATCAAAGGAAAGATGGGCTACCTGGCGCCCGAGCAGTTTTCGGACGGGATGGTCATCGATCGCCGCTGCGACGTCTTCGGGCTGGGCATCGTGCTGTGGGAACTGCTGTCGGGTCAGGGCCTGTTCCGCCGCGAAAGCAGCGGCGCGACGCTGATGGCGGTCCGAGAAGGCCTGGTCCCCTCGCTGAGCGAACTGCGGCCCGACGTGGATCCCGAGCTTGAGGCGATCGTCTGCAAGGCCCTGCAGCGACAGCCGGAGCAGCGTTTCCAGACCGCGGCGCTGTTGGAAGAGGCGCTCGATCAATACCTGCGCGAGAAAGATTTCCGCCCTTCCGATCGCGCCCTGGGCAAGTGGCTCGAAGGGCTTGGCGGGGAACGGCGTTCAGAGCTCAAGCAGGCAATCGCGCGCGGGGCCAACGTGGTCACGTCCTACCAAGAGCTGTTGAAGCTGGCCGCGGCCGCAACGGGAGGCACGGCCCGACCCACGATGACCTCACTCAAGCCCCGGCCGCTGTGGCAGGTCGCGGTGTTCGCAGCTTTCGCCTCGGCCGGGGTGGCCGGGGCCGCCTTTGCCGTCAACGCCCCCCGGGAAGCCGCGCCCACCGCGGTGCCGATCACCGCCCGGCTGCAGCTCGATTCCGAGCCGCCCGGCGCGTTCATTTTCGTAGACGGTGAGCCGACCGGAAGCGTGACGCCGGCAACGCTGGGGGGCTTCGACTCGGGTCCGATCGACGTCCGGTTGGAAAAGGCCGGCTACGGGCCGTTTCAGGTGACGATCGCGCTCGAGGCAGGCAAGCAGGTGGCGAAGAGTTTTCCACTGGTCGCGAAGCAAGGCATTGTGCAATTCGTTCACCTGATGGAAGGGGGCACGGTGCGCGTCGCTGGGAAGAGTGCCCGCCAGGGCGAGCAGATCGAGTTGCCGATCGGAACCGCCCACCTCGAGGTGCTCGCCGCGGGCAAGGTGATGCTCGAGCGTCTGATCGAGGTCGTCGCGGGCCCCCAGACGGTGGACCTGGGCCCATGAGCACCAGCGCCCGCACCTCGACGGGGAAGCGCCGCTCGCTCTTTGCGACCATGGGAGCGGCCGTGGGGTTGATCGCCGCCACCGGCTGGTTCTTCGCAGTCCGGCAGCTGAGCCACAGCGAGCAGTACACCCAACAGGCGCATGCGCTGGTGCGGGCGGCACAGCTGGTCGACCTGCTGCGGACCTCGGCCCAGGACCGGGTGAAGGGCGACGCACAGCTGCTGGCCGAAGATCCCCGCTTGAAGTCCACGCTGAGCGCGGCGAACGTCGATGACGCCACCATCCTCGACATCCTCCAGGACCTGCAGACGCTCAATGGCCAACCGGTGTTCGCCGTTCTCTCGGCTTCGGGGCGGGTCAAGGTGGTGATCGGCGCTCCGAAGCTCAAAGGGCTCGACCTCTCGTCCTCGTCGGTGGTCAAGGCCGCGCTCGCGCAGGAAGGGGCCGCGATCGGGGTGTGGTGGGTCGAAGATCGCATTGCAGAGATCGCCGTCAGCGCGGTGAGAATCGGCGAGCGCACGGTGGGGTTGCTGGTGATTGGAAACCTCGTCCCCGATGCGGCTCTTGGAAAAGCGGCGCAGAGCGCGGGAGTCCACCTGTCGCTGATGGCCGACGAACGATTGGTGTGGTCCGACACCGCGATGCCTGCTGCGAGCTGGGCCAGCGACGTGCAGCGCCTGGACGTGAAGGGCTCGGTGCCCCCGGGCCGCTTCCTGACCCGCCCGATCGACGTGGAAGACGCGACCGGCCGGCTGGCTTTCGCGGTGCCCCTGGTCGCGCTGCTGTTTGCTGTGCTCGCTTTCTGGCGCGGAGGTGCGCGGTGATTCGAGCCGCGGTGCTGCTGACGCTTGGGTGCGCGCAGGTCGGGTGTGGTCCGAGCGTCGACACCCTGTTGTGCGGCTCGGCCGACTGCGAGTTCAGCCGCCAGGAATGGACTTCGCTGCAGGGCCTGGCAGGGCTGGCCGAGAAGCCTCCGGCCGACCCTTCGAACAAGTACTCGACCAACGCCGCGGCGGCCGAGCTCGGTCAGAAGTTTTATTTTGATTCCCGCTTTTCGGGGAACGCCACGCTGCTCGACACCCTGCGACGCCCGACGCCTTACGCGCGGGCGCCGAAAGGGCAGCCGTTGAACATTTCGTGCGCGACCTGCCACGACCCTGCGCGAGGCGGCGCGGACTTCACGTCGAGCCCCAACCACGTGTCGATTGGAGCGGGTTGGTACGACGTAAACAGTCAGCAGACGGTGAACGCCGCCTACTACGGGATCACCTACTGGAATGGGCGCAACGATTCGCTGTGGTCGCAAATCGTCGCGGTCTCCGAGAGCTTCGTCTCGATGGGCTCGAACCGGCTGAAGATCGCCTGGCTGCTCAAAGACAAGTACCCCGACGCCTACGGCGAGCTCTTCACCGCGTTTCCGCTTCCGTTCGCCACCGGCTCGGCCGACGTACGTGCGGCGGTCGACCCGATGACGGGCCAGTGCGCCTTGGTCGCGGGGGTGTGTCCTTCCCCCTGTCGAATCGTCACCGGCACCGACGCAGCGCTCTCGTGCTGGCCCCGGTTTCCGCTCGAAGGCCGTCCGGGCTCGGTGCCGGGATGTCAGGCGGGCTCGGCCAGCGAGCCGAGCTTCGATGCTTTCGACTGCATGGACAGCGCAGATCAAAAACAGATCACCGGGGTTTACGTGAACTGGGCGAAGGCGATCGCTGCGTACGAGCAGACCTTGATCAGCCGCAACTCGGCGTTCGACCGCTGGGTGGCGCTGGGCCCCCAAAGCGCGCTGCTCACCGCGGCGCAGAAACGAGGCGCCCGCGTCTTCGTCGGCAAGGGCTCCTGCGTCGACTGCCACAACACTCCGCTGTTGTCGGACAGCGCATTTCACAACGTCGGAGTGCCGCAGGTCGGAGCGGGCGTGCCTTCCGAAGCCGATTGTCGCGCCGGAAGCGTGTGCGATTGCGTCAACGGCAAAAACTGCCTCCCCGCCGGCGCGCTCGACGGGCTGGCCAAGCTGCGCGCCAACGCGTACCGCCGCGACTCGACCTGGAGCGACGACCCCACCGACACCTCGCGCAAGTCCTACCTCGAGCAGCCGCTGGACCCCGCGTTGCGCGGCGCCTGGCGTACGGCCTCGCTGCGCGACGTAGAGCTGACCGCCCCGTACATGCACGATGGGGTCTACCCCTCGCTCGAGGCCGTGGTCGCCGCCTACGACCGGGGAGGCGCGGACGCCAATGTGCCGGGGGTGAAGGCGGTGCAGCTGCGGCCGCTGCATCTGACCCCGGCCGAACAGAGCGACCTGGTCGCGTTTCTGCGCTCGCTCACCGGGGCGCCGATGCCCAGAGAGCTGACTTCCGCTCCGGTGTTGCCTCCATGAGTCCACTGCTGGTGCTGTCGATGTTGGCGCTGGGGCAGGTGGCGGGGGAAGTCGAAACCGAGGACGGAGACGTTCTGTTCGAGGTACCGCTGACCGAGCCTCAACGGGTCACTTTGCTCGAAGAGAAAGTCTCGAAGCTTCAGAGCCAGCTCGCGCAGAAGCCGGCCGGACCCGCAGGGTTCTTGTCGGCGATGGTGTCGGCGGTCACGCTCTCGGGCTACATCGATTTTGGTTTCTTCGTCCCCCAGGGAAACGGCGCCGGGTACTCGCAGGACTTCGGAAACAAGATTTTTCCGCAGTACGCCGGCCGGTATGGCTGGGTGTTCTACGGAGACATCCTCTCGACGGCGATCAACTCGCGGGGCGATGTCGCGGACCTGGGCGACGCGCCCGGCGTCAGCCGCTACGACTCGGTGCATTCGCGGGGGGCGCTGGGCTTCATTCTCAATGTCGCGAACCTGGGAGTGCGGGCCGCCGTTCGGGACGATCTGCTCTTCACGGTCAGCCTGAACTTCACTCCCCGCTCGGGCACCGATTTTTCGCTGGGAGACACTTTCGATTTAGACCTCGCCCAGGTCGAATGGATGCCGACCGCCGACCAGCGCATTTCGTTTTTCGCCGGAAAGATGGAGTCGCTGATGGGGGTCGAGTACCGGACGCGGCATTCCCCTGCGCGGTTTGGAATTACGCCTTCGCTGGTGGCCCGCTACACCACGGGCACTCCGCTGGGGGTGAAGGCACGCGCGAAGTTGCTCAAGGGCGACTTCGTCACCATCGCGTTGGCGTTCACCAACGGCTCCTCGACGACCGAGCAGTTCCACTTTTACGACGAGGTCGATAGCAATTCGGGAAAGACGTTCAGCGGCCGGGTGTCGGTCAAGCCCTTCGCGTTGTTCGATTCCACGCTGTTGGGGAATCTCGAGGTCGGCGCATCTGCAGAGTGGGGTCCGCAAGATCGCGCGCGCGACACCGCCGAGCCCTTGTGGTTCGCAGGGGTGGACCTGTTGTGGGACATCGGGCCGATTGGCCTCGAGGGTCAGTGGCTCAAAGGGGCCGCGGCGGGGCGCGCGGTGGACTCGGTCTATGGGCTGAAGCTCAACCAGGCCGCGTACCTGAGTCTGATCTGGAGGATCACTTCGGTGATCGGCGTTTTGGTGCGGGGCGAGTTCCGCGACGCGTTCGTTTTTCTGGGCGACGAGCGCGCGTACCTGACTCACTCGTGGCGGGCGACAGTGGGCGCGCGACTGTCGTTCAACGAGCACGTGACCTTGAAGGCCGAATACCTGTTCAACGGCGAGTACGGGGGCGTTCCGTTCGTGCCCAACGATGTCTTCACCAGCTCGCTGGTGTTGGCGTACTGATTGTCTTCGCAGCGAAAGGAGCAGTGATGAAACGCGCACTCGGTTTTTTCCTGGTGGTGGGCCTGCTGAATGCGGGCCTCGCCCCTGCGCAGTCGGTGGGCGCGGTAAAAGACGGGAAAGTGACCCGGTCGGCGCGCGAAGAGCTGGCGAGGCTGGAAAAAGAGCTCGCCGACCAACGGGCCCTGCTGATTCGAATTCTTCAGCAGCAGGTCGAGCACGATCAGCAGATGCTGCGGCTGGCCCAGGGACAGGCGCAGGTCGCGGCCGCGGTGGTCGCGGTCGAGCCGGCGCCTGCTCCGGTCCCGCCTTCACTGGCGGTCACTCCCAAACCGGCCGAGCCCCGCGCGCCGAAGCAGGCCGTTGCTCCTGTCACCGGGCGGGTGAAGGTCAGCGGCGCCAATGGTCCGGCGTGGGTTTTCATCGAAGACGTAAAGGCCGCCCCATCGACTGGGACGCTCGACATTCGCCAGGAAGGAAAGCAGTTCGCTCCCCGCACCGCGGTGGTCCCCCGCGGGACGAAGGTGAACTTTCCAAACCTCGACAGCATCTTTCACAACGTCTTTTCGGTGTCCGAGGGAAACACGTTCGATCTGGGAACCGCCCGGTCCGGTGACCCGGTGAAGAGCCACGTGATGACGAGCCCCGGGGTGGTCGAGATTTTTTGCAACATGCACTCGCGAATGAGCGCGAGCGTGTTGGTGGTCCCGAATGGACTGTTCGCGAAGGTCGAGTCGGACGGCTCCTTTCGAATCGAAGGGGTGCCGACGGGAACGCACAAGCTGTCCGCGTGGGCGGGCGGCGAGACCATCGCCAGCCGTTCGATCGAGGTTGCCGCGAGCGGAGCCGAGGTCGAGCTGACGCTCAACGCTGCGGTCCCCGGAGCTCACAAGAACAAGCTCGGTCAGCCGTACGGCTCGTACGCCGACTGAAGGGTGGTGTCGCACATTGCCCCCTGTGGGTGAGTGCTCGCCCGGTGAGATGGGGAGCGCGGGCCGAGTAGAGTCGACCGATGCGTCTTGCTGTGCTCGTCTCGTTCGCGGCCCTCGTGGTCGGCTGTCAGTGTGAGCCGGGAGCCGTGGTCCCCGTCTACGCGTGCAAAGCAGATTCCGAATGCGGTACCGGATTCGTGTGCGGAGCGATCAGCCACACCTGCGTCAAAGTCGGCACCAACGAAAATGACGGAGGCGGCGGCGGAGTTGCCAGCGGCGGGGGCGGAGGGGGCGGGGGTGGCGGCGAGGTCGGCGGTGGCGGCGAGGGCGGCGAGGGCGGCGGTGGCGGCGAGGGCGGCGGAGGAGTCGGCACCGGCGGAGGAGTCGGCACCGGCGGAGGAGTCGGCACCGGCGGAGGAGTCGGCACCGGCGGAGGAGTCGGCACCGGCGGCGGCAGTGGCGGTGGCACCGGCGGCGGCAGTGGCGGTGGAGTCGGAGGGAGCGGTGGGGGTGGTGGAACAGTGCTCCTCCCCACGAGCCTGGCGTTCACCTCCACCTTGCCAAGCCCCCTTCTGGCCGGAGCCTGCGTTCTCTCGACGGTGCAGGCGCAGCGAATGGCAGTCCCCACTGCAGTGGCGAGCAACACGGCGGTCGGACTCTCTGAAGTCGCAGCAGGCACCGCGCGCTACTACTCAGACTCGATCTGCACTCTCGCGGTCACCGGCACGACAATTCCGGCGGGCCAGACGAACGCAGACTTTTATCTCAAGCCGTTGACGGGTGGATCCACGGTGCAGAGTGCCGCCGCTCCGTTCGGCACCGCTCAGCGCACGCTCAACATCGTCGGCGCGGTTCGTCGCGGCAACTGCGCCTTCAACGCCCCCATCGCACTGGCCGACGGAGGCAGCACTCAAGATCTCTTCACGACCTGCGCGATCCTCCCCCTCCAACAGAACATCGGTCGCACCGCACTTTTCTTCCAGGCCACCACCGGTTCGGCCCTCGGGGGCACCGCGGAAGTGAGGTGCCGCCTCAACACGACGGGCGCGGTGACCTGCAACCGAAATGGCGGGGCGGCTGCCGGCAGCATTCACTGGCAGACCCTCGAGCTTCCCGCCGGTCTTCGGGTCGAACGGGTGGCCGGAAATTGTGTGACGCCCCCGATGACTCTGCTGCTCCCGGCGGCGGTCAACCCCTCCTTGAGCTTCCTCCTCAAGTCCTATGAGGGTTCGAGTGTCACCATCGACGACGACGATCTGATCGTGACTCAGCTGGTCTCCCCCACCACCGTCTCTCTCGACATCGGTACCGCAGCCACCACCTGCCCCGGCGGCAGCTTCGACATCCAGGCGGTCGAGCTCGCGGGAATCAACGTCACCCGTGGCCTGGAGAGCGCCGGGATTGCCATCGGCGCCAATTCCAGACTGGTGACCGGACTGTCGGCGGTCTCGGCCAACACCGCCCTGCTCACCCAGCACGCCTTGCCCAACAGCAGCGACCCCATCTGCGACGTGTTGCTCCGCGCCGAGCTGCCCACGCCTTCATCGCTCAACTTCAGCCGGGCGACGGGCCTGACCGGAGCCTGCGTCACTTCCCCCATCTTGCGAATGGCCTGGGAACGAATCGACTTTGGCAGCCGCGCCTCGGTGCAAACCAAAACCGTCACCCTCCCCATCAACAGCTCGACCCTGTCCGTCGCGATCTCTCCCGTCGACACCACCCGAACCATCGTCTTCGCCAGCTCGCAAGCGGCGTCCGGCCAGGGCAACGGCGAGGCCAGCTACGCAGGCGGCAGCTACCTCGGCGAAGGCAACGCCCGCTTCGAGCTGACCTCCTCGACCAACGTGAACGTGAACCGCCAACGCAGCCTCGGCAGCGCGGCGTTCACCTTCTACGTCGTCGAGTTCGACCCTTAAGTCAGGTAGGTCGCGAGATCCGCCGGAACGCGCGCCTCGAACGTCCGTCCCAGGACCTCGAGTCGCTGCGCGTGCAGCAGGCAACGCACGTCGGCAGATCCTCCGTAGAGCTTGTCCCCCCGAATCGGAAACCCGATTCCGGCCAGGTGCGCCCGCAGTTGGTGGGTGCGCCCGGTGAGCGGAAACAGTTCGACCGTCGCGAACTCTTCATGGGCCGACAGCCGGACGTAGTGGGTCACCGCGTCGATGCCTTGAAACTCTTTCGAGGCCCGCCAGCGCCCCGGACGCGACGAGTCCCTCGAAAGGGGGAGGTCGATTTCGCCCTGCGCCGGCAAGCCGGGGGCGGTGACCGCGAGGTAGCGCTTCTTGGCGCGGCCTTCGCGAAACTCGGCCGCCAGCGCGCGGGTGGACTCGGGCGTCTTGCCGAAGATTGTCACTCCGGACGTCTCCCGATCGAGCCGATGAACGAGCCCCGGAGCGCTCTGCAGGTGGTAGCGGGCGAGGTCAATCAGGCTGTCCCCCACCCGCCCCGGCGTCGGTTGCGCGACCACCCCCGCGGCCTTGTCGACCACCAACAGCGCCTCGTCCTCGAAGATCACCACCAGTGGCGCCTGCGTCGCGCCCACCGCCGTCACGGGTTGTCCTCCTTCTTCGAGCACCGCCGACAACTTCTGGCCGGCCTTCACCGCCGTCTGTGCCGACTGGCAGCGCTTCCCATCGAGGTACACCGCCCCGCGGGAAATCAACGCCTGGGCCTCGAGCAACGGCACGCTCAGCGCGTCAGAGAGCACGGCATTGAGCCGACCGGCCGGGGCCACCACGGTGCGACGCTTCACGGTTGACTCGGGAACAAGACCGGGTTGTTCATACCTCCAACGTGGAAATCTCGATCAACGGTTTGACGGAACAGACCGAGGAATTTCTCTCGCAGCTCGCGCTGGCCCGCCATCGCCATCACGCCGGCCTGGCGCCCCGGCAGCGGCTGGCGAAATTGGTCGAAGACTTTCCGTCGCTGCTGCGCTCGGACTCGTTTCTTCAGGTGCGTCAGGCTGCGGCGAGCCCGAAGACCGATGCCGAGACCCGGGGCTCGCTGCACCGGTTGCTGCGCTTCCTCGCCTGGGGACACGCGCTCGGGGCTGCGGCGTCGAGCCTCGATGGCTGCGCCGAAGAGCTCGAGCGCCCGATCAACTCATCGATGCGCACGATGCCGCTGGCCGAAGCCCTCGAACGGCTGCCTGAAGATCTCGAGCGCGAACGTCGCCACGCCCTCGAGAGGGACCTCACCGAAGCCCTGTGGGAACGCCACACCCAGTGGTCGCGGGTGATTGACTCGAACATCCACGCCAGCGCGCACCTCGGTTTTTCCTCGATGCGCGCGCAGCACGAGGCCCTGAGCGGAATCGAGCTCCAGCCCTGGCTCGAGGCGGCCGAGAAGCTGCTGACCACCACCGAAGACGCCTACCGGGATCTGCTCGGCTACGTGCTCAAGCGGCTCGACCCTGCGCTCAAGCCGCAGACGGCGCACTGGCACGATGTGCTCCATGTGGGCACCTTGCCGTGGATGCGCGAGCTGTTTCGCGCCGAGGACCTGCTGCCGGCGGTGAAGCGGACCTTCGAAGACCTGGGCCTGGGCACCGACGCGCGCGGAAGGCTGACGCTGGACGCCGAGCCTCGAGACGACGCCAGCCCCCAGCCCCTCGTCTCGCCGGTGCGCGTTCCAGACGATGTGCGCTTGTCGGTGAGTCGCCGGGGAGGGCGGCACGCCTGCGCCGAGCTGCTCGCGGCGTTCGGGGAAGCGCAACTGTGGGCCCACGGTTCGGCGGGCGCGGGAACTCTCGAGCGGCGCTTTCCAGAAGCAGCCAGCCTCGAAGCGATTCGGACCCTCGTCTCACACTTCAGCCTCGAGGAAGGCTGGCTCAAACGGTACCTGCGGGTTCCCTCGGCCGCAGCGCGAGAGGCGGCACGACTCGGAGCCTTCACCGCGCTTGCCGGCCTGCGTGAGGCGGCGGCGATGTTGCCCTACGTGCTCGAAGTCTATGCGCGGGGTCCGGTTCGGCCCCTCGCCGAGGAATACGAGGACCGAATGGCCCGCGCTCTGGGCGTGAGCGTCCCGCGGGGAGGTTTTCTGCTCCGCGTCGGGGGAGTCGACCCCCTGCCCCTTCGCGCGGCCACCCTCGAAGTCCGGTTGACCGATTCACTGCGCGAGCACTTCAACGAGGACTACTTCCGCAACCCCGCGACCGGGTCGTGGTTCGTGGACTTCGCCGCGCGGCCGCCCGTGGACTCAGAGCGCCCCGTCGCCGCCGGCCTCACCCGCGCGAGCCAACGTCTGGTGCGACTGATGAGCACCTGACGCTCGAGCGGGTGAGCCACGCGAAGCCGGTTATTTCTTCTTCGCCTTCAGCGCGCGGACGATCTTGTCCTTCGCCGCGCTGCGGGTCACCGGCGCGGGAGCGACCGACAGACCCCGCCTGGCCTTCATCGCCTTGAACAGCTGCATCTCAATCAGCAGCAGCTCGTCGCCCAGCTCTTCGTTGGCGCCCGCAGCTTTCGGCAACGGCATTCCGGTCTCGACCTTCGAGCCGTAACGCATCCGGAGCACCTTCTCTTCTTCCTGGGTGGCGATGCGGCCCTTGAGCGCCGTCGTCACCTCTTCCGCCGTCACCACTGCTGCGTTTGAACCCTTGCGATCCATGTTGGCAATCCTCTCTGTGAATCCACCTGAACAACCGGCCATGTCGGACGCGGCAAAGCCGCATCTGTTGGGCATTCTAGGGATCGGAGGCGACCCCGCAAATTTTTGACCAACTGGTTGAGGCCCCCCCGGCTTCAGGGGGCTTCTTCGTCATCCGGGACCCCGTCTGCTGGGCCGCTGGTGCCCCCATCCGTACCCGCCCGGGGAATGCCAAACCGCTCGAGCGCGGCAGCGATTCCTTCGGGTTTGTCCTGGTCGGGGAGGAAGTCGGTCGGGACCTTCAAAGCGGGCTCTTTGCCGATGTGCTGGAGCTGGGAATCGAGCACCAACCGCAGCTCGGCCTGGCTGGCCTGCGTTCCCCCTCCGTCGGGGAACTTGCGGGCTTCGCGTTTGACCCCGATGCGGCCATCGAGCCGCGTCTTGAGGACGACCGAGGTCAATGCGTCGACCAGCACCTCGCCCTGCAGGGTTCGAGGGGACCTCAGCTCTTCGAAGGCCAGCCGGCGCTGGGTGGTCTCGTCGGCGCCTCCCCGGGCGGCGACGATCGCGGGAAGCTTCTGGATCTTTTCGGGAAGGGGGTCGCCCAGAGTCACCTGGTACTTCCACGCGGTGCGGCCTTCGACCGTGACGGTGCCATTGGCGGTGAGCTTGAGGCGACCGCGAAACAGAGCGTCGAAGTCTTTGATTGCGCCGTACATCTCTTCGCGCACCCGCTCGGCGATGCCCCGGTCCCGCAGGCGCTGGCGGAACTTTCCGTAGCGGCTCTTCGCGTAGACCATGTTCGCAATTCGCAGCACCTCGAGGCCTTGATCGCGGGAGTTTTCGAGTGTGGCGTGGAAGTCGCCGCCGACGCCTCTGGAGCCCGCCAGCAGGGTGCGGGTCTCTTTGAGCAGCACGTTCTTGCTGCCGATGCTCGTCCACTCGTAGCTGACGGTAGCGGTGAATTCGTGGGGGCCGATTCGCTCGGTGGCCTCGGCCGCCCCCATTCCCAGAATGCGGCGGGCAATCTCGGGCTTGTCGGCGACCTCTTCGGGAGGCAGCTTCTGGCTCGCCGCAGCGACGGCCTGGGGCGGGTCTTCGGGGGAAAAGATGCGCTTCTTGGCCGCCTTGTCGACCGGGTCGGCGCAGGCCACCCCCAGGACGAGAAAACACGCCAGGGCGCGCATCGAGAGAAACGAGGGAATGTGGTCGCGCGGGCTCACTTGCGGGCGGGCACCCTAGCAGGGCGATGAACAAGTGATAGAAACCGCGAACCTATGCTCAGCCTGAAAGACAAACTGCTCAAGGCCGGCCTTGTTTCCGAAGAGCAGGTCAAAGCTTCCGAGAGCAAAGCCGCCGCTGCCCCGCCCCGCCCTCCGCCGCCCCCCCGCGCTCCTTCCCGGCCCGAGCAGTCGCGTCGGCCGCCGCCGAGGGAAGCGGCTCCGACCCGGATTCCGAAGTTGCCCCCCCTTCCGGGCAGCAAGGAAGCCCAGCGCAACGACGCCAAGAAGCAGGTGCAGCTCGACCGGTTCCTGCGCGAGAAAGTGTTGGCGACCCAGGTGGCGATCGAGCCCGGGACGACCACGTTCTACTTCGTCACCCGCAAACAGAAGTTGCGGCGGCTCGAGCTGTCGGAAGGCCAGGCGAAGATGCTCGAGGAAGGAAAGCTCGCAGTCGTCGAACGCCCGGACCCGGATCGCATCGAGCACGCGCTGGTCCCGCCCGAGGCCGCGGCAGAGCTGTTTGCCCAGAGCGAGAAAGCGGTGCGCTTCTGGAACCGGGAAGGGCAAGCGGTCGGGTTTCTGACCGACGCCGAGATCGCGTCCCGCCACGGCGAGGCCGACGAGCCCGAGGCGGCGGCTGCTGCTCCGGCCGCTCCGTCAGCGCCCGAAGAAAAGGGCGAGACCTGGATCACGATCAAGCGCGCCTAAGTCAGACCGTCAGTCCGGTGAGGTGGTTCAAGAACGCCATCCTCACGTCCTCGGGCACCGCCTTGGCCTTGAAGGTGTCCATGTCGATCGGCACGGTGATGATCTCGATCTCGGCACACAGCGTCGCGCTGTCGTTGAGAAACAGCTGGTAGCGGTTGGTGATCGACTTCGAGGACAGCTTGACTGTTTCCATTGAGATCCGGACTACGTCCCCGAATCGAAGCGGGTGCTTGAAGTCCGCCGCGGCGTGCACGCTGGGGTAGCCGACTTTGCGCTGCTGAAGCATCACCGCGTAGGACACCCCCATCGCTTCGGAAAAGAAGTCCTCGAAGACCTGGTGGCAGTAGCCAAAGAGGTTGGGGAAATAGACGACGCGCGCGAAGTCCACGTCGTCGAAGCGAACCGTGATTTTTTTGGTGAACGCCATGGGGATCAGGAAAACGCGTCGATGCCGGTGATCGCCTTGCCGAGGATCAGGGTGTGCACTTCGTGGGTCCCTTCATAGGTCGAGACGCTCTCGAGGTTCAGCATGTGGCGAATCGGAGGGTATTCGTCCGTCACCCCGTTCGCCCCATAGATGCCGCGAGCGACCCGCGCGATGTCGAGCGCGACCTTCACGTTGTTGCGCTTGCAGATCGACACCTGCTCCGGGCTGACCTTCCCGTGTAGATCTTTGAGCTTCGCCAGCCGCCAGGCCAGCAGCTGGCCCTTGACGATTTCCTGCAGCATGTCGGCGAGCTTTTCCTGGGTGAGCTGGAACGCGGCGATCGGCTTGTTGAACTGAACCCGGGACAGGGCGTACTCGCGAGCGCCTTCGAAGCAGGCGACCGCGGCTCCCATCACCGCGAAGGAAATGCCCATGCGTGCGTTGTTGAGGCACGACAGCGGGCCCTTCAGACCCTGAACTCCCGGCAGCATGTTTCGGGCGGGGACGCGCACGTCGGCAAACGACAGCTCGGCGGTGTACGAGGCGCGCAGCGAGAACTTTCCTTTGATTTCCTCGGCCCGGAAGCCGGGCATTCCCTTCTCGACCAGGAACCCGCGGATGCTTTCCTGCCCGCCGTCGTCGACCTTCGCCCAGACGATCGCCACGTCGGCGAGGGTGCCGTTGGTGATCCACATCTTCGCCCCGTTGAGCACGTAGTGCTCGCCGTCCTTCCTGGCCCGGGTGCGCATCCCGCCGGGATCCGAGCCGAAGTCGGGCTCGGTCAGACCGAAGCAGCCGATGACCTTCCCCTTCGCCATCCCGGGCAGAAAGCGTTCTTTCTGCTCTTCCGAGCCGAAGGCGTAGATGGGGTACATGCACAGCGAGCTCTGCACCGAGGCGAAGCTGCGCAGCCCCGAGTCGCCGCGCTCGAGCTCCTGGAGAATCAACCCGTAGGTGATGTTGTTGAGGCCCGCGCACCCGTAGCCTTTGAGAGTGGCTCCGAACACCCCGAGCTCGGCCAGCCGCGGCACCACTTCCATCGGAAAGGTCCCGTTGCGGAAATGTTTGCCGATGATCGGCAGGTATTCTTTGTCGACGAACGCAGCGACGGTGTCGCGGGCAGCCCGCTCTTCGGGTTCCAGCAGATCATCGATTCGGTACAGGTCGGTGATGGCGGCTCGGCTCATCCGCGGGCGTCTACCACGCTCCCCGCTTCGCGCCGACCCTCACCCGCCCCTTGTTGTCCTTGCCCCGAAATGGGCCCCGGCACCGCAGTCGTTTAAACCTGACATAACGCTGTCACTGCCCTTCTTTAACTTCTCACTACCGCTGGTGAATCGCACCAGCGCAAAAGGAGAATCCGATGAAGAGCTTCAGCTTCGACAAACCCCGGGGCTTCGCCTTGAAGGCGGCGTCCGAGTTCTACGAAGGTTTCACCCCAGGCAGTGGAATGGCGGTCGCCGATGCGGACGACCTGACCCTCGCCTTCCGACTGGACCACAGCTTCGAGGCGGTCGCGGTGGGGCTGCGGGAAGAAGGCGAGCAGATCGTCGCCCAGTTGGTCGGCACCGACGACGCTCGGACCGCCCGAAAACAGGTCGCGCGGATGCTGGGGCTCGAGGTCGAGGGCCAGTCCTGGCTCGCGGTGGGTGAGAGGGATCCGGGGGTCGGCAGGCTCCAGGCCGAATTTCGCGGGTTCTTCACCGCCGCCAAGCCGTCGCCGTACGACGCGGCGACCTGGGGGATCATCGCTGCGAGATTGAACATCAAGCAGGCGGCGAAGCTGAAGATCGGGCTGGCCGAACAGCACGGCGATGAAGTGAGAATCAAGGGCCGGCTGCACCACGTCTTTCCTTCTCCAAAGCAGTTGCTCGAAGTTCCGACGTTCACCGGGCTCTCGGACGAGAAGCTGGCGCGCCTCAAAGGAATCGCGATCGCCGCGCTGGAAGGAAAGCTCGACCCCGACAGGTTGCGGGCGATGGACGAGCACGCCGCGCTCGAGGAGCTTCAGCAATTGACGGGGGTGGGCCCGTGGACGGCCAGTCACATTTTGTATCGCGGAGCTGCGCTGATCGATGGGTTGCCGACCGCCGAGCCGCGGGTGCTTCACGGTCTGGCCGACGCCTACCGCCTCAAAGAGGTCTCGGCCGAAACGATGAGCGAGATCAGCGAAGGCTGGCGCCCCTTTCGAATGTGGGTCTGCATTCTGCTTTCGCGGCACCTGGGGCGAATCGGTGGTTGGCAAAAGCCCGAGTACGCGAAAGAACGGGCGAAGGCCGGGCGGGCCCTGAAGCGGCACACCTCGCACGCCCTGAAGCTGCGGACGGTTTCCGGCGCGCCGGGGAATGGCCCTTTCTCCCCGGCTGTCGGGCTGGATCAATGGATGACGTAACGACTTGCCTGATCCTCGCGGTTCTCATCGGAGCCGGTGCGATGTGGGCCCTCACTCTCATCGCCGGGCTGGTGTTCACCGTGCAGGCCTACCTTCGCAACTCGGTCTCGATCGCCACGGCCGCCGCAGCGTATGCAGGAATTCACGTGCTGCTCGCGATCTTCACCCGGTTCCTGCAGTTCGTTTATCTGCCCGCCGCGATGCTGGTGCTGGTCCTCGCGGCGATCGCCGGAACGCGATCGCTGCTCCACTTCGAGCACGGCTGATGCGGGCGGGCCCGATGATCGACTTCACTTCGAGCGCCGCCGAAACCGCTGATGCGTCCGGCCCGATGCTCTAGAAGCACAAAGCTGTGCCCCCCAACCATCAGATTCGTCTGGCCGCCCGTCCGGTCGGCCTTCCCAAGCGCAGCGATTGGACCTTCACCGAAGAGCCTGTGCCCGAGCCCGCCGACGGTTCGTTCGTGGTGAAGACGCTGATGCTTTCGCTCGACCCGGCGATGCGCGGGTGGATGAACGAAGGCAAGAGCTACATTCCTCCAGTGGGGCTGGGCGAGGTGATGCGCGCGGGTGGAGCCGGACGGGTCATCGCTTCTCGCCACCCGGACTTTCCGGTCGGGACCCTGGTGACCGGCAGCGTGGGGGTCCAGGAATACTGCCTGGTGTCCAACCCGCGGCACTTCGGAGCGGCGAAAGTCGATCTCGCTCTCGGTTCGCTTCAGAAGTGGCTCAACCCCCTCGGGATGCCGGGGATGACCGGCTACTTCGGCCTTCTCGAGGTGGGCCTGGCGAAGGCCGGCGAGACGGTGCTGGTGTCGGGAGCCTCTGGCGCCGTCGGTCAAACGGTCGGTCAGGTCGCCCGGCTCAAGGGCTGCCGCACGGTGGGAATCGCCGGAGGCCCGGCGAAGTGTGACTTCGTGGTGCGGGAGCTCGGCTTCGACGCCTGCATCGACTACCGCGCTGGGGATCTCAAAGAGGCGCTCAAGGCCCATTGTCCCAAGGGCGTCGACGTCTACTTCGACAACGTGGGAGGAGAAATTCTCGACGCCGCGCTGGCCCGCATCAACCGCAAGGCGCGCATCGTCATCTGCGGGGCGGTCTCGCAATACAACAGCACTGGGCCAATCAAGGGGCCCGCCAATTACATGTCTCTGCTGGTGAACCGCGCCCGGATGGAAGGGATGGTGGTGTTCGACTACGCCGATCGCTATCCGACCGCGGTGAAGGACATCGCGGGTTGGATGAAGGAAGGGAAATTCACTTCCCGCGAGGACGTGGTCGACGGGCTGCAGACGTTTCCCGAGGCGCTGCTGAAGCTGTTCTCGGGCGAGAACTTTGGAAAGCTGATCCTGCGCGTCGCCGAAGACGCCTGAGGTACACCCCCGCCATGGCCCCTTCGATCGACTGGAAAGAACAGATTGGTCCCGATGAAACCGCTCGCTTCGAAAAACTGGCCGAAGTGCTGCGCGGGTTCCAGCAGCAGCACGCAAGCAAGGTTCCCGTCGCGCGCGGACTTCACGCCAAGGGGCAGGCAGGGGCCGAGGCCTCGTTCACGGTGCTGCCCGGGTTGCCGGACCCCGTTCGAGTCGGCTTGGGGGCGAAGCCGGGCACCTACCGGGCGTTGGTTCGATATTCGAACGGAAAACCTTCGCACCAGTCGGACCGCAAGCCCGATGTCCGAGGCATCGCGGTGAAGGTGATTGGGGTGCCGGGGAAGAAGATCATTCCGGGCATGGAAGACGAGACCACCCAGGATTTTCTGGCCATTCTTGGAACTTCGACGCCCTTTCGCGATGCCGACGAGTTCGTCTGGTTCGTGGCTGCCGCGGCGAGCCCAGCCACGTTGATCTTCAAAGCGATCGCAAAGTTCGGCCCGTGGCGCGCGCTGGGGTTGATCAAAAAGCTGGTCCAGAGCGCGACACGGAAGATCGATTCGGTGGCGACGGCGCGCTACTCGAGCCAGCTGCCGATCAAGTGGGGTCCCTACGCAGTGCGGTACATGTTCGATCCCATCGCGGCAGCCGACGTGAACGCCAAACCGGGGACGACCGCCGATTACCTGGGCGAAGAGCTCGCGGCGCGGCTGGCAAAAGGCCCGGTGGAATACGACTTCAAGGTGCAGTTCTTCCAGGACGAAAAGCGCACTCCAATCGAGGACGGCTCGGTGGACTGGAAAGAAAGCGATTCCCCCTACTTCACGGTGGGTCGGCTGACCCTTCCGCAGCAGACGTTGGACCAAGCATCGGCCGAACGGATCGAAAAATTGTCGTTCGACCCGTGGCACGCGCTCGAGGAACACCGCCCCCTCGGAGCGATGATGCGCGCCCGAAATGCCGCCTACCGGCTCAGCACTCAGGAACGGAAGGCGGCCAAAGAGCCGAACTAATCGTGGGGGACCTCCGGTGGAATGGGTCCTCCATTCAACAAATCGACCTTTTTGCTCTTCCCAAAAGGGGCCACTTCCAGGCCCCACTCGGGGGTCAGCCGGCGCAAAGCGCGAGCAGCTGCCGCTCGTAGGTCTGCAAAATCTTTGACCCGATTCCGCTGACCCCGCGCAGCGCCTGGGAAGTCGTGGGGCGGGCCTGGGCCAAAGCGACCAGCGCGCGGTTGGTGAGAATCCGGAAGGCGGGCACGCGCTTGCGGCGGGCTTCGTCGAGTCTCCAGCTCCGAAGGCTCGCGACGAGGGTGGCGCTCGCGCCGACCGTGGGCAAAGGAACGGCAGGGCCGCTGCGGCGCTTTTCCTTCCGGCGGCCTGCGGGGCGGGCGCGGGCAGGCGCGCGAGGCCGTTTGCCTGGGACAATCGCCGCAGGAAGCTGCACCTGAGCGGCCCCGATGCGCGCGACGGCGACCGCAAACAAGCGATGAAAGGGGATGCGGCGTCCGTCTTTCTCGAAGGCGTCGTCTTCGACCCGCACCTGCCCGGCGCGGACCAGGCCCCCGAGCAACCGTTCGAACCGGGTTCGGGCGGTGGGGTCTTCTCCGAGCAGCTCGCGGCACAGCCGGCCGCTGGCTTGTCCGGGCTGGGCGAGGATCCGACCCATCAGCTGCTGCAGAACGGTCTGCTCCTGGGGGGAAGGGGTCTCGAAGAGGGCTCCGACACACTCTTGGGGGGCGCAGACATCACAGCAACCGCACGGGGTACCGGGGTCTTCTCGGTCTCCAAAGTGACGAACCAGCGCCACCATCCGGCAGCCGTGTCCCTCGGCAAAGCGGGCGACGAGCGACAGCTGCTCTTCACGTCGCTGTCGCTGCGCGGCGTAAGGGGCCTGCCAGTCGTCGTGACCGTGCTGCAATCGGTCTTCGGCGACTCCCTTCACCCCCCCGTGAATCCACAGCTTCTCGAGCGCGGTTTCGAAGGTGTCGACCTTCACTCGGGTTCGCCGTCGCAGGGCTTCGGCGGTCTGAGCGGTCTCGTCGAGAGCGCGCGCCAACTTCGCAAGCACCTTCGCGTCGGGGTAATCGCGCTCGAGGAAAAATTCGTGGGTCTTGCGGTCGGCGAAGTGGTGCATCAACACCGCGCGGGACGGCTTGCCGTCGCGGCCGGCGCGGCCGATCTCCTGGTAGTAGGACTCGACACTGCCGGGCAGCGCGAGATGAACGACGGTGCGGACGTCGGCCTTGTCGATGCCCATTCCGAACGCGACGGTCGCGACCACCACGTCCAGCTGCCCACCGAGAAAGGCGGTCTGCACGGCGTCGCGAACGTGGGCCGACAAGCCGGCGTGGTAGGCGCGCACCCGATGGTCCGCTTCGAGCTCTTCGGCGACGGCCTCGGCCATCTTTCGGGTCGGGGCGTAGACGATCGCAGGCAGTCGGCCTACCCCACTGAGCCAGGCGCGGGTCCGGGCAGGACGTTCTCGCGGCGGTACTTCGAGAGCTTCGATCGCCAGGTTGTCCCGTCGAAACCCATGGATGAACTGTTTGGCGGACGCTCCCATCCCCAATTGGTGGGCGATGTCGCGTTGAACGACGGGGGTCGCGGTGGCGGTGAGCGCCACGATCGGAGCGGGCCGCAACAGAGGAAGCCGCTCGCGCAGCAGGCGGTAGTCGGGCCGAAAGTCGTGCCCCCACTGGGAGATACAGTGCGCTTCGTCGATGGCGATCAGGCCGAGGGGACGGCGGGCCAACAGCTCGGGGAAGCCAGGGACACCCAGCCGTTCGGGAGCGATGAACAGATAGTCGAGCTTCCCCTCGAGGTACTCAGCACAGACAGCGCGGGACTCGAGGCGGTCGCGGCCCGAGTGAATGCGCGCAGCGCGAAGGCCGAGCGACTGAAGCCGCGCGACTTGATCTTCCATCAGCGCGATCAAGGGGCTGACCACCAGGGTGGTGCGGGCGCGGGCCAGGCCGGGAAGTTGGTAGCAAAGCGACTTCCCCGCTCCGGTCGGCATGACCAAAAGCACGTCGTTTCCCGCGGCGGCGGCCTCGCAGACCGCGCGCTGGTGCGGCCGAAAGGAAGTGAAGCCGAAGACCTCACGCAACAGCGCATCGAGATCCCCGGGCCGCGCATCTTGAAGTGGGGGCAGCCGTTCGCCGCGCTCAGCCGACCGTTCACCGGGCCGTTCACCGGGCCGTTCACCCGGCCCTTCACCCTGGGCCTGTCGAAGGGGGCGCATGGGCAAGCGCGGTTCGGCACGCTCACCGCGACCGGACGGCGAGGCCATCGAATCGGAGGGCGAGCCATGAGATCGTGAAAGCGACGACTGCGCTCCACGAGCAGGTGGTCGGGGCGGAGCACTTCCCCCCAACGGAGGCAGAGTCGGAGGCACTCGGCCCACGACCGCCTCGACGTACTCCTCGACCCGGGCGATGAACATCCCGAGGTCCCCTTCCCCCCGCGCCATGCGCTGCAGCCGCGCTTCCCACTCACCGGTCATCGCCGCACTCTTGACCTCGGCATCGACGACCGCGATCAGCCCGACCCCACGCGCGGTTGCCTGCAGGGCCTTCCCTTCGCGAACCACGTAGCCCCGCGTCAGCAGCGTCTCGATGATGCTCGCCCGCGTGGCCGGAGTTCCCAGCCCGCTGTCCTTCATCGCGTCCGACAGTTCCTTCTCATCAAGGGTCTTTCCCGCGGTCTGCATCGCGGTCAGCAGGGTCGCGTCGTTCAACCGCGCCGGGGGCTGCGTCCGCTTCGGCACTGCTTTCGCGTCGAGGACCCGCTGCGGCTGAAACCTTTCGAGCCCCGACGGCAGCACAGGGTCATCGCTCTCTCCCGGAGCGCGCGCCTCACCCACCTCGAGCACCTTCCAGCCCAGCTGCTCAATCGCAGTTCCATGACTGCGGTATCCATCGACATCGCGGCCTTCAGTAATCTCAGTCACCACGCTCGTGGCGGCCCACACGAAATCCGCGTGCCAGGCCTGAAGCAGCCGACGACAGACCAGCTCGTACACCTTCTGCTCGGCATCGCTCAGCGCCCGCGGCGAGGGTCGAACCGCGGTGGGAATGATCGCATGGTGATCGGTGACTCGACTGTCCTCGACGAAGCGCTTCGAGAGCGGCCGCAGCCCCGTGCCTTCCGCCAGCTGGGCCTGGAACGGTGCGGATATTGCCTCGACCACCCCGCTCAGGGTTCCCGCCACCTCGGTCGACAAATGCCGGCTGTCCGTGCGCGGGTAGCTGAGCAGCTTGTGCTTTTCATACAGCGCCTGAGCGATCTCCAAAGTCCGCTGGGCCGAGAACCCAACCAGCCGGTTGCAGTGGCGCTGCAGCTCGGTGAGGTCGTACAGCAACGGAGCCGGCATCTTCTTCGTCTGCGAAGTCAGTGAGGAAATTCGCGCCTTCCCCTTTAGCGCCCGCTCGACGAGTTCCTTCGCCCGCTCTGCCGAGGCGGGCAAGCGCGAGGGATTCGTCGCAGCCTTCGGATCAAACCAGGTGCCCCGGTACGAGGCCCCCTCACGCGGCGAAAAAGTCGCGACCACCTCGAGGTAGTCCTCGGGGACAAAATCGCGAATCGCCAGCTCGCGCTCGACCAACATTGCCAGCGTCGGAGTCTGAACCCTTCCCACCGACAGCGGGGCCTCGAGCGCGAGCCCGTAGGCCCGAGAGAGGTTCATTCCCACCAGCCAGTCGGCGCGGCTGCGACCCATCGCGGCGTCGGCGAGGCGGTCGTAGTCCTTTGCCGGCTTGAGCCGAGCCAACCCTTCGCGAATCGCTCCGTCGGTGAGCGAGGAAATCCACAGCCGCTGGACCGGGCGGCGACAGTCCGCGGCCTCGTAGATCAATCGAAAAATGAGCTCGCCTTCCCGGCCCGCGTCCGTCGCGCAGATGACCGAGTCGACCCTCGGGTCGTTCAGCACCCGCTTCACCACCTCGAACTGCGCTCGGGTGGGCTCGAACACCGTCAGCGGCCACCGCTTCGGGAGCATCGGGAGATCTTCGCGGCGCCATCTTCCCCACTCGGGGCGAATGCCCTCGGGCTCGGCCAGACCGACCAGGTGGCCGATCGCCCACGTCACCACGTAGCCGTTGCCGCTCAGCGTGCCGTCCCCCCGCCGGGTCGCACCCAGCACCGCCGCGAGATCGCGGCCCACGGACGGTTTTTCTGCGACGACAGCGATGGTCATTGCCAGTCTGCAGGTGTACCTCACCTGGCTGACACGCCCTGAAAAGGAGCTCGCCCTGATCGACTCAAAGACGCTCCGACCGCTGAGCCTCGACGCCGAAGCCGTCCGTCGGATGTTGCCCCATCGGCCCCCGCTGCTGCTCGTCGATGGAGTCGATGGAATCTCGACCGAGCCCCCCGCGCTCAACGCGTACAAGCACCTGACTGCCTCCGAGCCGGTGTTCGCCGGCCACTTCCCCCAGCGCGCCGTCTGGCCGGGGGTCTACACCGTCGAAGGTCTGGCTCAGACCTGCGCGCTGTTGGGCGCACTCGAATCGGCCGAGCGCAAAGAGCCCGCGAGCCCCCCCAGTGCGGTGCTCGCGGCGGCGAACATCAAGTTCCTTGCCGCGGCGATGCCGGGCGAACGCCTCGACTACCGGGTGATGTGGACGTTCCGGCTCGACGCCCTGCATCGGTTCGAGGTCGAAGCGAGCGTCGGTGAAAGGCGCATCGCTCAGGGCACGCTTACCCTGTCCGTGGGCTAGACCTCAGCGCGCGCCATCGGCCACCAGGCTACGGGCGATCTGCGAAATCTGAATCTCGTCGGTGCCCCCGTAGATCTGCAGTACCTTCGCGTCACGGGCCAACTGCTCGACGCGGAACTCAGCCATGTACCCGTTGCCGCCGAACAGCTGTACCGCTTCCAGCGCGACCTCGACCGCCGCCCGGCGTTCACTTCTTCCCGGATGGTTTCCATTGCCTGCAACGTGCCGATGCGCGGTCGGAAGCCGAAGGACGAGGACGTGAAATCCGCCTCGAAAATCGGCTCCAACACCAACTTCGCCGCCGTCTGCGCGATGCGGTCTTTGACTGTCGGAATTCCCAGTGGCCGCTGCTTGCCATCCACTTTTGGGATGTACCGCCTCAGCACGGGATGTGGCCGGTACTTAAGAAGCCAACGGCGAATGACGGCTCGGTGAGGGCGAGGACGACGCCTCACCTCAGGCGAGCAAAGCGGTCACCACTGGCGCCTGCAGCTGAAGCTGCGAGCGGCTGACCGCACCGAAGCTCTGGAGCATTGTCGAGAACAGCGACCGCACGCCTACCAACTGTCCGGCCAGCGAGGCGTTGCCGGTCGCAAGGTCGATCGGGAGCGGAGCGAACGGGGCGACGCCGTACTCAGCTGTGGTGTGTTGGCCGGCCGGTCTGGCGAACTCGCCGACCACGCGTCCGCCGGCGATGCCCACACCGGCCAGGAACGCGCTGGTCGCGGAATCCCCGTGGCCGGTGCCGGCCCGCGAGGGGTCGACGTGGTTGGGCATCAGGAAGGGGGTGCGCTCCATCTCGGTGTGCATCACCACCGTGGTGTGGTCGAGCATTGTGCCGCCTTCGGGCGCCGGCGCCGCCTTGAGCCGCCGCACCAGAAGTTGCATCCCGGTGAGGTTCGCGAGCATCACCATCACGTCGCTGTCGTTCTCGGTATGGAAGTCCATCGTCAGCCCCGGGAGGTCCACCACTGCCGCAAGGTCGTGGGTCACCAGGAACTCGGCAAGGGCGAAACGAAAGACCAGCGGCTCGACATCGACCTTCGCGAGCGGGAACCACTGCGCCATCGGTTGGCTGGTCGCGAGCGCCGTCAATACACCGCGGTAGTCGGCGAGCGTCGAGACGAAGTCCTGACCCTTCGCATGGCCTGAAGACATCAGGCTGATCGCGCCGTCGTGAGAGGAGGCGAACGAGTCGTAAGCCACCTGGTTCGAGGCCTGACGCAACCGCTGATGGCTCGCGAGTCGACTGAAAGTGGCGTCGAGCAGCGACCGTCGTTTGGTGCTGAACTCGCGAGCGCTTGGGGCGGTGAGATTCTCCCAGGTCCCAAGGTCCGGAATCATCACCGGGTCAGCGAGAGAAAGCGGCCCCATCTGGTTGCACAGCTCCATCCGCGAGGTTGCCAGCTGGGTGTAGTGCAGTGGCCGCAGCCCCCGCTTCGCAGCGAGCTCGGCCGCGACCAGCGCTGGAAAAGCAGAGGTCTGGTCCCCGGTGGTCCCGGTCTGAAGAATGCGGTTGCCGGTGTCGTGCCCTCCTTCCGAGCGAATGCCCCTCCAGATGCAGAAATTGCTCAGCTCCGCGTCGAGGAAGCCCGAAAATCCGGGGCCCAGCAGCGCGGTGGGCTGATGCGGGTGAGGGCGGCTAAAGGAATCAGGGAAACGAATGTGAAACGGCGAGCCGACCGGCGCGTCGTCTGACAACACTCTTGCCGGGCCGAGGATGCCCCGGTAGTTCGAGCTTCCGGGCGGCTGCACGAAGGCGCCGTTGACGACCAGAGCGCCGGTGGTGGCGACCGCGCCGAGCACCTCGCTCGCCCTCACCGCGTTGTGAAACCAGAAAGAATCCCACCCGCCGCGGACGACGATGTTGATCAAGTGCCGCCGAGGCGCCGCCCCGGCGTGGGCTCGCAACAGGGGCGCCGCCGCGGCGCCCAGCAGCAGGTTGCGCAGCAGCAGCCTCCGATTCCAGCGCATCGTCTGCAGGCTCATGGCGTCACTCCAAACTCAGGGCTGAGAACGAGGTCCCGGACCATCGCGTCGTAGTCATAGGCATGGGTCACACCGAAGCGATCGGTCATGAATCGGTCGGTCGAGGTGTCAATCAGCTTCGTCTCGGCGGTGCCGACGGGCAGCCTTCCGAAAGCGCCCTCGAACGCGTGCCGCACCGCACACCGGGCGAAAGCGCGGCTGTTGGCGAGCACCTGCCCAACCTCTTTGATGCCCTGCACCCGATGACCCATCAGCGCGCCTTCCGACGGCTTGTCGACCCCGCGCAGCCCGTAAATCATATGGGCGAGAAAATCTCCCCGTGAGTAGTAGGCGAGCTCGCCGCCCGCGGCCAGCCGTTCGAGGGTCCGGGAACCGACGACCGCAGTCTCGAGGTACCCAGAGGAGATTGCCGACGCGAGCGGGTCCATATTGATGTGACAGGCGACGCAGCCGCTCCCAGGATTGATGTGCGAGGCCGCAGTGGGCTCGCTGGTTGGAATGAAGCGTTGGTGGAGCTCGAACTGTTGAGCGTCGGGCTGAAACCCCGAGATGTCTGCGCAGGTGAAGGTGCGCAAGATCCGGGCGGCGACCGAGCGCACCTTGTAGCCAGCTGGAGCGAGGAAGGCGGCCTGGGTCAACACCCCAGACATCGGTCTTGAGGTGCGAAGGTCCGCCTGGACAAAGGTAAAGATGGTGTAGCCGGTGAGGGTGTTGAGCAACGCGGGGTCGGTCAGCCACCAATTCGACAGCTTGGCAAAGTCTGTCGAAACCACGTGCCGCGAGACCAGAGGCGGGGGGCCGTCAAAGCCGGTGGGCCTGAGCGGCACGTAGTAGAATTGGGTTCGGTACGCGAGTTCTGCCGGACCCCGGGTGTTGGTCCAGTCGGCTGTCAGCAGCGCGCGGTAGTCGAGGTGCGAAGCGATGATTTCCCGCACCAGCGCCTCGGGCTCAGCGGTGATGTCGTCGCTGAGGCTTTTGAGCGCGAACGCTTCGGGCAGCGCCGCGCTGACCTCGGCCGGCTGGTAGTTGCCATCTGACATCAAGGCGTTGTGGTCAATGCGCACCCCGGACGCGAGGTCGTTGTACGGCTCCGTCGTCGGGAAGAGGCCCACGCTGTTCGGAATCGGCACTCCACAGCGAAACCCTTCGAGAATGGTGGGGTGCGCCAGTGAGTTCAGCGTCGGTGTCACCCCGTCATGCCCCTGAAGCTGAATCGACGGCCGGGTGACATCGAACGGGGGCTCGGTAGGACTGGAGTACGGGAAGATGCCCCCGAAGGCAGGAGGCCCTCCTTTGGATTCAAGCAGCGGCTGGTAAGCGCAGGCCGCCAGAAAGCGGCTCAGCCCGTTGCAGACCCAGATTTCCTGGTCGCCGAAAAAGGTACGCACCGGGCTCCAACCTGTTTGTGGGCCCGAGGGCGAGATCCGCAACCATCGGGCGCGACCGGCGATGAACGGAGAAATTGGAGTGTTTTGCAGCGGGCCGGATTGGTACGCGAAGGTCGTGGTGCCCCCGACCGAAAGTGCCGGGGCCAGATCCCCGAGCTTCGTCACGAGGGTGCTTCCGTTGGCAAGGGTGATCTGGCCGTTGCGCTGCGACCAGCCAGTCGGCCCCTTGACCCACCCCCCAATCGTTTCCCATTGGTCGTTAACGCGCGGATTTTTGTGTTGAAACCACAGCTCGGTCGTCCGCGGGTCGAATTGCTGCGGGGTGCCTGCTTCGTCGCAGAGGTCTCCGTCGGTGAAGCCGCTGTAGTTGACGTTCTGAGCGAAGAAACGAAGGTGAAAACGGTTGGTGTGGGTGCCGGCGTCGGGGAAGCTCTGGAGGAACCCGGTCTCCCCTGCGAGCGGGCTGGCTCCCCCCTGGGCGAAGTGGTACTTGCCCCCCCGCGGATCATCGTTGCCGAAAATGCGACGCAGGTCCTTGGCCCCCAATCATGACCGGTGCCAATCGGCAACGGTTGTGACGTAGCCTGGTTCCGTCTGCAGCGCCTTGACCCAGACCGAGAGGTCGAGGGTGCCGTCGCGGTACGAGCGCCACTCTGCAGCTGTCGGAACCCGACCGGCCAGGCTGGTGGAAAGCCGAGAGAGCTTTTGCGCCTCTGAGTCGTGCCCAAGCCAGAATTGTGGCGCCAGGAGTGCGGCGACACACAGCTCTTGTTTCACTTCGTGATCGGTGGCGCCATCGCGCGAAAGCTCGACCGCCAGGTCGGACAGCGCGGTGACCGACGGATCCGAAGGCTCGACGGGAACTCCCCAGGCTTTTCGCGCCGCGACGCTCGCCCAGCGCGATCCCCCATCGGCAGGCGCTTCGCCCGCAAGCCAGACGCCCGCTTCGTCGAAGAGCGTCTCGGGAGTGGCGCACAGCTCGAGGATCAGGTCGCGAGCGGCCCGTTGTGCGAGCGCGTCGGTGGCGCGGTACGACGAAAACCGATCGAACTGATCTCCCTGCCCAAGCGCTTGACCGGTGCCTCTGCCTTCGGTCAACCGCAGCGTGTCGAACGAGGGAAAGAGCACTTTTAGCCGCGCGGCAACAACCGCAGTGCTGTTGCGGGTCAAGCTGGCCGGCACCTCTTCGCCTGCGTCCACCGGCAGCGCACAGGCTCCTCCAGGGCTTCCGGCGGTCAGCCACCGATTCAGAATTTCCGTTTCGGCCGCGGAAATCGTCCCCGGAACGGGAGGCATCGTCCCCTGGCGCATTCGCGCGAGGCTGCGCATTGCCTGGGTCTGCCCGCCAAAACCCGGAGAAATCGCCAGCAGCTGGTCGCGGGTGTCGAGCGCGAACTGAGCGCCTCCCGAAAGCGGCGTGCCGTGACACAGGCCGCAGCGCTGGGCCAGCATCGCCGTCAACTCGCAAGGCAAGCCTTGAAAATCACCGCCACCGTCCGGAGTCGGGCCCGCGTCGGCGGTCACTCCCGCGTCACGCCTCGAATCAACCGGCGTGAAGATCTCGCCGACGCACCCAATGAGAAGAAGGAGGACGCACGCGCTCAGCAAGCGAGACGGCATGGGCCCAGATTCCACCACGCGACTCGTCTGCACCGCAAGCGCTCCGTCGGGTCGCGAGCTGAAGTCCTGCGACCCGTGGGTCCCGAAACCACACTCTGCGCCGAAGTCCGCGGCCTGAGGAGCTGATCCTCGCGCCGTATGACGAGGAAATTCGCAAGACGCTCGACGACTGCGCGGACATCCGGGCACCAGCCATGCGCGGCATCACCGTCGTCAGAGAGCGGCTGCGACTGCTTCGGCCGAGGCCGAAACGGGAAGCCTTCTTCATCCCCGGTTTCCACGGCCATCTGCGTCGCATCGATCGCGGCGCCTACGACTGCCGCCAACTGTCTCTGCTGTAGAGCCAGGGACGACCACCGCCGGCCCGCGCCACCACCACCGCACTCAACCGGGAAGAGTCAGCCCGCCCACTGCCGTCATCGACGAGCAGGTCGTCCCTGCGCGGCACTTGCGCTGTCGGATCGGGCGGAGAACCATCTCTTATGCGGAGCACCACATAAGGGGGCGTTATGCCGACCGCAGCCTCCCCCAGCGCGGCGAGGAACGGCCGCAGGACGGACTGATAGAGATGCGCTGTGCTCTGCGTGACCCCACGGTGCTGGAGCATCCATTCTGAAAATTGCTCCGAGATGGCCGCGAATTGGGCAACGGGCATCGGTTTTGCCGGAGCTATCACCCCCTTCTGTCGCAGGTAGGTGAGGAACTTCTCGACCGCGCTGATGCCAAAACTGAACACGCCCTTGTTTCGCATGCACCTGCAGCGCGAGAGATGCCGCCGGAACCTTGCGATGCCGTCGTCGTCCCACAACTCGAGGCTGTAGCCGCGGCGATCAGCCCAGCGTCCGAAGTGGATGGCGGTGCGGGCGTATTTGCGGATCGCCTCCGCGCAGTAACCGAACTCGGCGAGCGCGCTGGTGAAGCCATCAATGTACGGCCCAACGCAACTCGCGCGCATCTGCTCAAGCAGCCAGGGTCTTTCGAAGTAGTCGCTGATCATGTCGTCTCCTTTGATTCCGCCGGCACGGCGGGCAGCGAAGGAGGCTCACGATTATGCGGAGCTGGGCAAGGGCGGGCCGAGCCTGTGGTCGACGCCCTCCGAGGGGAAGTGCCCGTCAGGCGAAGTGGTGGGGGCGCTCAGCTCCGCATAACGCTGCGGTCGGCATAACGCCCCGAGCTCACCGGGTGGTCCCCTGGTCCCCTGTGATTCCGGTGATCGGGGTGGGCTCAGACTCCGCTGGTGACAGGTCCAGCCGGCAATCGAACGGGTGAATCAGGCCGTCAGCGTGCTGGGAAACCCGGTGCAGCGGGCCGAGTACGATGCCTCACGAAGCAACTTTCAAGGCGTCGCCCGCTGCATTCAGGCCGGGCTGACGGTCACCGATCTCGAGACCGCACGCCGGCGCTACTTGTCTCGCGTCCCTCATGCGCCCCGCGTCCCATCGTCGTTTGTCGAGGTGGCCCGGGTGCTCGCCCAGCGGGGCCAAAACCAGGAAGCGGTCGAGAACTTCGAACGCGCTCTCGCCCTCGACCCCCTCGATTTGAAGTTGCACCTCGGGTACGCGCGATCGCTGCGAAGCCGAGGCACCGGCCCTAGACGATCCCCAGCCGCTTGATCATCGTCCGGACGGTCCCTCCGGGATCCCGGGCTTTCCCCCGCCCCACTTCCCCGAGCATCCGGGCCGCTTCCGCCGAGTTGCCACCGCTGCGCCTGAGCGCTTCGGTCAAGGCGAGTCGTTCGAGCGCTTCGAGCTCAGCCCTCAAGCCGTGCCCGGGTATTGCCCTCGTCTTCGGCGTAGAACTTTCGCAGAAGCGTATGAGGCCGGAGTGAAGTCGATGGGGTCGGAGGCGTTCACCGCCGTGCAGTTGGCCGGAATTCTCGGGCGGCACGGAGTGAAGCTGGTCCCGGACGTATCGGTCACGGGTTCAGAGGGCAGCAGCAGCGCGCTCGCGGGGGCGTTGCTGGGAAGAATGGTGGGCTCGTTGACGACGGCGGCGCCGATTCTGGACCTGCCGCTGCTGAAAGACGGTCAGTAGGTGCGATCCGCGGACGAGGGTAGGACCCATTGGCCTGAATTGGCGGTGGGGACTACCCCTGCAGTTGGTTCCACCTTCGCATCGTGTCCGCTTCGAGCTGAGCCAGGTCGACGCCCAGTCGCTGAGCCAGTTCCCATTCGTGGGTGAAGCAGGTGCCCATCGTCGCCGGATCATCGCTGCCGAGCACACAATGGACATTTGCCAATTGAAGCGCGCGCAGGGGCGTCGAGCCGGCGCGCTGCTGCAGTCGCGCGAGCGCAGTGGGAATCAGCATCAGGTTGCTGGTGGGGCAGACCTCGAGGGTGAGGCCTTCGGCCGAGAGCCGGGCGAGCGTTGCGTCGCTTTCGATCGAGTGGACCCCGTGGCCGATGGCGTTGGGTTGAAGCTCGAGGGTGCGATCGACCGAGTGGTGGTCTGCGAATTCTCCGGCGTGAATGGTGAGGTCGGGAAGAAATTTGCGCAGGCCCTCGAGGATCTCAGCCAACGGCCTGGGCATCGGCTCGGTGTCGGCGCCGGTGACGATCCCCAGGACGTCGAGGCCCGACAGCGCACTTCGGTGCTCGGGGAGCACGGCGGCCAGCGCGCGGTAATGCGGCTCGCTCTCGAAGGTCCGTGAGAACCCCACCCGCACCAGCATCGGCTTCCGGGTGAGATTCACGGCGCTGTCGCGCGCGGCGAGGACGACCAACAACAGCTTGCGCGCGCGCTCGGCGAATTGAAGCGGAGGAACCTCGCGCCAGGACTTGCGCTCGTTCTCGAGCAGGGTGCGGGTCATCGAAAAGAGGCTGACCCGCATTTCGAAACCATCGCAATCGTCGGCCGCCTCGAGGAAGGTCAACCGCGACAGTTCCCCGATGGCCTCTTCGCTGACGTAGGCCGCGCGCGCCTTCTTGATGCACTCGTAAAAAGGGGTCGGGTCGTCGGACGGGCCGGCCATCGTCAGCGCGCTCGCCAGCTGGGCCGGCTTCCGGTAGCGCCGGGTGGCCGCATCGAAGAAGAGCGGGTCGGTGATGCCATACGCCTCGGCGACGGCCGCCAACGCCACCGCCGAGTGAGAGCCTTCCAGATGCCGATGGAGATCGAGCCGCAAGCTCTCGCGCTTACCATGGAGTAGACGTTCAGCCATGAAGTGGGCTGCGCTCGTCCTCGTCTTGTCCAGCTGCAGTTGTCCCAGCGCCCGACCGCAGCGGTACCGCAAGGTGGACGTCCATACCCACTTTGGTCCCGAAGCCGCGGATCGCGCGATGAAGTTGCTCGCCGACCATGGAGTCGAGGCCTGCGTGGATCTGTCGGGGGGATTTCCCGGCGGAGGCCTCGAGGAGCAGCTGGCCACCGCCGCTCGCTTTCCCGGGCGGATGATCGTCTTTGCCAACCTCGACTGGAGCCTCGCCACGAAGCAGGAAGACTTCGGCCCGGCGCTGGCCCTGCAGCTTCGGGAAGCCCAGCGGCTGGGCGCCCGGGGCCTGAAAATCACCAAGGGCCTGGGGCTGATCTACCGCGACAGCACCGGAGCGTTGATCGCCGTCGATGATCCGCGACTGGACGTGGTCTTCGAGACCGCGGGGCAATTGCACTTGCCGGTCGCGATTCATGTCGGCGACCCGGTCGCGTTCTGGGAACCGGTGACACCCGCGAACGAACGCTTCGACGAGCTGTCGGTGCACCCCCACTGGTCTTATGCGGGAAAGCCCGTTCCCAGCTGGGAAGCCCTCTTCACCGCCCTCACCCGTCGAATCGCGCGGCATCCGAAGACGACGTTCATCTCAGTTCACTTTGGCAATGCGCCCGAGTTTCCCGAACGCGTCGAGGCCCTGCTGGACACCTACCCGAACCTCTACGTCGACACCGCCGCGCGCGCGCCGGAATTGGGGCGTTATCCTGCGGAAAAAATGCGCGCTCTGTTCGTGAAACATCACGACCGGATCTTGTTCGGAACGGACCTCGGAGTTGGAAAGGAGCCTTCGTCCCTGATGCTCGGGTCCCCCGGGCGTTTTGCTCCCATCGCCGCCGACATCGAGCGCTTCTTCAGCGCGACCTGGCGTTACTTCGAGACGCGCGATCTGCAGTTCGATCACCCGACTCCGATTCAGGGCAATTGGAAGATCGACGGCATCGGCCTGCCTGCCGACGTCTTGCGCGACGTCTATTCCGGCAATGCAGATCGCCTGCTTCGATAGTGCTTTTCCGCCTACCGGATGAGAGGAACGGGCCGGCCGCGAATCTGAACTTCCGCCGTCCCGGGCTCGAACAGCCTCGCCTCGTTGTCGACCCGGATTTCGACCGTGCGCCCCGAGGTGCTGGCGATGGTGGTGTTCGTCGCCCGGCCGTTGGACAACAGCAGCACCGGCTGGCCCGCCGCCAGCCCCCGCAGGTCACGCGGCTCGACCATCGTGATCGCCTTCAGCTGCCGGGTGTCGTCGATTTGGGCCGAGCCCATTCCCTTCACCAGGTCGCTTTCCGGCTGAACACCGAGCATCGAGATCACTCCGCTGATCGGCGCTTTGACCTCGTTGTCGAGCAGCTGCGCCTCCAGCATCTGCACTTCCATTCGTTGAGCGCGCACTGCGTCCTGCTGCTCTTGCGGGACCAGCGCATCCAGAGCCTCGCGCGCATCGACGCTCTCTTTGAGGGCCCAGTTGACCGCCTCGTTCGAGCCTTCACTCGTGGGCTGCTTCTCGCTTCTGGATTGCGCTGTGGCGAGCCGGGCCTCGGCCTGCAGCAATCGCAACCGAGCGTGATGAACCGCCTTCGTCGGAGGAAGATGCGCGTAGACCGTGCGGTTGAGCGCGTCGAGCCGGGCGACGGCACCTTCGAGCTGATGAAGCTGATCGGTGGCGTCGTAGGTGTAGAGCACCGTTCCTTTGTCGACCCACTGCCCAACCTCGACCGGGACGGTGGCCACCTTGCCGGTGCGCGGGGCTGCGACCCGAGCCGAGGCCACCGGAAAGAGCGTTGCCTGCCGGGTTACCTGATGCGGAAAAGGCACCAGGCTCGCGGCGATCGCCAGCGCGCCCAGAGTGAGCGCCGCCGCTGCGACCCGCAAGCCCACTCGGCGTCGCGTGGCCGGCAACTCGACCGTGGCCGTTTCGTCCTCCTTCCAATCGCGTTCGGCCTGGGCGAACACGTTGCGAAACGGCGCAGCTGCTTCCGCGGCCCGTTGCCGCTTCTCGAGCTTCTGGCGCAGGTGCCGCGCTTCCTCATTGTCCGGTCGTTCGTTCAGCAAGCAATCGAGGCTGACCAGGGCGCGGTTGAGGTTGCCGTTGCGCCCTTCTCGCAGCGCAGTTCGATACAGCTTGCGGGTCTGCTCGTCCCAGTTGGCGCGCCCTTCGAATGAGGCCAGATCGTCGGGGTCCGGGGCGGTGGGAGTGGGGCTGACGAGGTGGCGCACATTCAGCTTGTGGACGAAGGCCTCGAGGTCGCTGAGCGTGACGGGCAGGCCGACCTGCTGGGCCGCTTCGACCACCTGGGCGGCGGTCCGGCGGCCATCGAGCATCCGCGCCAGTGAGTATTCGAACCCCCGCAGCCGAAACTCCTCGCCGTTGGAGACGTTCTTTACGCTGACGAAGTCCGTACCCAGACCCTGCGGCAGATGGGTGAAGGCGAGGTTGGTTCGCAAGGCGGGGACAACGTCGTCGGAAGTGATGTGCGCCATTGGGTGCTCCTTCGAAGAACGTCAGGCCTCAATGAGGCAAGGCTCATGCCCCTGGGGAACTCTGTTTTTTCGCAGGCCTGCCAACCTGCCACAGGGGAAAGGTGACTCACCTGGGACCCAATGGGATGCGCGCGGACTTTGCGCGTTTTTGAGCGTGTTTCCAGCGCGCCCAAGCTGAAGAAACTGGTCTGAGGAATGCATCCTGAACCGCGGGACCGAAATGCCGAACGACTTTGCTTCCAAGCACGAGGGCCCCGTGGCGCGCGCGATCGAGAAGCAGACCTCGAAGCTCCCGTCGGACATTTTCCTCTGGGCGGCGGGCGCGTCGATTGTCGGCTCGCTGGTCTTTCAGGTGATCGGAATGCGAGGCAACAAGATGAGCCAGATGGTGCAGCCGACCCGCGCTCCGACGGCCCAGTTCATCGGAATGTGGGCCCCGACGCTGCTGATCCTCGGGCTCTACAACAAGATCGTGAAGGTGATGGGGTCGGACCGAATCACGGAATAAGGCATCGGACGATTCGAAAGCGGCCCCGTTCTGCAAAGTCCGGGGCCGTTTTCCGTGGGTCTGCGCGCGGCGTGGTAGAGGTTTTCCGATGAGCCGCTTGCGCCTGGTCTTGAGAATTGTTTTTGCGGTGCATGTCGTCGTTGGGTTGTTGTGCATTGCCGGACTGTTGCTCTCGGATCCGTTGACCATCGGTCAGTCGGGGCTGGCGGGGTTGGCCGCGTTCGACTGGCGCAAGGTATTGCTCGTTCCGGTGGTGCTGGTCTGGGGCGTTCCGGTGTTGGCCGTGGCCACCTGGCGACGGGCGAGCCACGCGGGAATCGAGGTTCAAAAGGTGCGTGAGCTCGTCGCGGGCCTGCTTGCGAATCGGCAGATTCCGGTGCTCGTCGACATCGACGTTCGCGTGCCGGTGAAGGTCAGTCAGCCCTTGCGGGTTCCGATCGAGCTCGACACCCGAATCGCGGTGGACGAGCTGCTCGAGATCGAGACGATGGTGCCCATTCGCACCGTGCTTCCGCTGGACACGGTGGTCGAGACCTCGGTGTTTGGTCTGGGAACGATCAAGATCCCCATTCGCGCCCAGTTGCCCATCGACTTGATGTTGCCCGTCTTCGGAAAGATTCGGGTGAGGTCGGCCGGGCTTCCGGTGCACCTGAAGGAAGAAGTGATCGTTCAGCTGCCTGAGTTCGACGTGCCCATTCGTTCCCGGCTCGAGACCCGCATTGATCTGCTCGAGACCCTGCGCGCGGCTGAAGAGCGGTTGCGGAAGATTCCCGGCCCCGTCGTCAGCGGGCAATGAATGAAACGCTGAAGAACGACGGACTCAAACTCGGATTCCGCGCGCCTCGAGTGCCTGGAGAAAGGTGGTGCGCGCGTTGTTCGACACGATCTGTCCGTGGGTCGGGACGAGATGGTCGAACTCCGGTGGAAAAACACCCACTCATTGACCTTGGGCATTCCTCCAATCGCGAAGCTCTTAAGCTCGGCGTCGTGGCCAACCCGGATCGAAAGCGACCCAGACAGTAAACAGCACTGAAAATTGCCGGGCGGTCGCGCTCAGCGCCGTTCAATGACGGCGACGATGTCCTCTTCGGACACTTCTTCGGTTGGATCATCGAACGCATCGGCAGGCGGAGGGGGAGGCCGGGGGGTCAGTACGACCACCGGCCGCCGCTGCTTCGGACTTTTGCGCACGCTCGCCTTCTTGATCTTCTTTCGCTTCGGAACGGCAGCCGCTTTCCGCTTCGTTCTCACAGGCGTTTTCTTTTTCACTGCCGACTTCACCTTTTGCTTCGGCTTCGACGATCGCTTGGCCATTTGGGCGAGACTGGCATGGTTGCTACGTCAGATTCAGGAATGCGTTCGGCGCTTCTGTTGGTCGATGTCATCAACCACATGGAATTTCCCGGAGGAGATCTGCTCTTCGCGCTGCGACAATTGCGTGCTGTTCAGCGCCCACGATGCCTACCTGTGATCCGGCCGCTCTGAAACTGATCCACCTGGGCGGCGTGAAACTGATCCACCCCAAGTTGAACAATCAGACTACCGCTTCTTGAGTTCTTGTCCTTT
>JAYVCD010000018.1:0-4758 GCA_043750125.1 Archangiaceae bacterium | reverse complement strand
CCGATGTTGGTCCAGCTTCCTGGATTACATTGCGCCATCGATGCCGCCTTCCCAAATGCGGGGTGCTCCCCACCTCAAGCCACCGGAGTTTCTCGCGGAGCTTGATCGGGGGAGACGACCGCGGCGGTAGTTCGCGCTCACACCACCAATCGGCGATTGCCCGGCTCGAAAGCGGTCAAGTCATGCCCAAGCTCGACCTCCTGCAGAAGATCGCTGCTGCGAGGGGGCTCATGTTGAATGTTGATTTTACTCGTCGACCCACGCACGGGACAGCTTGAGTGTCGTCTCAGGGTTCTCCCCACAGACTTGCGACCACCGAAGGTCACGTTGAGCTTCTCGAAGCTTTGGTCGGGCAGGCCGCGCGCTCGCCCGGCGTGCCAACGCGCACGAGGCGCTGAAGTCTGCGGCGGCGCCCTTCCTCGTTTCATACTCGTACTTCCGTTGTCGCGCCGCGAGAGCCGGGACTCGGGGGATGGGCCCTCGAGCGCCGTACCGGCAGAGCTTGGCCTGGCCAGTGCCTCTGTGTCGTTTTCGTGCACCGAAGTGCCAGCGTGGAGCGAGAACCCTTCTGCCACCGCCACAAGTCGCGAAAAGACTACTTTTCGTCGACCTCCCAGTCGAAGGACTTCTTGGCGTTGATCTTGGCCCGTTTTCCGTCAGCTCCGAGAGGCCCTTTGAGCGCGTTGACCCTTTGAAGAAATTCGCCTTCGAGTTCCTGTGACCCTGCATGTCCCACCTGAGGTCGAGCCCATGAAAGACCTGCCTGCCGAACTTGTTCGGTTCCGCGAAATACGAAAGCGTCACGCGCAGCTCGACATCGACATCGACATCGACATCGCCACTCGCCACTCGCCATCAGATGAACCAAGCGCTCTAAAGCATCTGCTTGAAGCGCAAGTGGCACTGCTATCTGTCTCGCGTGCCGTCCCTGCCGCGAGCCCCGCTTGCTGAAGCTGTGTTCGAGATTGAGGTCGCGGACAGCCAAGGCTGGTCGCAGCTCAGCCAGAAAGCGCTGGCAGTTAAGCTGAAGACTCCGTTCGATGGTGACGAAGAGGTTTTGGAACCATTCGGCATGCAGTTGACCCTTGGCAGAGAGGGCTTCGCCGTCAGGTCGGCTGCACTGCGTTCCCAGGTGTGCTCAACGACAATTTATTCGGTGGGGAGAAGTGATTGTCGCAGGGCACGCGTCCCGCCGTTCGACGGCTCTTCATTGCCAGTCGGACCGCGGTGCAAACGCCCTTTGGCTTCGCGGTCGCAGCAGTCGAGGCTGAATGCCACCTGGACGTGTTCGCCGTTCCAGCAGCGGATCTCGCATCGATGAGGTGCTGGCCGCGTTTCCTGTGCCGGCCGGCTACTGCCCAGAGAAGCGAATAATCAGCAGACCACCCAATCAGCCACGTGACCACCCAACAGCGGCGCCCCGCTACGACCGCAGGGCAAGCGAAAATCTCTGGCGGAAGCCGTCGGCGTACTCGACCAATTTCCAAAGCTGGGCGTCTTCAAGTGGGCAGCCACCAAACCCGAAGACGTGAGTCACGAAGCATGGTGAGGCCTGGCGACCAACATTGCTGCCGCCGTTCTGGGCAACGCCGACGCCGAACAAGCTGGCGAGACCTTCTTTCAGGGTCTGTCGATTCTGGATGCCGCCCGGTATTCGGTTGAGGGGACCAGCAAGAAGTTCAAGGACGCGCTCAGGTCGGCGGCTGAGTTCGGCCCCATGCGGTACGACACGCTCATCGCGGCAGGCGTGCCCGAAGAAGTGTGCGTGGGCGCCAGGGTCGCCGCCGCGCCGGTGGCCGTAGTGAAACTGCTGCTCATCCAACAACGAAGAAAATCATGAATGGCATCGAACCAGGCGCCGGCAGCGAAATCGAAGCCGTCCAACTGAAGGGCTCGCCCCTGACGTCGGCGCCGCCCAAGCACGACCCCCTGATGCCGCAGGTGGAACGACCGGCAGCTTGGGAACGAGCGCCCTCCAAAGCCGGTTGTTCCGTCGTTCCGCCTGCCAAGTCTTCAATGTCATTCTGTCTTTTCTGATTCTGATGGGTGGAACGACCGACTTTCAAAAAAGTTAGCTGGAGAAGTGAAAGTTCAAGATGAGAGAGAAAGAGGCGAGGCAGACATCTGCCAGGACTTTGTCGAAGTCGGTCGTTCCGGTCGTTCCAGCGGCTCACTCGGTGCAACTCATTGAGACTGCTACTGGGACGGCGTCGGTGCTGGAACAACCGCCTTGGGGCAGCGGTCGTTCTAAGCCCCAACAAGCATCGTGCGCGGCCACCGCCACGCCGGTTCATTGCCCAGTCGCGTGCGACTCTACCACACGCCGAAAAACCCCAGGCTGATGTTCACGTCCGGCATGCTGACCTCGCTCGCCAGATGCGCCACCGGTAGGTTGCCCTCGAGCGCGGGAGCAGTTTACTCATTAAAGCGCCTCGACTTTCGAGCACGCCACCGAAGGCAGGCGATGCAGCCCCAGCCGCGGCCATCGTTGAACCCCAGGGTCTGCGCCAGCCGACCGCACCCAGGACAGCGGAGCCATCGGCGATGGCCGCCGAAACAGCGGGGCGCCGGAGTTTCCACAATTTCTACCTGCATCACCTCGGAGCCGCCGACGTGGAGCGACACCGCGGTCATCGTTGCCCATCGCTTCCTCGGAAAGCGGGTGTTCAGCTGGCGCAGACTGATTCGGGTGACCTGGTCGGTGAACACGATTCACTTCGACTCGATGCTGACCAGCACGGTGCGAAGGCGGCCCCGCTGCATTTCATCGGCATGCTCCCGGCGAAGGAACACCAGCCTGGAGCTGTAGCTGCGCAGCAGGCGGTCAAGAATTTCTACGGCCTCGAAGTCCCGCTGGGCCAGGGCCTGCCCGACCAAACCTTCAAGAAGCTCGACGTGACCCTCGGTCGTCGCAAGTCGCTTGGCGATGATGCGGCGCCGACCACCATCGGCGTCGCGACCAACCAAAACTTCGGCGCGAGCACGCACCTGCTCGAGGAGCGCAGCCTGGTCGCCGGTGGCGAAGGCGGTGACAGCCAGCTTGTCCACGACCGACAGACCAAGGCGACGTGGCTCAGAGGAGTGCGCGGTGACGCCGGTCGGCGCCACTGCCAGGTGACGATTCTCCGCGGGAAATGACATACGGGATTGTAGGTCGCCGACCAGTTGGTCAAGGGTGAGCAAAAGGTCACCGATGCTCCGGAACCTCGGCGGTCGACGGCGCCGAACCACATGGCAGGGGTTTGAAGGAGATCCCGATGGCGTGGATGAAGCGCATGATCCGCTCGGCCGTTCTGCTCCAAGTGCTGCTGGCCGCGATGCAGCTTGCGGCCCGGCTCGTGAGGCAGGCGAAAGTCGACGGCCACGTGTCGATAGGAACCGACTCGGACTCGTCAGACGCGAACGCATTGGTTGACCGACCCCCAAGGGGATCGATCCCTTGCGCGATTCGCCAGGGGTCACTGCGGGCTAAACGAAATGGATCGGAGTGGAGTGGGCAGGCAATGAGCGCTACCGGGTCCCCGTTGCCCTCACCGAACTCCAGGAAAGCCAGAGCTGAAACCTATTCCACACGAAGGAGCGCGTGAGGCTGGTCGCTCATGATGAGCGGTATCTGCACCTCGAAGGGCTCACCGTCGAAGGGAGGAACCGAAAGCCTGGCGATTCTGTCCTTCATGCAGGTGGAAATCAGGTCGCTGACCCCATCGACCTCAGCGTGCTTCACCGCCCCCGAGTTCGCGAACGTGATCACGACCTTGAGATTGAGTCCCAGGAAGGTTCCAAAGCAGTGCATGGACTCCTTCACGCACGGCTCAAGCGCCCGTGCGACGAGGTCAGCAAGGGACCCGCTGTTGAGTCGCGGAGCGTCCTCCGCCAGGTTGCCGAATCCGATGGTGATGGCGAGGGTCTTCGCTTCCGCCGCGAGCGCCCGTTTGGCCTTTGAGGTTTCCTCGTCGGCCTGAGTGGCAGCGTAGAAGATTCTCAGCTCTCCCCCATCGCCCTTCAAGCGGACTCTGATCTTGGGGGTGATGAGATCGCTGTCCTGCGTGGCATAAGGGACGCCGCGAAACGTCGCTGTCCTCGGGCCGAGGACTTCGAGATTCGAATTTGGCTCGTAGCGCAGCACGAGTTCATCAAGTGAGACCGAGGATCTGCTGGCACCTGTCAGCTCCATCACCACTTCGTCGCCCTTGTTCATCAGGGCCAGCGGGCGTGATGACGACTTCAACTTGAAATAGAGCAGCTTCCCGGTGCGGAATAGAGGTTCGCTGCATTGAATAGGCTTGAAGCCGCCCATCGCGTCCGGCCCGCTCCCGGCGCTCGCATCAAGTGCAGAGTCTTTACTGTGCTGCTCGTCTGCGACGGCTGCCGCCGAAGAGCTGAGCCCAGCCTTCGCTGACGCATCCGTGGGGGCCCGAACGGGATCGGCGCAGCCCGCAACCGCGAGCGTGCCGCCGCCGACGACAAGAATGGCAAGAGCCTGCTTCCACATGCGGCGGAACCTCCCTCGAAGAGCCGACCGATGTTGTAGCAACGACAACGACGGCGACAAAGACGAACCAAGGCCGTTTCGCCACTGGCCGCCGTAGCCGCGGTGGCGACCGGGCTTGCGAACCTCGCCGGGCGGGGAAACCTCTCGCCGGGAGGAGCGTTTCTCCGTGAAGTGAGGAAGATCGAAGCGGTAAAGGGCCCGCAGAGCTGATGGTGGGCGGTGAGGCAGAGGGTGGTATTCGGAAAACGGAGAGCGGCGAGGCGGAG
>JAYVCD010000017.1:0-4703 GCA_043750125.1 Archangiaceae bacterium | reverse complement strand
GTTGATTCAGCCGCTGCACCAGGGTGCGCCACGACTTTTTTTTGAACGCGCTGGGGTACCCTTCCCGGTAGCCCACCAACGGGACCGCGAGCACGAAGTCGACGATCAGTTCCCAGACGAGGGTCAGCGAACGGGCGATCACCGTCTGCTCGCGGGAGCCAATGCGGTCCACCCAGGCCTGCAATGATTCGACCTGTGCGAAGTAGCCGTCGAGCCAGGCGTCGACGTGCTGCACGGCCCACAGCAGGCGGTCATCGACGGTGTCTGCGGCGGCATGAATCCCGACCGCAATCAGCGCCACCAGCCCAAGCGGCATGAAGAGCCAGCGGAAGTGGCCAAAGAAACTCGAAATCCGCGTCAAAGCAGGAGCAGAGGGGGCGGCCACGCTGCCCGAACGTACACCGGAGTCGGGCGATTTCTTCCCCCGAGGTGCCCTGACGACGGGGGCGAACGCCGCTCGAGAACGAGAGCGACGACCCTTGGAGCCGCACCTCAGCCGGAAGACTTCTTCCCAAATGACTCGGGCCGGAAGGTCACCCTCCCGGCCCGGATCTCTTCTTCAGTCGAGCGAAATTACGCCTTCGCCGTCGGGCTCTGCTGTTCAGCGACTGGAGTTGCCGCCGGCGCATCGCCGGCTGCCGCAGCCGCGCGCTCAGCCAAGGCTTCCTTCCGCGAGAGGCGGATCTTGCCCATCTTGTCGATCGAGATGACCTTGACCATCACCTCATCGCCTTCCTTCACGATGTCGGTGACCGCCTTGACCCGCTTGTCCGCCAGCTCGCTGATGTGAATCAGGCCGTCGGTGCCGGGGAAGATCTCGACGAACGCGCCGAACTCGGCGATCTTCCGCACGGTGCCCAGGTAGATCTTTCCGACTTCGGCTTCACGGGTGAGCGCCTGGATCATCGCGACGGCGTGCTTCACCGCTTCGCTGTCCGAGCTGGCGATGTCGACCTTGCCGCTGTCGTCGATGTTCACCGAGCAACCCGTCTTGGCGATGATGTCCTTGATCACCTTCCCGCCGGGCCCGATGACGTTCTTGATGAATTCCTGACGGATCATGATGCTGGTGATCCGAGGGGCGTACTGGCTGATCTCTTTGCGAGAGGCCGGCATCGCTTCGATCATCTTGCTCAAGATGTGCAACCGACCCACGCGGGCCTGTTCCATCGCGCGCGCCATGATGTCCATCGTCAGGCCGGTGATTTTGATGTCCATCTGGACGGACGTGATGCCGTTCTTGGTGCCACAGACCTTGAAGTCCATGTCGCCGAGGTGATCCTCGTCACCGAGAATGTCGGACAGAATCGCGATCTGCTCGCCTTCTTTGACGAGACCCATCGCGATCCCGGCGACGGGCTCTTTGATCGGAACGCCGGCATCCATCAGGGCCAGGGTGCCACCGCAGACCGACGCCATCGAGCTCGACCCGTTGCTCTCGAGAATGTCCGAGACGATTCGAATCGTGTACGGGAACTTGTCTGCCGCGGGCAGCATGTTCTTCAGCGCCCGCTCAGCCAGTGCACCGTGACCAATCTCGCGGCGACCGGGGCCGCGCAGGGGCTTGGTCTCGCCGACCGAGAACGGAGGGAAGTTGTAGTGGAGCATGAACTTGCGGAAGAACATTCCGTTCAGCTGTTCCATGCGCTGCTCGTCGTCGCGGGTGCCGAGGGTGGCGGTGACGAGCGCCTGGGTCTCGCCGCGGGTGAAGAGCGATGAGCCGTGGGTGCGGGGCAGCGGGCCGATTTCGCAGGTGATCGCGCGAACCTCGTCGTGCTTGCGTGCGCCGATGCGGCCGCCCTTGACGGTCAGATCTCGCATGTAGTCGTACTTCAGGTCTTCGTAGATCGCCTTGGCGCCCTTCTCGACTGCGGCGGTGTAGCCGGACTCACCCAGCTCGGCCTTCAGCTTGGCGAGCATTTCCTTCTTGGTCTTGCTCAGCGAGCTGTAGCGGTCGTGCTTCACCGCGATCGCGTAGCCGGCCTTGATCCCGTCCCACGAGATGCCCTTGACCTTGGTCTTCAGCGCCTCGTCGTGGCTGGCCATCTTCTCGAACTCGCGGACCTTGATCCCGAGCGCCGCGCGAATCTCGCCCTGGAGCGCGATCAACGGCTGGCATTCCTTGTGAGCAAACTCGAGCGCCTTGATCATGTCGGCTTCGTTGACCTGATCCGCGCCGCCTTCGACCATCACGATCGCGTCCTTGCTGCAGGCGACGATGATGTCGATGTCCGACACTTCGCGCTGCTTGAGGGTCGGGTTGACGACCAGCTTGCCTTCGATGCGGGCGACACGAACGCCGGCGATCGGGAAGTTGAACGGAACGTCCGACGACCAGATGCAGGCCGAGCCCGCGGTCAGCGCGAGCACGTCGGGGTCATTCTGACCATCGAAGCTGATCACGTTGATGATCAGCTGGGTCTCGTAGCCGTACCCTTCGGGGAACAGCGGGCGGCAGCTGCGGTCGACGATGCGGCAGGTCAGCGTCTCTTTCTCGGACAGCCGCCCTTCGCGCTTGAAGAAGCTGCCGGGGATCTTACCGGCGGCGTAGAGGTTCTCTTTGTACTCGACCGTCAGCGGCATGAAGTCGATGTCTTTCTTTTCGCGGGCGCTGACAATCGTCGCCAGCAACATCGTCTCGCCGTACTTCAAGATGATCGAGCCGTCGGCCTGCTTGGCCATTCGGCCAGTTTCAATCGACAACTCGCGGTCGCCGATCATCACGCTTTTCTTCACGAACATTTGATTCTCCGTTGGTTTTGGTGAGGCGGAGAGCCAGTGCGCTTTGATCCCTGACTGAAGGCGTCGAGCGCGCTCGACACCTTCGGACAGAAAACAAACCGCCAAGCCCTTTTCCCGCTTGCGACAAGGGCGCCGGTTTCCCGACGCCCCCTTGAAACAACAATCGATGGTTACTTGCGAATTCCGAGACCGTCGATCAGCTTCTTGTACCGATTGCCGTCCTTGCCTCGAAGGTAGTCGAGCAGCCGGCGCCGCTGACCCACCAGCTTCAGCAGACCGCGACGACTGTGATGATCCTTCTTGTGCGTCTTGAAGTGCTCGGTGAGGTGGGTGATGCGCTCGCTGAGCAAAGCGACCTGCACTTCAGGCGACCCGGTGTCTTTCTCGTGGGTCTTGAACTGAGTGACGATCGCCGTCTTGCGTTCCGGATGAACTCCCATTGTGTTGCTTTCCTTGAGTCCCGCCCCGATGGGTTATTGCAAAACCACCTGCGGTCCGCGGAGGGGAGCAGGCCGGGTGGCGCCCGGCGTATAGGCCGCAATCAAGGCGGGGGTCAATCACGGCAGGTCCCGTTCGTAGGCCCGGATCACTTCCTGCACCAGGGGGTGGCGCACCACGTCTACGTCGGTGAACTCGGCGAAGGCGATGCCGTCGATTTTGGAAAGGATCTTCCGCGCGTGGCTCAGGCCGGACAGCTTGCCCACCGGAAGGTCGACCTGGGTCACATCTCCGGTCACCACGGCCTTGCTCGAGTAGCCCAGCCGGGTGAGGAACATCTTCATCTGCTCGACGGTGGTGTTCTGCGCCTCGTCGAGAATCGCGAAGGCGTCGTTGAGGGTGCGACCGCGCATGAAGGCCAGCGGAGCGACTTCAATCGTCCCCTGCTCGATCAGCAGCGCCGCCTTGTCGTCGTCCATCATGTCGTGAAGCGCGTCGTACAGCGGCCGCAGGTAGGGGTTGACCTTCTCGGCGAGGTCGCCGGGCAGAAAGCCGAGCTTCTCGCCCGCCTCGACCGCGGGGCGACACAAGATGATTCGCTTCACTTTGCGTTCCAACAGCGCCGAGACCGCCATCGCCATCGCGAGGTAGGTCTTGCCGGTGCCCGCGGGCCCGATGCCGAAGACGAGGTCGTGATCGCGAATCAGCTCGACGTATTTCTTCTGGGCGATGCTGCGCGGCGCGATCTGCTTCCCGTGACCGCTCTTCAAAATCGGTGACAGCATCACGTCTTTGACCCCGTTTCCGCCCCGATGCCCGAGGACCTTGATCGCCTGCTCTACGTCCTCGCGGTTGACCGGGTGACCCGCCTCGTGAATCACCTGCAGCTGGGTGAACAGCGCCGAGGCGAAGTCGACCGCCGGCTCTTCCCCGACGATGGTGAGCTCGGTGCCGCGCTGCCCGATTCGCACCCCCAGGCGGCGTTCGACGAGCTTGATGTTTTCGTTCTGGGCTCCCGCCAGGGTCCGGGCCAGGTCATTGTCGCCAAGGTCGAGCTGAACTTGCTTCATCTGGCTACCAAGTAGCGGCGAGACCCACCATCGCGCCAGAAGGAGTGAGGCTGATGATCGGCTGAGCGCGGAAGGGCGCGACGTTGTCATCAAGCCACGGGTCGAAGGGGCGGGTGAGCTCTAGAATGCCGCGGGTGACCAGAAAACCGACCAGCGGGTAGCCGATCGCCACGGCGGCAAATTCTTTGCCTCGAAAGGAATTCGTAGCGACTCCGAGTCCGACCAGCACCGCGCCGGGGATCACCGCGAAGGCCATCGACACCCAGAAGTCCTTCCACGCCAGGCTGTCGCGCCCCGGAAGCGCGAGGCCGATTCCCGCGCCGACGAGGTAGCCCAGGGCCAGAGCTAGCACGGCCCCCTGAACTGTCACGCCGCGAGGAAACTGGAGCAACACGCCGAGGGCGATCCCCGCGCCGGCGACCCCGGCGAAGAAGCTGCTCCAGGCCATCGGAG
>JAYVCD010000016.1:0-8613 GCA_043750125.1 Archangiaceae bacterium | reverse complement strand
CCGATCGGGAGGCTCTAAAAAACCAGGCGACCTGAACAATCAGGCGACAACTACCTTGACACCTACCGCCAGGGTTCTCATGGGCTCTGCCAGCTGGCGGTGAGGCTCAGCTGTCCGCCTGCGAACGCTCCGCCGAGGGCGGCGATCGGCTGTCCATCACCGGTTGCGACCACCGCCCAGGTGCCTCCCATCCGTCCATCGAAGTCCAAAGCGAGCCAACCGTTGAGCCGCAGCGAGGCGCCCAGCTGGGCTCCCCCGCCCAACATCGGTCCATCGACCTGGCCGATGGTGACGTTCGGGTCGGTCGAGGTCGCTCGAATCACTCCGTACCCGATGATTCCCCGCGCGCCCGCGCACAGCTGCCACCACCGCGCCGTCACGCACCCCACCGTCACTTCCGGTTCGACGGTGAAAGTTGCAGGCAGCACCGTGCCGGTGGGCAAGGTGCGACTGCCGAACGTCCCTTCGATCGAGAGCCCGAAGAAGCCGCGCTGCAGTCGCAGCTGGGGACCCAGGCGCAACGGCCCCAGGCCCAGCGAGGTCAGGCAGGTCGCTCCCAGGCCCACCCGCCAGGGGTGCAGCGGCTCCTCGGCCAATCGGGCGGTGAAGACCGAGGCTCGCAGGGGCGAGGCCTCGGCCGATGCGGTCAGCCCCGGGGTGGGAAGCGGCGGCAGAGGGGTCGAGATGAGAGGCGGACGGGGGGCGGCTTCGAGGGGCTGCACCGCCGTCGCCGGCTCGGTGGAAAGCGCCCGCCCGCGCTCGGAGATGATCAACGCGAGGACCCGCCCCCGACTCTCAGCCGAGAGAACGGGCAGCGCCAGGGGCTCACTGCGAGGCTGCTTGCCCGTCGCTCGCAACGTCAGATCCCACGCGCCCGCTTCGGCACAGCGCAGGTTCACTTCGGCGCCATCGGGAGGATCCGGCCATTCGAGCTTCAATTGGCGCTCGAGCGCGGCGAGGTCGAAGTGCGGCTCGCAGCCGGTGACCTCCACTCGAAGCGGCGCCATCAACAACAACGCGGTCATGAAGCTCAGCGCGGCCAAGGGACTTCGTGCGCGGGGTCCTCGCGCCACCGCTGCAGTTGATCTGCGTGAGCCCCTTTCGGAAACCGATCGAGAACCTGCCCCGCGGCCTCGAGCGCTTCATCTTTTTGACCCGCGGCCCAGAGCGCTTCGACCCGGCGAGCGAGCGCGTCTTCCACCAGCGGCCCCATCGCGGGGTGCGCCGCCGCTTGCTGGAAGTGAGCCGCCGCTTCGGCCGGGCGAGAGAGCTTCTCGAGCTCGATGCGCCCCAGGGTGAACGCGGCCGTGGCCCCGTTGGCATCGGTCGGTGCGATGGCCAGCAGGCGCTTGAGCGCGTTGGCGGCGTCGACATCATGGCCGGTCGAGCGGGCGGTGTCGGCGAGCGCGAGCAGCTCATCAGAATGGCTCGCCGCGGTGACGGCGGCGCCGAACCCCGCGCGCTCGAGGGCGGCCCACGCGGTGGTGAAGTCTCCGGCGGCGGCCGCTTTTCGCCACCCCGAAACAGCCACCGGGGGCACGACGGCCGGCGGGCGCACGTCGAGCACCGCCGGCAAAGGCGGCGCCGTCGGCTCGAGCGCAGGAAGGTGAGTCGGCTGGGCCGTCGGCTCGGTCGGCCTGGCGCTGACGAAGGTGGTGGCACCCGCTTCGAGCCGCTGCAGGTGATCGGGCAGTTGGTCGCTGCGCACGAGGACGATTCCGCGTTCGACGCTGACCCGAACTCCCTGGGCATCTCGATCGACGGTGAAGATCGTCCCCACCACTTCGACGGTCGCGACTCCCGCTTCGACGAGCCATTGCCGCTGGGCACGCGGATTGACTTCGAAACGCGCCCGACCCTTGCGAATCAACATCGTCAACTTGCCCGGTTGGTTGGCGACCACTTCGGCGGCCGCGTTGGCCTCGAGGCTCATCACCGAACCGTCGGAAAGCTTCAGCCGCTGGGCGCTCTGGGCCGCCGGGAAGATCGCGGGCAGGGGCGAGCCGTCGGCCAGACGCAGCGGTTGGGGTTCGACCGGAAGCAGGGTCCAGGTCGCCAGGGCCAGGGTGACCACCGCGACTGCGGCCAGCGTCCACCGCCCCATCGCAGACGGAACGGGCAGGTGGCGCGCGGCCTGAACGCCACGATTTATTTTCTGGATCCGGGCGTCGTCGAGCACCGGGTCGAGGTGCCTTTCGAGCGGACCCTTGAAGGGCGGCTGGGTGCTCATTCGGGCATCTCCACGGTGACCACTTGATTGACGATGTTCGAAGCTGAAGTCAGGCGGCGCTTGGCGGTGGCGAGTGAACAGCTGCAGCCCGTCGCCACTTCCTCGAGCGTACAGCCGAGCACGAAGCGGAGGACCCAGGCCGCGCGTATCGGCTCGGGCAGCCGCGAAACCGCAGTGTCCACCCGTCCCAGTTGCGCGCGGACTTCGGGGCTGGCCTCGGAGCTCACCATCGACTCGAGAGTGGCGCGCTCGTCGGCTTCATCTCGAAAAAATCGGAACACCCGCCAGAAGCGTCGGCGGCGGTGAACCTTCGAGACGGTAATCCGGGCCAGCCACCCCCGAAAAGCAGCGGGCTGGGTCAGCTGCTTCAGCTCGCGGAAAGCGGTGATGAAAGTCTCTTGCACCAGGTCGTCCACGTCTGACCGTTGCCCGAGACGAACCGCGACCGCCGCCACGAACTGAACGTGGCGGCGGTACAGCATGTCGAACGCGAAGTCTTCCCCGCCCTGCGCGCGAACCACCCACTGCGCATCGTCAGGATGCGCTTCAGGGGTCAGCGGGGTGGGTTGGACGGCGGGCAAGGCTTCAGGGCTTTACGGGAGGCGGGGTGTTGCCCGCAACTTCGCACGCTCCGAACTGCGCAAGCACTGCCGCGCAACCGGTGGGCTGAGTGGCCTTCATGCACCCCTTGTACAGGTCGAGAATCGGCAGGCACGGGTCGACGTTCGCGCCCTTGCAGTCGATGGGAGGAGGGGGAGGCGGCTTGCAGCCCTTCGAGCTCGGGTCGACGGCCGAAGGCGGGTGGCTGTTGCGACAGGTGCGCAGCGCGGTGACGAACGCAGTGCACGCGGATTTGGGGACCTGCGCGCCACAGACGCTCAAAACCTCTTCCTGGGCCTTGCACGGGTCGATGGGAGGCGGGGGCAGATTCGCCTGGCAGTCCTTCATCTTCGTCAGGTTTGCACTGCAAGTAGAGCCGTCCACTGCGCATTCCATGTAGGCGACTTCTTCGGCCTCACACGGGGTGCTGCAGTCCAGCGCACCGCCCCCGCCTCCGGCCGTGCCCTTCTCTGGGTCCTGGCCTTGATCGGCCTTGCCATCGCCCGAGCTCAAGTTGCTGTCCCGGCTCGAGGTCTGCCCCGAAGTTCCTCCGATTCCACATCCGGTCAGCGCGACGAATACCAACATCCCCAATGCTTTCGATTTCATTCGGTTTTCCTTTGTCATTCCGGCCCTCGAGGAGAAGAGCCCCGAGGGCGGAAAACCGGCTCAGACTGTTTTTCGGCGGACTCGCGACGTCGTCCTGGATCCTGACTACTCGCGTCGGTACATCGTCATCACGCAGGCGCCGCCGAGCCCCAGGTTGTGCTGGAGCGCAATCTTCGCATTGGGGACCTGGCGGGCTTCGGCCTGACCTCGCAGCTGCCACACCAGCTCGGTGCACTGGGCCAGGCCGGTGGCTCCGAGCGGGTGGCCCTTGCTGAGCAGACCTCCGGAAGGGTTGGTGACGAACTTCCCCCCGTAGGTGTTGTCGCCCGCTTCGATGAACTTCTCGGCCTCGCCTTCCTTGCACAGGCCGATCGCCTCGTACGTCAGCAGTTCGTTGGTGGTGAAGCAGTCGTGCAGCTCGATGACGTCTACGTCTTCCGGGCCGATTCCGCTCTTCTCGTAGACCTGCTTCGCGCAGGCCTTCGCCATGTCGAACCCGACCATCTTGATCATCGAGTCCTCGAAGCTGGTCGGGAAGTCGGTCGTCATCGCCTGGGCCGCGATGTAGACCGGCTTGCTGATGCCGAGCTTCTTGGCGAAGTCGTCGCTGCAGAAGATCGCCGCGGCCGCTCCGCAAGTGGGCGGGCAGCACTGAAAGCGGGTGAGGGGATCAAACACCTCTTCCGATGCGAGGACCTGCTCGACGGTCAGCGGCTGGTTGAACAAGGCGTACGGATTCTTGCCGGCGTGCTTGCGCGACTTCTCTGAGATCTTCGCGAACGTCTCTCGCTTCGTACCGTATTTCCATCGGTACTCGCGGCCTGCTCCCCCGAACATCTGGGCCGCGGGAGGCGCCTGGTTGAAGCCCTGCACCCGGGCCATCACCTCGACGAATTTCTCGAGCGGGTTGGTGCGGTCATCGAACTTCGAGCCGAGCGCGCCCTTTTCCATCTTCTCGAAACCCAGTGCGAGCACGCACTCTGCTCCGGCCTCGATCGCCTGCCGCGCGAGGAACATCGCGCTGCTGCCGGTCGAGCAGTTGTTGTTCACGTTGACGACCGGAATCCCGTTGAGTCCGACTCCGGCGTAGACCGCGCGCTGACCGCAGGTGCTGTCGCCGTAGACGTAGCCGACGAACGCCTGCTCGATCTGTTTGGGGTCGATCTTCGCGTCGCTGATCGCCGTCTTCGTCGCGGCGGCCGCCATCACGTCGTACTCGTCCGAGGCGCCGGGCTTCGCGAACTTCACCATTCCCACGCCGATCACATTCACTTTGCGTCCCATGATTTGTCGTCCTCTCTCAGATCAGCGCTTTGAAGAATGCGAGTCGATGGGCAACCTTCGCGTCACCATCGACGCGCAGCTTGCCGGCCATGTAGAGCTCTTTGGCCGCGCCCGTGGTGGCCAGCTCAGTCAGGTCTTCGTCTGAAACGGTGAAAGTGGCGTTCGCCTTCGGGTCGAGCCCTTCGGTCACGCTTCCCCTGGCGTCCTTCAAGTTGACGACCCACGCGCCGTCGGGGGACTTGACCTTGAACTGCAGCACCGCGCCGACCTCGGCCACCAGGCTGGGGGTCTTCGCGATGCGTTCGGTGAGCGCCTTGAAGATCTCTTTCGATCGGCCCGTTCCACTCGACGCGGCCGGCGCTTTCACCGCAGAAGGCGCGCTGGCCCCACCCCTTTGGGGCTGTGCCGGTTTGAGCTTCGTGGGGTCGATCTTCTTCAAGAACTCGAGCTTCTGGCTGGCCATCACGTTGCCCGAGATCTTCAGCTTCCCGCCGAAGTAGAGCTTCTGCGCGTCGGCCTTTCCGCTGGTCATCGCCTGCCAATCGGCATCGGTAATCTCGAGCGTGCAGTCCGGCTTTCCCTCGAGTCCGGGCTGGACCAGGCCTTTTCCGTTCTTCAGGTCCACCGTCCAGGTGGTGTCCGGGGCCAGGATCTTGAAGTGAAAGACGAAGCCGACTTTCCCGACCAGGTCGGGGGTCTGCTCGACGTAGGCCCGAATGGTGTCGAACACCGCCGCGGTCGAGATTGCGCCGCCCGCCGCCGCAACCGCCGGGGCCGGACTCGCGGCCGCAGCCACAGCCGGAACCGCAGGGGCTGCGACCACCCTCGGAGCCTTGGGGACTTCCTTGAAGAACTCGACGGCCGCGTTGCTGATCACCACCTTGTTGCGCTCGACCGCGGTGCAGCGGAACACGACCCGCAGATCTCCGTCCTTCCACATCTCGGTCTTCAAGCTCTCGCCCGGAAACACCGAGTCGGCAAACCGGACCTTGATGCTCTTGAACAAGCGGGCGTCGCCCTTGGCCATCGCGTTGATGACGTGGCGGCCAGCGAAGCCGAAGGTGCACAGACCGTGAAGAATCGGCTTCTCGAAGCCGAACGCCTTGGCGAAATCGGGGTCGACGTGAAGCGGATTCCAATCGCCCGACAGTCGGTACAGCAGCGCCTGGTTCGGGGCCGTCTTCTCGGTCACCACCGCATCGGGCGGGCGATCCGGAGGAGTGTTCACGTCGCTCGAAGGCCCGCGATCTCCACCCCAACCTCCCGCTCCGCGGACGAACATCGTCACGTCGTTGCGAAAGAGCTCTTCGTTGGTGTCCGCGTCGAAGGTGCGGATCTCGGTGACGACCACCGCGCCCTTGCCCTTGTCGAAGATGTCTTTGACCTTCGCGTGGTGGCGCAGCTTCGCGTTCGAAGGAAGCGGTCGGAAGACCTCGGTGTACTGCTCGCCATGAAGAATCCGGTCGAGCCCGTAGTTGAGGCCCGGAGCCGTTTCCCCTTCGCTCGCCTGCTTGAGGATCGCGTTGATCGGCTGAATCACCGCGTAGGTGGGCAGCCCGACGAACCCATCGCCCATCTCGTACACGTGCTTCAGATCGGAAGGGTCCAGCGGGTTCTGCGCCGCGCCGATGCCCAACGCGTACAGCGCCAGGTCCCGCTCGGTGTACTGGGTCAACAGCGGCTTCATCTCGAAGCCCAGCGCCTTGTCGACATCGATGAACTCGTTGCCCCCTTTGCTCTTCTTCGAGAGGTTTTCGATCGCCGGACCGAGCGCCTCGTTGACGTTGCTCGGGTGAGTCGCTTTCGAGAAGTCGGTGACCTCGCCCCACGCCGCCGCGACCGCATCGGGAGTCAGCGGGCGCCCCACCGGGAAGCTCTTTCCTTCGGTGCGTTCCCAGCGCAGCTTGCCCATGAAGCCGCCGCCCACTTCGAACAGGCCTCCGTTCTCTTCACAGCGCTCGTGCGCCAGCCAGGCCACCAGCGGGCTGACGAGCTCGGGCTTGAGCTGATCGACCAGCTCTTTGGGAAGCACCGTCTCGGTCAGCCGCGAGCCGGCCAAAGGAGCGATCACATTCGAGTGCACGTTCTTCTTCGCGCCTTCGAGCGCGAGGGTGTTCGACAAGCCGACCAACCCCAGCTTCGCCATTGCGTAGTTGGCCTGGCCGAAGTTGCCGTAGATCCCGGCGGCCGACGCGGTGAAGATGATCCGGCCGGAGCCCTGGTCCCGCATCAGCGGCCACGCGGCGTGGGTGACCCGAAAGCTGCCCAGGGTGTGAACGCGGTAGATCAGGTCCCAATCTTCCTGGGTCATCTTGTGGAACGTGGTGTCGCGAAGGATGCCCGCGTTGTTCACCACGATGTCGATGCGCTTGAAGGTGTCGAGCGCGGTCTGGACGATCTTCGCCCCGTCCTCGACCGAGTCGTAGTTGGCCACCGCTTCGCCGCCGGCCGCCTTGATTTCAGCCACCACTTTGTCGGCCGCCGCGCTGCTCTTGCCTCCGCCGGTCGCGGTGCCTCCGAGATCATTGACGACCACCTTCGCGCCGCGGGCCGCCAACAGCAGCGCGTGGGTGCGCCCCAGGCCGTTGCCCGCGCCGGTCACCAGGGCCACTTTTCCGTCGAAGCGAAGCTCGTTGCTCATCTGATTCTCCGTGGACTTTTTAAAACGCGCGGACATTGACATCAGAATCAACATTTCGTCAACCAAGGTCGAGCGGACGCAAACGCTGCAAGAGGCGCTGCTCGGCGCGCCGGTGGCGTACTGGCGCGACTGGGCTTCCCGAGACGGGTCGCGGTCGCCCACGAGCTGAACATTCTGCTGTTGGTGCTGTAGGGCACGCGCGACTATCAGGTGATCGCCGAAGACTTCGCCGCCTGGAAGAAGGGCCGCACCGGAATGAAACAAGCGACCCTGATCGAGATCCCCGGCGCCAATCACCTGTTCATCGTCGGCACCGGCAAGCCCGGACCTGCGGAATACGAGATCCCGGGGCACGTCGCCGCCGAGGTACTGACCGAGATTGCGCGCCGGCGAATCTAGTCCTTAAGCACCGCGCCCATCTCTTGCGGTGACACTTCGAGACGGCTCATCACGTCGCGGGGAAGCAGGCGCTCTTCACACAGCGCCTTCGCGATCGGCTGCCACGCAGGGGGCCCGACGGTGGCGTAGAGGCGGTACAGCTCGCTATTGACTTCCAATTTCTGCGCTTCGCGAAGCATCGCGTCGCCCTGCTGTTGCATCGTCAGCAGTGAGGTCACTCACGGCCCCCCACGTCGGCGTGAATCCAGACCAGGTGGGGAAGCTGGCCCTTCATCCTTGCCGACAGGTCGGCTCCTGCGACGAGCTCGGCCTCGAGCCCGGCGGTGGAAAAGCTGACGGCGGCCTGTCGTGCTAGAGGCGTATCGAGGATCAAAATTCGGGCTGAACGCGGGCTGCTCACTTCGGCAGTATCGTCCACGCCGGGCCTGCCGCCATGTTCGGAATCGGAAAGAAGAGCTTGATCCCCGAGGGGTGGAACGTGGTCGACCTCGGCCTGCTGGGCTCGGGGGGAATGTCCTTCGTCCACCGGGTTCGAGACGACAGCCTGGGTCGGGAAGTGGCCTTCAAGGTGCTGCGTCCGGAGCTTGCCAAAGAAGACCTCGCGCTCGAGCGCTTCGTCGAGGAAGCGCGCATCACCGCGCAGCTCGACCACCCCAACATTCCAGCCGTCTATGCGCTGGCTTCTGACAAGAAGAGCTCGACCTGCTTCACGATGAAGCTGCTGCAGGGGCAGAGCCTTCAACAGCTGCTCGAAGCCAATGAGGGGGCGAACATCGAAGGCCTGTTCACCGCGCTCGACGTGCTGGTGCGCGTCTGTGACGCCGTCGCGTTCGCCCACGCCCGCGGAATC